>JAMXLL010000329.1 GCA_024281015.1 Candidatus Binataceae bacterium
CCACTCTGGTTTTCGATTTTTGCAAGAATCAATGGTGTATTGCCGCGTACTATATTGCGTATCAGCTGCACATGGTCGGCTGACTCGACGAAGCTGACGCCGATGAAATCGACCTCGAGATCACACGCCCATTCGATCATGCTCCTGTCCCGGTCGCTCACGAGCGCCGTGTTCAGTTTGAGAAACGGTAGATTGATACCCTTTTTGCTTCGGAGAGTGCCGCATCTAGCAGCCCGGCAAATTATGTCCGAGCCCTCGACTTTTTCTACGGTAAACCGCAAGGTTCCGTCGTCTGCCAAAATGATATCGCCAGCTTTCACATGATTGTGAAGATCAGCGTGATTTAGTGGAATCTTCGCCCACCCGTCATGCGACGGGTCCGTCGTCAGCACGATACAATCCCCAGCCGAAAATCGCGGCTCGTGCGACAGCGATACTGTTCGAATCTTTCGTCCGGGAATATCCAACAGGACCGGTACTCCAGGTAGTGTCGAATGGACCAGTTTGATGACGTGCCTATGCCAGTCGAGATCCGCGTGAGCCCCATTGAGCCGAACAACAGACATACCGGCGTCCGCCAGTGCCAGCAGGCTGGCACGATCACATGTAGCAGGACCGATAGTGACGACGATTTTGGTATATGCCATTGCTATTGCATCCTTAAGACAAAAGCCGGAGAACTCAGTGCGATGAACCGTTGCGTGAAATCTCGATAATCACTTTCACTAAACTTTTTTCCTCTGCACACCACGCGACCATCCCTCCAGGAACACCGCCGCAAAGCCCAAACCCTCCCTTGCGAAGCGTCGTTCTTCGTAAGAGAAAGCACCCAGGGAGATGACAGTCATCAAGTATGTACTGCCTGACACGACCGCGACCGGTGCCAAGACCGTGAGAGCATTAGTTCTACAGATGTGCAGGATAACTGCCATAGCTACGCCACCCGCTAACGGCCGCCACAGTAAAGCGGGAAGAGCAATAGCATAACCAGCGCGAGACAGCTCATACATCCAGATGCCTATAAGGACTGCCTCGGCAAATATCGCCGAGAGGCATGGGCCTAAGAAGCCGAAGCGCAGCGTGAGTACAACATCGAGTACAGTGCGAATAAAAAACGATGCTACGGAGCTGAAAAATACAGAATTTTGCCGATCCAACGCAGTCAGTAAGAATGGGAATGGAGTCCCAGCAAATACCAAAAGCGTACCGATTCCGAGCAGGCGCATGCCAGTCGCCGCATCCGCGTACTGGGCCCCGAGAAGGCCAATAGTGAGGGGCCTGGACTCGAGGATAAATAAAAGTGCGATCGGTAGTCCCATGATCAGAAACGCCTTGAGACCCCGCTCGTAAGCTTTACCGAATTGCTCGGAAGCATTGGCATCTTGCGCCGCTCGCGAATACACGGGAAACAAAGCAATCATCATCGCCAAAGGAACGAGCCTGATTCCGGTGGTCAAGCGGTAGGGGCCGCTGAACAGCCCGACAGCGCGCGGACTAGCCAGCCAGGCGAGAACCAGGATGTCGACCTGCTCGGCCACCGCGCGAATCATGGCAGCGGCACCCAGAGGAACTGAATTGACAATGAGGTACTTCCACATTGGCACGTCAATCTTAAGGCGGGCGCGTGCATAACGCTGACCTACTAACCATCGCTGAAATACCCATTGAACAATAGTCGACAACAGAGACACGACCACGAACGAGGAGAGCATTGGCCTGAACTTAACAGCGATGAGGACCGATCCCAGCAAGCAGATTTTGTGAAGCATAAACCCAGCAGCGTGGAGTTCGTTATCTTCCTGCGAGCGAAGGGCCGACCCGTAGCAATTGACTTGAAATTGAAGAAGTCCGCTAAAGGCCATTATGGCCGTTAGCACACTGATCGTGGGTGCAAATGGGAGGATCGGAATAGCCGCGAACATAAGCAGGCCGCAACTGAGCACTATCAACCAAGAAAGCGATAGCGCTCCCCCCAAAAGTTCCGCGAGACGTCGAGGCTCCACCGCCATGTCCCGGATCAGGATATTGGTCATCCCCATGTCCGCCAGCCGCTGCAATGCGAAAGCGAACGCAGCCATCGACGAGAAGATGCCGAATTGGGCGACCGAGAGATGACGAGCTATGAGCAGGAAAGCGACCACCTGCAGGGCCCCTCCCAATAAGGTGGATATTCCTCCGGCCAGGACGTTCTTAACGATGCGCTGCGATTGCTTCATTGGAAAAGCGCTGAGCTCTTGCTTTACAAAACGGCGCGCGCACGCGTTTCTAGCGACGGGGTGATTGCATGGAGCTCCAGCGGTGACTCGAGCAGGTCATTATGCAGTGCCAGCCAGTAGAAACCGTCAATTTACCCAGTGCCAGAGACCGCCGCTGAGGTTCTGAAGCTCGGCATATTTCAGGCGCGACATAAGCAGCCCCCGGTTCAGCTTTATTCGGGCAAGTTGCATTTTCATATGCGCTTCCACGACCGTCAGCTCGTCGGCGATCCCTTGATCTCGCTGGGCGTCCGCCAGCAATGCCGCATTCGTGGCTCTAAGGACCTCATTTTGCAGAACTGATACCTGTTGGTCAGCGTCGATAATGTCACTGTAGGTCCTCGAAATCGTGTCGCGCAGCTCCAGATCGATCCCTTTTAGCGAGTCCTCCTGTTCGGCTAATACCTGCTTGGATCGGCGCACTGCTGCCCTACGCCTGCCGAAGTCGAAAATCGGGATGTCCACCTGAATGAACGACAAAAAATTCGACAGCGTGCCGCCGTGAAAAAACTGCAAATTCTGGCCACCAGTAAAGTCGGTGTTCAGTCTCACGCTGGGTAAAAGCGCCGCCTTATCGATGCGCAGTTGCTGCTGAGCTATCTCTATCTGTCCCTGCTGTACCTGTAAGGCTGGGTGTGCTGGCATGACACGATCAAGAATCTCATGAAGCCGCGGCAGTTCGGGGATCGGTGGTGGTGCGATCTGAATAGCTATATCGCCATTTGCCTGCCCAATCAGCCGACCGAGTGCCGAGATAGAGTCGTCGGCATTCATTATGGTCGAGGCCTCAGCGCTCTGGGCCGATTTAACTTCCGCGCGGGCAAGGTCAATGTCTTGCGGAAGTTTGAGTCCCAATTCAGCCTGGTACTTGATTATCTCGAATCGCTCCTGCGAGAGACGCAGTATACTCGACATCATGGGGATTTCGTTGCGGTACGCAGCACCGTACAAATACTCAGTAACCGTTTCGAAAATTAGTTTCTGCTCGGCAAGCAAAATCTTCGCAATCTCCTGTCCGACCACTGCCCGTGCCGCGTCTACGGACGGTGGATTGTTCAGTCCAAGTATGCTGCCATTCTCGATGACCGGATAAGTCACACCAATTGACTCTATTCCGACCGACCCCCAATGAGCGTGCCCAGACGGATTGCCCGGTTCGAATACTTTCAATGTCGAAAACGGAGTAATCGCCGATCCGTTAACTTCGTATGCACCTCCTTGTGCTCCAAGAGCCGGCAACAGAGCACGCTGTTTCTCGGTTTGATTCTCAAGAGCAGCATTAAACTCATGACGCGCTGCGGCGAGTGTAGGGCTGTATGCGATTGCGCGGACAACGCAATCTTGCATACTGAGCGTCCCAGCCGCTGCTGCGGCAGCCCAACTTTCAAGAATCGCAATTAGGATAATGACTAACCAGCGTGACCTCATGGTTCGCTCCGGGGCCGACATTCAAATCGTCGCGTGGGCTTCGAAACAACGATCGCAGCGGGGGTCTGTCCTCCGACGCGAGTTACAACTGTTATAGAGTAGGACCGATTGGCGTGCAGACGGGCCGATAGTAACTCAGGCGGTGAAACCGGCTAAACGGACGAGAGTGCTACATGGCGCGATAGGACGGTCAATCGAGTGAGCTCGCAAAATAGCGATAGAGCTCGCGAGGTGAGTGCCAGAATGCGGATTGTGTCACCCGCACTGGTTTGTTCCAGGGCCCGAAACGGTTAGCTGCTACCTGGTCGTTGTCATGCAAACCGAACTGCCCGACGGTGACTACTGATTCCCCCACCCCGAGTCCATCGAGTACTTCAGTCCTTCCTTCGATGCTGAACCCTGTCCGAACCAGGCGGAGGTGGGCAGTATTACTCTTGTCGACCACAAAGACAGTGGCACGGTCGCCAACAGGATTCATGATGGCAGTATCCGGAACAGCCAGCGCCATGCGAGTGCTTTCGAGTCGTGAATATCCGGTTACGCCTTTCTTGAGGCGTATTTTAGGGTTGTCAAGCTGGACATATACCCCAAACGTGCGAGTGGCCTGGTTGACATTGAAATCAATCTTGCGGACGGTGCCGCTGAGAGCGAGCCCGGGGAAAGCGTCTGTTCCGACTTCAGCTTTCATCCCAAGGTAAACGTCTTCAATGCGGTCCTCCGATACCTGGGCAACCATCATTGCTGGCTCGAGCACTCCGACTTGAATCAGAGGCTGAGCGACTTTGGTGTTTTCGCCAGGGTTGACATTGCGCTGAAGTACAATGCCAGCCACCGGACTGATAATCCGAGTATTCTCGAGGTCAATTTCGGACTGGACCAGGGCCTCACGAGCGATAGCTTCTCGATAGCGTGCTTTTTCCAGGTCGACCTCGGCGCCAAACTGCTTTTCCAGCAGGGCCGCGCTTCGTTCAAGCTGCTTTTCGGCATACTCGTAATCTGCGCGTGCCGCAGCAAGCTTTGCTTCGAAAAGGCGGCGATCGAGCTCGACCAGGATGTCCCCTGGCTTAACTGTGGTGCCAAGGTCTACTGGGACTCTGACTACTCGGCTGACGAGGGCCGCAGTCAGGTTGACCGGCATACTCGGTTCTACCATTCCGCTTGCACCGACGTTCGCATGCAGGGGTTCGACTGTCGCTGGGACAGTCTGCACCGGCAGTGGCATTCCGACCAGCCGGGCATCCTTCTGCACCGTATGTGCGACGTGATCTGCTGCGTAAGTCGCTACAATTGCCGTAATGAGTCCCACGACGATTACTGCGATTGTGAGCACTCGGTACCGGTGTTGATGAGGCTTTTCCTCGTTCATTGCTCTCTCTTATTTGGCTGTTCTAGGTACGCCCTTTCGGCTCAGACGGACATGGCTTCCCCAAATTTTAGAGATGCCTCAGTTACAAATCGGTGCGAAAAGGTCATTACCCGCCCGCATTTCTTTGTCGATAAGCTGCTTCTAGAGCCAACTCTGATCGGGCCATGGAGGGCTCGGCGGCAGGCGTGGGTCGAAGTTCCTCGGCTTTTGCCGCCAGAGCGATGGGCTCGCCGGAGCCGATTCCATTGCGTGCATGTTTCGCGTCTGGCGTGGGAGCAAGAGCAGTTACAGTAGACGACTCGTCTGTGGCGCCAGCTACTTCCTGATAGACATTTTCGACAGCGCCACACAATCTTCGCCAGTCAAAGTCTCTCGCCACCGTTTCCCTCGCCGCAGCACCTAGTCTGGCCGCAAGTTCTCCATTGCGTAGTAGCGCCACAATCCCGCGGCTCAGTTCTTGAAAATCGTGGTCGGCGGCGACATAAGCGTCATGCATGTGGCGAACGCCCTTTGCTCCTCCAGCAAAACAAACGATGGCTTTCCCGGCGGCCATGTAGTTAAGCAGCTTAATCGGATGGCCCGGAATTGTCGGGCGAGGAAGCACCGCGACCGCGGCCATCGCGAGGTAATCTGGGAGCTCGGACAAGCTATGACCCCCTATCCAGGTGATGTTGGAGGATAAGCCTAGCGAGTCTGCCATCTGTTGATTCAGTGAAAAATCCGGATCATCACGTAACGGGCTAACAATCATTAGATGCGCTTGCGGCTCGCACAAGAGAACCAGGGCGAACGCTTGCAGCAGATAGTCGAGACGCTGAAATCGACTAGTCACTCCCGTGTATATTACTATCGGCCGGCCATCGAGCTGATGCCGAGCTCGCAACAAGTCACCGTTGGCTCCGGAAAACATTTCCAGGTTAACTCCGCACGGGATAAGGGCAACGCGTTTTTCATCAATCCCACGCGTGATGAACGAGTTACGAAGATCTTCAGTGATTGCTATTATGTAATCGGGAATTTTAGTGACTAGCCAGTCGAGAACGTTGGCCAGCAACACGGCCAAAAAAGCAGGCTTGAGGAAGTTATAACTCGGCAACTCATCGGACATCAGATTTACCGCGTTATATACCAGTGGGCGCCCGGTCAGAGCTTTTGCGATGAAACCAACGAGCGCCCCCTCGTAGTTATGTGCATGGATTATGTCTATATGCTCGCGCCAAATGACGCGGCAGAGCTGGATTATGAGCAGGAAATCCAAGAGTAGTTTGCCAAACGAAGGACCGACAAAGATTTTCCGGCTTTGGCCCCAACTTCGGACGCGCCAAATCCTCGCCGTCCCGACCGAGAGATCTTCCCCGAAAGGATAGGTCACGATGTGGACGTCATGGCCCATCTCCGCCAGGGTCTCGGTCATTTCGCGGATTGCCCCTGGTGTTCCGTAGTTCGCTGGGAAAGGACATGCTGCTACCATTGCCACTGAATAGCGCTTCATAACGCACCTCGCAGCCCGGCTCTGCCGCGGAACTCAGACAGGGGAGCTCGCGGGCTTCCGTACCTAAACGGCAAGAAAACGACGGTTATGCTTTACGTCAGCGCTCTCTCTATGGGATCAGCAGAGTGCGCTGCAGGAGGTCCAGAATGGGTAGATCTGTCACAGCGTGGGTCCG
>JAMXLL010000330.1 GCA_024281015.1 Candidatus Binataceae bacterium
GACGTACCAGCCGACCCGGCCCAACTTTTGCCATGGCCGCCAAACCAGCAATCCCCGCCCCTCGCAACAACCTCAGCAGTACGGTCTCGGCCTGGTCATCCCGATGATGGCCAAGTACGATAAATTGCGCGCCCAACGCATCAGCGGCGCGGTTAAGAAATCGATACCGCACCTCCCGGGCCTGCTCCTCCAGATTCATCGGCGTCAGTCCGCGGATGCGCTCGACCATCAATTCTACTCCAAGCCGGCCGCATAAGTCGCGCACGAACTGTTCGTCGCGATCGGATTCAGCGTCCCTGAGACCATGGTTTAAGTGGGCAGCCGCGACCGTAAAATTTAGGCGCGCTCGAATGCGGTGAATTGCGTGAAGGGCTGCGACCGAATCCGGCCCGCCGGAGATGGCGACCACCAGTCGCCTGCGAGGATGCGCCGGAAGCCCGGCTAAGACCTCACTGGCACTTCCCTCAACTCTCGCAATCGCCCTCCGCCCTGCAGGCGGTAACAGCCGTCTGATTATTTCGCCGCCTTCGCGCGAGGCCTGGGACTGTGCCTGTCTTCCGCCATGGATGATGTCAGAGCGGCGCATTACAGCTGAACCTGGGTCCACACAGCAAATGTGGGAAATGGCCCTTCAACGTTCCATTTGATCGAGCAGATGCAGTATCACCTCGATCCCGGGCATGTTCACGTCCAGTTCTTCTGCGAGGGTTCGAATGAGGCGAGCGCGTCTGAGCGCCGCATTATCGTAAAGCGGTTCGCCAAGGCTGTCCCGCTGACCAACGGGGATGATGAACTGCTCGCGTTCCCAGAGCGCAAGCTCGGCATCACTAACGCCGGCGAGCACGCGAAAAGCAGTCCGGCTGACGAGCACCGTGCGCGAGGACTTGCGTTCAGAGCGCTTGGGAGGGCGGGTCGCCATCGCGCCTATCCTTGCATCGCCTCCCGCGGGTCAGCGAGGGCGCGAGCGCGCCGGCGTTCAGCAAACTGCTGCAATAATCCGCGCTCTTCATCGGTCATATCGGTTGGGGCCAACACTCTGAGCTCATACAGTAGGTCGCCGGCGGGCTCCTTCGCGCGTGCCGGCAACCCTCTTCCCTTCAGGCGCAAAACCCGGCCGCTCTGGCTGCCGGCGGGAATTTTGAGCGAGATCTTTCCTTGCAGGGTAGGGGAAGTGACGTCAGCGCCCAACGCCGCTTCATAGTCCCATACTGGCAGCTGGGCTCGCACGTCGCGCCCGCTCAGCATAAAAGGGCCGCTGGGCTCAACATGGGTGACAAGAAAAAGGTCGCCATTTTGATCGGGCCTGGAGCCACGACCGCCCTGCCCTTTGAGCCGAATTCGCGAGCCCTCGCTCACCCCCGCAGGAATAGTGACTTCAAGTGTACGGCGGGCCCGTATTACCCCTTGTCCACCGCATTTGGCACATGGCTCCGCTGATCGAATTATTCTGGTGCGGCCCCGCTGTTCCTGACGCGCGGTCATTCCCGTCCCGCCACAGGCGTCGCACTGATCCTCGGAGGTCAACTCGAGCCGGCGTCTAGCGCCCTGCACGGCATCACGTACTGAAATCTTTACCTCTGATTCCAAATCGCGCCCGCGTGACTGAGCAGCACCCGCAAGTTCATCTCCAAAATCGAATTGCTGAAAACCTCGTGCGGCACCGGCGGCGAATCCGCCCCCGAGATTACCGAAAAATCGTTCAAAGAAATCACTGAAGCCGCCGGTCGCGCCGCCGAATTCAGGACCGCGCCCTTGGGAATAGCGGCGGAAAACCTCGTCTTCGCTCGCGCCACGTTCCCAATCGGCCCCCAACTCGTCGTATTTCTTACGTTTTTCAGCGTCGCTCAGGACCTGGTACGCTTCGTTTATCTCCTTGAATTTACTCTCCGCGTCCTTGTTGTTTGGATTGACGTCAGGATGGTGCTTGCGAGCGAGCTTCCGGTAAGCGCTTCTGATTTGTGCCTCGGTAGCATTCCGCTCGACGCCAAGGGTTTTGTAGTAATCGCGAAATTCCATCTAGAACGAGTCGTCTCGACCTGTCACCCACTTATTCCCTTATGGCTGCGGTCTGAGAACGCTCAAGACTCCATTCAAACATGCTCATTAAACTGCCGTTCCGCAACCGCTGGCCAGGGCACCATTGGCGTTGGTCGTTATCCTCAAAGCGTTACAATCGGTTATTTTGCTGACCGAGATGTATTCAGCGGTTTTAGCCGATCCTTGGCAAGCTCATTCCGCACCCCATTAAGTTGTATTTCGAGACCATGCAGCCTGTTATCGAGGCTCGCCTGCCGACGCCACAGAAACACCACGTAGAGTGCGATGGCAACAAAGATAATGGAATATGCCGCAAACAGATAGCCGAGATTCTCCATCAAACAGCCCTACCCGCTCCAGTGGCTCAGGTCACCCTGCACCAGTTCTTGTTCTACTTAGAATCACTGGCTGGAAGCCTGCGCCGTTGGTTCTGCTGCGCTGCTCCAGTCAGCCACATCTCCCTCCGCCAATGCTAATTCGCGGCCGAGATTGTTGATGCGTCTCGTGGTCCGCAGAGTCGCAAACCGCAGCATCAGCAGCCATACGCAAAGGGCGGTAAACGACGCCATCGAGACAAGCAGCGTCGCAACCATCCGCGGATCCTCGAGCCCGTGGCCCCCCTGACGAGTCACAATTACCGCCGGCTGAATCGTTCGCCATAGACGCACAGAGACGATAATCACCGGAACATCGGCGGCTGCCACAATTCCAATCACCGCCGCCAAACGACCCAGCTGCGGCAAGTCGCCGCCCATCACCTGCAGCATCAGATAGCCTGCGTACAACAGCCACAGAACCAGCGTCGTCGTCAGGCGCGAATCCCAGGTCCACCAGGCGCCCCAGATTGGTTTGGCCCAAATCGAACCGGTAATCAGGACCAAGGTGCAGAACAACATTCCTACCTCGGCGGCAGCGTACCCAAGGTCATCCCATATCTCCTGGTCAAACCAGAGATAAAAGACTCCGGAGATGGCCACTAACGCGAAGGCGGCAAAAGCCACCCATGCGCAAGGTACGTGAAAATAAAAAATGCGCTGGACTAAACCCTGCTGCGCTTCGGTCGGAACATAAACGAAAACCATGAAGATGGCCGCGGTCATCATCGTCACGGTGATTGCCCCCAACCAATAACCCGTTTTAGTGCCCATCGAGCCCTCCACCGCGGGCGCTTTGGAGTAGATAATTACGGCTCGGCCGGTTAGTCCTCGGTGATGACCTGTTCAAAGAGCAGATAGCCTCCAGCGAAAAAAAGAATGTCGCAGGCGGCCAGGATCTTGAGCCATTGTGCGAAACCCGTAAATGGCAGACCGGCCAGGGCAGCATTGCTTGCTTTTACCCCCGCAATTAAAGCCGGTACGAAGACCGGGACCGCGAGCAGCGGCAGCAGCAAATCGCCCGTGCGTATCTGCACCTGGATCGCCGCTAACAGCGTAGCCAGAGCTGCAAATCCTAACGCACCCATTGCCAGGACAGGAGCCAGCCGGAGCAGCGGCATACCGAAATCGAGATCAAAAAAAAGCACGCTCAACACCGCGGCGGCAATTTCGGCCAGTATCATGAATACGAAACTGGCGATCACTTTGGCGCAGTAAATCGCTGCGCGATCGGCCGGACTGAGCAGCAAGGCGCGAATGCAGCCGTTCTGCCATTCACTCACCAGGGCCCGCGTCGCGGCCATTGTCCCGGCAAAAATCAGCGCTACCCAGAGAGCACCTGCCGCAATCGCCGGGTCGCCCGCAGGAGCGTTCAACGCGAAAGTCAGCACCGCCAAGGTGAGCAGCGAGAGGAAGATCAGCGTGATCGTGCTTTCACCACAGCGCAGCTCCAGGCGGAGATCTTTGCGCAATATAGTCGTGAATGCGGACATCTTCCGGCCAGGGGATGGCGCTTAGCCGGCTGCAGCCACCCGTTGCGCCCGCTCCCCGGGTTTCGCAACCACAGCAGGGGCATGGAGCCGACCACCCACCAGGCTGTAGTTGGTGAAAGTCAGTCGTGCGAATTGAAAATTTTCATGTGCAGTAATAGCTACGGCGCATCCGCGCTCCAAACCGTCGCCGACGAAACCGATTGCCAATTCTACCCCCTCCGCGTCAAGCGCGGCGAAGGGCTCATCCATAAGCAGCACATCCGGTCTGGCGATCGTCGCGCGGGCGAGTGCAAGCCGTTGCTCCATTCCACGCGAAAATGTGGCGACGCGTTCGTTGGCTACCAAGGCAAGCCCGACTCGCTCCAGCATTTGGTTGACCCTCACCCCAGGACGCTCGAGCCCATAGAGATTCGCGTAAAATTCAAGGTTTTCCCTGGCGGTGAGCCGCGGGTAGAGGAAACTCTGATGGGTGACCAGGCCGACGCGACGACGCTCAGCCGGTTCAAGCCTGCGGGCCGGGGTGCCAAACAACAACGCTTCACCCGTCGAAACCGACGACAGTCCGGCAAGAATTCGCACCAGAGTTGATTTTCCGCTGCCGTTGCGGCCGACGATGATGACGGCCTCACCCTCGTTGACCTTGAAGGTGACGCCGCGCAGCACTGGGGACATTGCGAAGGTTTTGCCCACATGGCGTGCTTCGAGCGGAATCGGCTTCATCACACTCGAGCCGGCGCTACTGCACGCCCGGCACCACAGGTCGGACAGAAGTTATGACCCTGACCCATTGCAGTGCCGCATTGAAAGCAGAAATTCACGCTGGCGACTCGCGTCGGTAGGTCCCGTGGCGGCAACGCCGGGACCGCGTCGTCGTGTTTCACCAATGCGGGAGCAGGCCTTTCCTCACAACCGCGCATTGAGGCAAGCGCGCGAAACTCCAGGCTTTGTCGCAGTGCGCGATAGTCGTCAAGGTCGAGCTTTCCCATCGCGTAATCAAAATCAAGCTCGCGCAGAGCTTGAACTGCCAGGGTGTGCTCACGCTCGCGCCCGGACGGCTCCGGGCTGCTGGCCGGGTCGCTGTTGCGGGAGTCGAAATCAGTAAGGGGAGCAGCGACAAACAGTGCTATCGCGGCAATTAGCAGTATCGCGGCAGTCCAGGTAACCAAGTCAGCGCTGTTCCTCAATTTCCTGCTGGAGCTGACGCCTTAATTCAGGGTCGGGCTCCTGGTCGATTGCCCAATTTCGGTCCTCCACGACCTGGTTTGCCCGCCAGCGGTAGATTGCCCCCACGATAATAAAGCATCCGGCAAACACCGCCGCAAAAGGCATAATCCAGGCGACCAGGTTAAACCCTTCGCGGGTCGGGGCGGAAAGGATCTTTTCACCGTACTTGGCACGGAAGAATCCGATTATCTCTCGCTGTCCCATTCCCTGGTTAAGCATCGTTTCGATTTGCTGACGCACCGGCACGGAAAATTCGCACTGCGGATGGTTGCAGTTCGCGACCGTCAGGCCACAACCGCACTGGCACGTCAGGCCTTCGCTGACCTCCTGTAGCGAGGGCCTACGAGATGATCCGAACGCGGTTATCGCCAGCATGACCAAAAGGACAACCACCCATCCGGCGGCCAATCGGCTGCGCAGGCGATGCTGATGCGCCAACCTAATCACCCCCGGGCACTGCGGCCGATTCGGGAACCATGGCAATCTGCGGTCGCAGTGTGGCAGCAATCGCCGCTCGTTCACGCACATTCGGCCACATCACGATCAGCGTCCCCAGCGCCATGACGAAGCCACCGGCCCACAACCAAAATACCAGCGGTGTGAGAAACACCTGAAACGTAACCAGACCGCTATTGTCGTCGATACTCGCCAGGACGACATACAAATCACTCGCGGGTGTAGAGCGAATCGCGACGCTGGAAGCGGGCTGCTGTGGCCGCTTGTAGAAGAGCTTTGCCGGGGTCATCAGGACAACTGGATTACCGTTACGGAACACCTCGAGCTCGGCGCGGGCACTCTCCAAATGCGGTGTTTCGTCATGCTTCAGTCCCAAGAACACGAGTTCATACGGCCCTATCGTGAACGAGCTGCCGGCTTTGATGGTTTTCTTCACTTCTGTCTTGAAAAACGAGGAGCCGACAATACCGATAAAGGCGAGCGCCACACCAACGTGGATAATGTAGCCGCCATAACGGCGATTGTTCTTTGCGACCAGATTGGCGATAGCGCGCGCCGGCCGTTCGGAAAGCATATGCTGCCGGGCGCTGGCGCCGCGCCGAAACTCGACGAACACTGTTCCGAGGGCAAAGGCAGCCAGAGAAAATGCCGCCAGCGCGTACCATTCGTGCAGGCCGGCAATTGCGCTGCCGAAACCCATTGCCAAGCCGAAAAGTGCAGGAGCAGTGAACGTTTTAGCGAGACTGTCCAGCGAGGAGCGCCGCCACGCAATCAACGGCCCGACTCCCATCAGAAAAATCAGCGCGAGCGCCAGGGGTGCATTGACCTTGTCGAAAAAAGGCGGGCCGACAGTAATTTTAACTCCGCGCACCGCTTCCGATAACACTGGAAAGAGCGTTCCCCAGAAAACGGCAAAGGCGATGCCGACTAACACCAAATTGTTGAAGAGGAAAGCCGCCTCGCGCGACAGATATGACTCCATCTGGGCTGACGAGCGCAATTGCTTGACCCGCACCAGCAGCAATCCCGTGTAGCAAACTATGACCACGAGAAGGAACGTCAAGAAAAAGGGTCCGAGCCCCGATTGCGTAAACGAATGAACTGACGAAATCACGCCGCTGCGAGTGATGAAGGTGCCGAACAGAGTCAAACTGAAGGCCATCCCGATTAGCGCCAGGTTCCAGACTTTGAGCATATCTTTGCGTTCCTGGATCATCACCGAATGCAGGTACGCAGTCATCACCAGCCATGGCATAAAAGCCGCATTCTCGACCGGGTCCCAAGCCCAATATCCGCCCCAGCCCAGCACTTCGTATGCCCATCGGGCGCCAAACAAGTTGCCCAGCGTCAGGAAGAACCAGGAAAAAACTGCCCATCGCCGTGTCGCCCGGATCCAGCCATCATCGAAGCGGCCGGTGATCAAGGCGGCGGCGCCGAATGCGAATGGGACGCTGGCGCTGACATAACCGGTGTACAGCGAAGGCGGATGAATCGCCATCCAATAGTTCTGCAGCAGCGGATTCAGATCCTGTCCATCGGCAGGAACCCTGGCGACCATGTCGAACGGGCGCGTTACGAAGTTCAGCATAAACAGAAAAAAGATCGCCAAGCCTGCGAGTACTGATAAGGCATAAGGGGCGAGAACCGCATTACGCCGATGCTGAAACGCTACGATCGCCGTAAAAATTGACAGAAGCCAGGTCCACAGTAATAGCGACCCCTGCTGCCCGCCCCATAGCGCCGTTATCTTGTAAATCGTCGGAAGTGTGACGCTCGTGTAGCTGGCGACGTATTCGAGTGAAAAATCGCTGCGCAGGAGACTCATCCAAAGCACGAGCACCGCCACCGACACCATTGCCGCCATCGCCCATAGCGCATGACGCGCGCTCGCTACCAAAGCGGGGATGCGGCGTACACCTACCACATTGGCAACAATCGAATAACCAGCCACGATCAGTGCAAGAGCCAGCGCTAGTTCCCCGATGAGTGGCATAACTGCTCAGTCCTGATGTTTAGGCGAATATTTCGAAGGGCAACTGGTCAACACCTGGCGCGCTTCGACCGTATTCCCCTGCTTCAGCAACCCTTCAACAATCACGTCCCGCCCGGCGGCGAACATGTCGGGCTTGGGTTGACCGCGGCTCACGACCGTGAATCTGGCGGCCACCGATGTCGATGCTGCCACCGTGGTCACCGCAGGTTGGGCATCTCCGGGGGGCGGCTGGGTGATGGCGAACTTTAATGTCAGGCTCGATGGATCCCAATCGATAGTTCCTGGCACGACGCGTCCGGCTATTCGCAGCATTTGTCCCGACAACTCCACCTGACGGGCGCGAGCCTCATCGACCGTAAGATAATATTCGGCCGTATTGCGCACGGCGGTTACGATCAAATAGGCGATGGCAGCTACCACCAGTCCTACGCCGAATACGAATCGCCACTTCTTGGCCATACTTTGTCACCACCGCGAACCGATGCGCGGTCCATTCTGGCTGACCTCACAAACGCGGGGCAAGCTGGCGAGGCTTCTTCACTTCCGGGATTTTCAATCTGCCTGTAGCCGGTCCCACTGGCTCGCGCACGTCAGGATATCGAACGGCTGGCCGGCGGTGACTGCCTGGTATTTAAGCCAGAAGGCCTGATCGACTTCGCGCAAGTTACGTGGTTCGTCGGACTCGCGCCATCGATTATACGCGCCGGGACCGCCGTTATAGGCGGCATATGCGGCCCGCGCGAGCACGGCAGGGTCTTTGGAATGAAGATGATCAGGCGCGCCATCCAGGAAGTGCCGCAGAATTTGTGAACCGGCGCTGAGATTATAAACGATATCCCAACGCAGCCGCGGCAGGCTGTAGAAACCCCGCCAAACGTATTTGTTAACCTGCATCAAGCCAATATCGCCGGTTTTCGACTCCAGAAACCAGATGCGACCACGCTTCATCATAAACTGGCGCCAACAGCTTTCTTGCCAAGCAGCTGCTTTAAGCAGGATCGGCCATCCGCGACGAGCAGAAGGATCGTCGGCATCATCCTGAAGCAGATAACTCGCCGAGAGGTCCAACAGTTGGCCGAGGTCATGGCGATATGTGACCGCGTTATGCTGATCGACGACAACAGCGTGTAGCTTCCGGCCCAGCGCGAGGATCTGAGTGCCACTTACCCCGGTATTCGGGGCAGTTTCGGCAGCAAGCACTGTTTGGGGCCCGATCGTGCATAAGCCCCAGGACAACATCGAAAGCGGACCCGGCGCGGGAGTGACAGTCGTGGGCAGGGGAGAGGACGGAGAGGGGACGCCCGCGGGGTTGCTCGCGCCCTCGGGTTGAGTAGCATTGGCGGGCTGGGAGGCCGGCGGTATTTCGAGAGGCCCAGGTTGCTCAAGCGGCGCGCTCAGGCCAAAGATCTGGCGCAACTCAGGGTCTTCCGTGAAACTGTAAGTCAACGGATCGCCGCGGGACTGCGGCGCCATTATTCGCGCCAGCCGCCGCAAATCGCCGGCGGAGATTCGCAAGCCGAGAGCAGAGGCCGCTTGATCGAGGGCGAAAAGCGCATCACCCGCCGAGATGAAAGAAAGAAATTCGAGGGAGCGATTTCCGAGCCGCCCCTGTTCTGCGGCATTCTCGATTACCTGCCCCAGCCGGGTCCATTCCCGGAGAAAAAGCAAGCGGACCGGGTCGGGTCCAGCCAGATGCTGCGGTTCAGCGAGCGCAGCCAGTAGCCGCTGACGGCTGTTAAGCAAAATCTCGAGCAGTTGTTCGCGCACCTTCGAATCGCTGACGGTTATGCCGATCTGCTTAATCGCAAAAACGAGGAAAGCGTCCCAGTTATCCAGTGCATTATTCCAAGCAGCGATCTCGTCCGGGGTCAGAGGAGCACTAGACGCGGCGAGCGGTGACGCTGCGGCTCGCGGCGGCAAGTCAATTATCATGGTTAATTGAAGCCCGCTTTGCCCAACTACAATCGTCGGCTCAAGGTGTATTGTGGCGAGAGCCAGATGAAGGGCGGCCTCATCGCCCGGCGCCGCCGCCATCTCCGCAAGCCCGTCGATTTCCCGAATTGCCGGACTCAAGTCAAATGAATAGGTTTCCAGCGCCGGGGTTAAATTGCCTTTGATCAGATCAAACCCCCGTCCCACCAGCAACGTCTTGTTGTGATGGGAATCGTAGAGATTCACATCCGTCACATGGAGCTTAAGCGCGAAGCCGGCGATATAGGGAGCGGTATCCGCCTCAACTATTCCTGACCAGGTGATTGGCGCCAGGCACTGGTCACCAAGCGGGACACCCAGATTCAAATGCCCGCCGGTGTTTACCTTAACGAGCCCGTTTTGCTGACCGAAGGAAGGATTTTCCCCGTAAAAATACTGGCAATCATTATCGCCCTTCCAGAACTCCGCTCTTCCGCCATGAACATAAAGCCGCTGCCTGAGAGCGTCCGACAGCAACGCGTAATTGATGTGCAGCGGAATTTTTACCGGCGCGGCAGACACCGTTAGCGGTGCCGCGAAACACACGCTGAGGACAACAAACGCAGCAACGGCTATGGTGTATAGACTATCGAGCGGTTGAGCCGGCCGCCGGAATGGTCGCTTGGCTGACAATCCTCCTCAGGCTACCGCAACGGCGAGCAACGGGCGACTATCGCGCGGGGCGTGTCTTTGTTGCAATTAGGGACATAGAACATGGACTTGGCCTTGGCTCTTCGGCTTAAGCCTCTTAACGTCCGG
>JAMXLL010000331.1 GCA_024281015.1 Candidatus Binataceae bacterium
TACGCCGACGGTGATTATACTCGACTGCCTGCACTCGCCGAAGAATTGGTCCGGCTCGCACCTCGGGTCATCGTGACCGACGTCAGGCTGAGCACGCTTGAAGTCAAGAAGGCTTCATCGACCATCCCGATCGTCTCGCCATTCCTGACTGATCCGACCGGTCTCGGGTTGGCGGCGAGTGACGCCCGTCCTGGAGGCCAGGTTACCGGGATATTGTTTACCCTGGATAGCTTGCCGGGAAAGCAGCTGGAAATCGCGCTTGAAATCGTCCCCGGTGCCAAGAAGATCGGGGTCTTGTCCAACGCTACCAACCCGGCGCAAGCGATTCCACGACGCGACACCGAGGCAGGCGCTGCTGCATTGGCGATTAAACTTGTGTCCGCGGAGGTTCATGGACCCGGCGACCTGGAGGCAGCGTTTCAGACGCTGGCCGGTGAACGTGTGGACTTTGTTTCTGTCTTCCCAGATTCATTGCTCTTGATCGAGCGTCGCCGAATTGCGTCACTTGCTATCGGTGCCAAGCTTCCGACTCTCTTCGCATTCCGAGAGCATGTCGAGGTGGGTGGACTGCTGAGCTATGGAGTTGATGCGAGAGAGAGCTATCGACGGGCAGCGACCTATGTGGACAGGATACTCAAGGGCGCGAAGCCGTCCGTAGGAAGACGTATCGACCTGAGGCTGTCCGACGGGTCTGGATACCGAAAGCGAATGGGAAACTCCGTCCGCTCGGGATTCCTCGACTCGTGGACAGGGTGGCAATGACGGCAGCGACGGTGGTGCTAGAAGCCATCTTTGAGGCTGACATGCCAGCAGAACAACACGGCTACAGACCCAACTTGAGCGCCCACACGGCGGTGAAAGAAATCGACCGCCTAATAAATGGGGGACACACGCGGATTATAGACGGGGATCTGGCGGACTACTTCGGATCGATTCCCCACGACGAGTTACTCACATCGGTGGCACGCCGAGTATCAGATCGGCACATGCTGCATCTAATCAAGATGTGGCTGCACGCGCCTGTGGAAGAGGACGATGGTCGAGGGGAAAAGAAAAGAACGACGACCGCTAAAGACACCGGCCGTGGCGTTCCTCAGGGTGCTCCGATTACTCCGCTTACGCAAAAGATAACTTCACCTTTGAACGGGTGATTAGTGGCTGGCGCGCAGGGCTAAGTGTGCTCGACCTGCGTCTTAAAAAGTAATATGGGTACGGCACCGGTAACGAGTTGTTAACCATGGCTATGTCAAAGAAAAATACGTTTATGTCCGATGGCTCGGTCAACAAAGACGCAGAAAGCTCTGAACTTGAACGCGGCACACGGCCTGCTGTCGCGTGGCGTCAGCTCGGCAGAAGCGGCAACCATCTTGGCGCGGGAGCGCAGCATCTCGTTGCGGCAAGCGTATCGATATCTCGAGCACGCGCGCGGAATTCGTCGTGCGGTACCAGTTGGCGAACCCTTGGTGCCTGCAACATTCAAGATTCCGCGCGACGTGCTCGCCCAATTGCGCGCGCACTCGGCGAGCAGCGGTCTGACGCTGAGCGCGACTGTCACTCGTGCCATCGAAAGATATGTGACTCCGCCTCGGCGGCGCGACAGACATGGCTGAGCGTTCTACCGAGCCGCGCGAGGTATGTTTGGAATTTGTTTTTGATCGACTGCTCTCCGTTAAATTACAGCAAGTCTATGAGCTGTTGGCTCCGGACCGCGTCCGTTCAGTAGGGCACGTGTTGGGCAAGAAGAGAAGCAACGACCATGAAGCTTGCCGTGATCTATGCGAGGGTCTCCTCAGACAAACAGAGGGAGGAACACACGATCGCGAGTCAAACGGAAGCACTACGCATCTTCGCTCAACAGCAAGGCTTCGGCGTTCCCGATGAATGGGTGATAGAGGACGAAGGCTACAGCGGTGCAACACTTGTTCGTCCAGGCTTGGAGAGGGTGCGCGACCTCGCCGCGGAGGGACAGATCGACGCCGTTTTGGTTTATTCGCCGGATCGATTGAGCCGAAAGTATGCATATCAGGTGCTTCTGATTGAAGAGCTGGCTCGGCATAATGTCAAAACGCTCTTCGTCAAATCTCCGCAAACAGCGACGCCAGAAGACCAGCTGCTGTTGCAATTCCAGGGGATGATCGCTGAATATGAGAGAGCACAAATTTTGGAGCGATCGCGCCGTGGCAAGAGACATCGTGCGTTGCAGGGAGCCGTCAACGTTCTCAGCGGCGCTCCCTATGGGTATCGCTACATTCGCAAAAGTGAGCACTCGCCGGCGTCCTACGCCATCATTGACGCCGAGGCGGCCGTGGTGCGTCTGGTCTTTGAGCAATATACCGTACACGGTTTAAGCATTGGAGCCGTCGCAAACTTGCTAAACGAGCGAGGCGTGCCTACCCGCAAGCGAGTCGCCCGCTGGGAGCGATCGACGGTTTGGGGCATGCTCCGCAATCCTGCCTATAAGGGAACGGCTTGTTTCAATAAAACAAAATTGTCGAAGCGGCAGCGCATCACGCGCCCAATCCGTCTACGCGGTGGACTCGCGAAGCGCGATAGTGCAGGCCACGAGCGTCCACGAGAGGAATGGATCGAAATTCCAGTGCCCGCGATCATCGCTGAAGAGACCTTTGCGCTTGCTGCGGAACGTCTACAAGCTAACAAAGATCATGCCCCTCGTCGTACCGCGACGCCCAGCGTGTTGCAGGGCTTGGTATCATGCCGCAAATGCGGCTACGGTCTCTATCGGACATCCACGCGATCAACCGCGCGCCAAATCTACTATTATCGTTGCTTAGGCTCCGATGGATGGCGATATCTCTCTGGGCCGAAGTGTGACAGCAAACCAGTCAAGCAAGACCTTGTTGATGAGGCGGTATGGCGTGAGGTTATAAAATTGTTGGAAGATCCACGCCTCATTCAAGAGGAACTGAACCGTCGGTTGGCTGTAGCTCGAAACAGCGGCCCGGCCAAAAGCCGTGAAGACACCCTGCAGCGCGAGTTGAAGCGTATTCAGGGGAGTATCGAACGTTTGATGACCGCGTATCAGGAGGACTTGCTTTCGCTCGATGATCTCCGCCGTCGCATGCCTGAACTTCGCAAGCGCGAGCAGGCAATTCAGGGCGAGCTGAATGCGATTGAGAGCCAAATTACTGATCGTACCGCATATCTACGTTTGGCTGACACCCTTACCAACTTCCTTGTACGGTTGCGCGAGACGACCACAACGTTAGATATTGCGGCGCGTCAACGCATCGTCCGACTCGTAGTGAAGGAGGTTTTAGTAGGTGACGATAAGATCGTAATTCGACACTCAATTCCATCGAGAAGTTCTCCAACCGGTAGCGAGCCGAGTTCGCCTCGGCGAGATCGCCAATCGGCCGAGAACCCAAGTTACCTTTTGCGTAAGTGGAGTAATCACCGAACCTTGGCCGGTTCCACTCTCAGCTACGGACACGATCCCGTCTTCGAGAATACCCGCCTTGAGCCATTTGCGGATCAGACGGATGATGCGCTTGTCGCC
>JAMXLL010000332.1 GCA_024281015.1 Candidatus Binataceae bacterium
CTGAGAAGTGTGGCCCCAACCTGGGACCGAAGGCGAATACGCTTGCCTATGATCACCTGCAACAGAACAACAACCTCTGACTAGGCGTTCAACCTCGCCCAGCGCGTCCGCCAGTTGATGCCCAACCACCCTCTCGTAGCGGATACATTAGATGAGGCATTCCTGAAGCGCGACTTGCCGGTATGCGGCGCGTCGCTGTTTTGCTCGAACGCGATCAGGAAATGCCAATGATGCCCAACTGCATTATCATCTCGGCCTTGCCTGCTTGCACCCAGGATGGCGCGGTCTGCCAGGAGTTCATACTTGCTCGCGCCCATGGCCGACGAAGCCAAGCCGTCGGTTGGACCGACATTAACCCGTTGCCGCGTATACATAACGCTTTCAAGGCAAAAATCGAAGCTTTTTAGCATCCCACAAGCACGTTTGTGTGAAATCTAACAGACAAGACCTTTAAAAAGAGGGACAACGTCGGGGATACGATGCGCTTGCCGCAGGAATTATGGGTGCGAAGTCTGCGCAAACGAAGGGGAGAACGGACAGTATGTACAAAAGACATAGCTCGATCATTCGATACCCGGAGCTGAGACCTCTGGTGTTGCTTGGCCTTGTCGCGGCCTTGCTGGCGGGTCCGGTAGGTTGGGTGTCCGAAGCGCATGCCGACCAGATTGGAGTTGGAGGCGCCACGGGCTCGATTACCTTCAAAAGTCTTGGGGGTGGTACCCTGAGCTTCAGTACCACCGGATTCACAGCATTGACCCCGCTTGCAACCTTTCAATCCCCCGACGGCAACCCGGTAGATACCGGGACTGCCACCTACGGCTCGATGAGTGGCACAACTGGAGCTGAGGCGGGCGGCGTTTTCTCAATTCTCTCTGGTGGAACCGAGACTTTCACGTACACTTCCAAGACCGATTCCGACAAGTTGACAGGCACCGTCTCCTGGCAAGGGATCAAGGACAACACCAAAACTCCGCAATTCGACGTCAACAGTATTTTGGTCATTAAGAGTTCCTCGGGAGATTCGGCCTTTACAAGTGATTTCCCGGTTGGCGGTCGCGCGCAGATTGACTTCACGATCAAAGGGGCAATAACGTTAACAACTCTGGCAGCGGAGAAGGTTGGAAGCACCAGTAAGTACCAGTTTTCGTCCGGAGAAACCAATGGCGTACCTGAGCCGAGTTCGCTGGTGCTGTTCGGTATCGGTCTGATCGGACTGGGCTTATACGCCCGCCGCAGGATGTGGACCGAAGATTTCGAAGGCTAGACTCCCGCTCATTCATCGCGGCGCAGGTTCATAGTGTCATGGCCCCCTCCGCCTGTCCGGGGAGGGGGTTCTTTTTAGTGAGATCGCCGGGCCGACAATGAACACATTAGCGCGGATCACTTTACTATTCGTTATCGTGACGACCGCTTTTGGCTGCTTGAGGCGCGATTACATCGCTCGCGGCCAGCAGGCAATGGCGGCCCAAGACTACCGAACTGCCGAGATCTACTTCAAGAAAGCCATTCAGAGGAATCCTCGTTCAGACCGCGCGTATTTCGAGTTGGGCATCCTCTACCTCAACCAGCATGATTTTAAATTCTCGTATGCGGCTTTTTCCCGCGCCACCGAGCTTAACCCGCGCAACGGAGCAGCGAGGGTCGAAGCCGGCAAAATTCTGCTCGCAGCGAACCTGGATGATCGAGCCGAACATGAAGCGCGGGAAGCTCTTCGATATGATCCTCATTTGCTGCCGGCCAGCTTGCTGCTCGGCGAGGTCTTGACGGCTGAAGATCGTACCGAAGCGGCGCGTACAACGCTCGAGCAGACCCTGCGAGAGCATCCCGGCAGCAGTGAAAGTTATTTGGCGGTGGCGGCCTTGGACTCGCGAGAACAGAATTACTCCAGGGCGCTCGATAATTTCGACCGCGCTATTGCAGCCGACCCGCACGACCCACACGCTTACCAGGCGAAAGCAATCTACTTGTTCGGCCGCGGCGACAGCCAAAAGGCAATCGCCACGCTGCGCCGCGGAATCGAGGTAAACCCCTCCTCTGGTGAGCTCAAGATGAGCTTGGGTGAGACGCTGCTGAACCTGCATCGAATCAAGGAAGGGATCGCCCTGTTACACTCGGCCGCCAATAGCGGGCCGGGAAACACCGACGCACTTGCGGAGCTGGCGGTAGCCGAGATCGATGCCAATCAGTTCGCCGCCGCTGCCGCTGACCTCAAGAAGCTCGAACAGCAAGGAGCTGGCACTGAACCAATGGTGCTGTACGGGCGCGCCCGTCTGCTGCTGGCGCAAAAGAAGGTTACCGACGCCCAAAAATTGTTGACCGAATTCACTGACATGGCGCCGAAATATGCCCCGGGTTTTTATTACCTCGGTGTCGCATATATGGCATCCGGCGATCTGGTTAAAGCCAAGCAACAGCTGGAGACCGCAGCCAAATTGGCGCCGACATACACCGACACCTATGTGATGCTGGGCACTATCGACCTCAAGCAGGGTTACTACCCTGCCGCGCTGGAAAATAGTGAGCGTGCGTTGCGCTATGCACCGAACAGCTTGGCAGCGTTGACGCTCAAGGGGGATGCGCTGTTTGCCGCCGGCCACAATGACGAAGCAAAGAAGGTGTATCAGCAACTCGCCACGCTTGCGCCGAAAAGCAGCTCAGTGCATGCGCGGCTCGCCGCGCTAGCCATCAAAGACAATGATTTCCCCACGGCAGCCCGGGAACTTGAAGCGGCTCTCAGCCGCGATCCGGGCCAGGCGACGCTGCTCAACGAGCTCGCCCTGGTCCTGCTGAAAACTCAAGGGCAGCAAGCCGCGCTCGATCGAATCCGGGAGCAGATCAGGCTCCAGCCAGACAATGCAGGGTTCCATACGATCCTGGCGATGTTCCTGATCAGGGCTCATCAATTTGATCCAGCCACAAAGGAACTAAAGACAGCGATTGAAAAAGCACCAGATCGCCCCGAACTCTATTATCTGCTGGCCAGGCTTTATGAATCGCAGCACAAGACCGATCAGGCTGAAAAGGAACTGAAGGTCGCCCTGGCGAAGAAACCCAACTACGTTCCGAACCTGATGCTGCTAGGAGCAATTGCCGACCAGGAAGGACATTTCGATCAGGCGATCGGATATTATCAGAAGCTGATAACCGTGGATCCCAACCTGGGACCGGCGGCGAATAATCTCGCCTATGATTACCTGCAAGAGAACCAGAACCTCGACCAGGCGCTCGACCTCGCCCAGCGCGCCCGCCAGTTGATGCCCAACGACCCTCACGTAGCCGATACATTGGGTCAAGCATTCCTGAAGCGCGGCCTACCCAACAATGCGGTGCCGCTGTTCCGCGAGAGTGTCCAGGCAAATGGCAATGATGCCCAACCGCATTACCATCTCGGCTTCGCCCTGCTTGCCCTCAAGCAGGATAGCGAGGCGAGTCAGGAGTTGAATACTGCGCTCAAGCTCGCGCCCAATGCCGACGACGCCACCCACGCGCGCCAAGCACTGGCGCAAATCACCAAGGATGAAGTTGGCCGGCAACCAACGGAGCACCCCTCGCCGTAAACGTGCTGCCGGGATCGGGCCAGGGAGGTTGTTCAGAAATCCGCGGCCGAATCTCCGGTGCTCGCTTCGGGAGCCGTGCCTATCGGCCCGACAGCACGATAATCAGCGGAGTGCCCACTTGTCGCCATTCCGATGGTGGTTCGTTGTCCGCGGGAATTCTTGAGGAGCTGCCGGGACGTCTCAGAATCGATAGAATCTAAGCCTTCTGAGGAGCTCCGGTTAGCTTGCAGATTCGAGGCTTATGCGTGGCCGCGGGATTGGCCGCATCTGTGTGGCTTTGGGCAGCGCCCGCCCTTACTCAAATAAATTACGAAAGCGGCCAGGATACGATCTTTCCTCACTCGCAGACCTCGCCTCTCTGGATCTCCGGACAAGGTAACTC
>JAMXLL010000333.1 GCA_024281015.1 Candidatus Binataceae bacterium
GCGCTTTCGACCGCCGGCGAACCCTCGACGATTCGCGAAGAGGTTGAGGCTATCTTTGCGCGCGACCCGCGTACTCTCGGCTCCGGCGAAGTCATGGAGCTGTGTCGCCAAAGTTCGGCTGCGGTGAGCGCGCTGGACAGCGCCATAGCATACAATGTAGTTGCAGCGACCGCCGAACTGCGCAACGAGCTATTCGTCAACACCGCCGGCGCGATGATTTCCCAGAGATTCGCCTTTGCACAGGGCGACTGCTATGTCGTCGCGCAAGCGGATTCGGGTCACCAGGAGATCTATGACACTATCGGCCAGCAGCGCGGTTTCGAAGCACTTGCCGAGGGTTGGCGCGACGAGTTAATGCCCAATCCCGAGCTGCCAGGTTTTGCGCTGGCATTGGCCGAGGAAGCGCGCCAGTTGGCTCGTGCCCCTGTATTACAGCCCCCCGATCGCGAAGTCGTGGTGGTGACGGACCCTCATTTCAACGCGTTGGTCGCACATGAAATCGTCGGGCATCCATCAGAGGCCGACCGCGCACTTAAAATGGAAGCGGCTTATGCCGGACGCAGTTGGTTGCTGCGGTCGCTCGAACGGAATGAAATCGGCCGGCCGGTAGGTTCTTCGCTGTTGTGGGCGTGCTCAGATCCCACCCTCAATGGCTACGGTCATTATCGCTATGACCACGAAGGTACGCCGGGGCGCCGCATCGTCCATATCGAGGGCGGGGTGTTTCGCGGTTTCTTGAACTCGCGCGCGACGGCAGCGGCGCTCGGAGTCGAACCCAACGGGTCAGCGCGCGCCAGCGAGGCATGGCACGTTCCCCTGGTGCGCATGTCGAACACTTTTTTTATGCCCGGCGACACTGATCCGCAGCAGATGATTTCCGATGTGGAGCACGGCTACTACCTGTGTGGCAATTCCATCCCGTCTATCGCCGAGTCGCGGGAGAATTTCCGAATTTCCGCCCGGCGGGTCTACGAAATCGAGCACGGACAACTCGGCCGACTGTACCGTTCGGGCAGTCTGATCGCCGACTCGAAGCGCTTCTTCACCCTGGTCGACGCGGTCGGCAATGATTTGCGGCTGATTGCAATCCCGAACTGCGGCAAAGGCCAGCCGATGCAGGTTAAGCGTATGTCGAACGGCGGCCCGACCTTGCGTTCGCGGGGCCGCCTGGGCGGCAGCAGCATCTAGTTCATGGCGTTCAGTATTACAGCCAGTCACACCGGGAATAATGCGCACTCTTAATGAGCTGAAGAAGTTTGTGCGCGAAGCCGTAGCGGTGCTCGGACGGCAACAAGATTTGGCTGCCTGGGAGCTCTATTGCTCCTCGGGCGAACACAAGGTAGTGCGGCTCAACTATACTTCGGATATTCCTTCACGCGGCATTGAGGAATTCAAATCGCTCGAGGCCGATGGCTTCGCGGTCCGAATTGTTACCCGACGCGATCCCCACGAAACCGGCTCGGCATCCATCGCAGGTGATTTCAGTATGGGGGCGGTTCGCGAAGCCGTCAGCCGGGCGCGCCACGCGCTCATCGTCGATCGGCACTTTCCGGGACTTCCCGCCGAGCCTCGCCGGCTTCACAATTCCGAGTCGGCGGGTGCCGGCCACTCGGACCTGATGCGCTCCGGAGATGCCGTGCTTGCTGCGGCAGCGTGGGAGATCATCGCCGGTGCGATTAGCGAGTTTGAGCAGCAAGCCCCCCTTAAGCTGAGTCATCCCGGGTTGGTGCTAGGGGGTGATCTCTCATTAATTTGCGACCGCGTTGCGATCGGCAGCTCGGCTTTTGAGGACATTCGCGTTGACGACAGTGCACATTTTGTCTCATCAGTGACCGTGCTAATCGAAGGATTCGATGCAAAGGGTACGGCGACTGCAGTCGGCGGGTCGCGGGCCGAGATGCAACAAGCAGCAAGCGCGCTTGGCCGCAGTGCAGTAGGGCGCGCCCTGGAACTCCGCCACGGCGAGCGACCCGATGGAGGTCGATATCCCGTGGTGCTGGGACCGCAGCCCATAGCTGAAATTCTCAATTATGTGGTGATGCCGTCGCTCACCACCCGGGCATTCGAGGCGGCGAGTTCAGTGTATCACGGGCGTTTCGGCGCCGAGGTAATGGATCCCCGCCTGTCACTCCTGGACGAACCGGCGGCCGTCGAGAGTCCCCTACGCCGCCGGACGACTTGCGAAGGTTTGCCATCAGAAAATACTGAGTTGATTCGCGGTGGCCGCTTGGTCGGTTTACTCTCTACGTTTTATGACAGGCACCGTTTAATGAACGATGATCGGCGCGATGAAAAACTGGGCCATGCTGCCCGTGAATTGAAAGCGGATTTTCCCCCGCGCAGCGCTTATCGCCTCGGGGAGGGAGCGGCGCGCCGGTTCGACAGCCACCCGGCTGCGAATGCGACTAACGTTATGATGAGGACGCGCAATGGCGTCGAACAGGCTGAACTCCTGGCAGCCATAGGCGACGGCATCTACGTTGGCCGCGTCTGGTACACATATCCGATTAACGGGCAGCGCGCCGGCGATGTTACATGTACAATAAGCGGCGACTCGTTTGTGATCCGCGCGGGCAAAGTAGCGGCCCCATTGGCACCGAATTGCCTGCGCATCAACGCGAACATCGAGCAAATTTTTGCGCAGCCTCTCGCGATCAGCCGCCAATCAGAGCCCGCAATAGTATGGGGCGCCCCGGAACTCTACTTTGTCCCCGCACTGGCAGTAAAAGACCTGGCTCTCGCCGGAATCGGCGCCACCTGGTCCGATTGAGCAGACAATTGACCGCCGTCTCCGCTAGCCGGGATCTGATCAGCATGCTCGGCGCCATTGTTGGTCCCGAATACCTCCGTGTCCCCGACAGGGATGAAGCCAGGGCGGCTCGCCTGATATTCGAGCCAGCACGCGCCGAGCAGGTCGCCGAGGTCGTGCGCAAATGCGAAGCCGACGGATTGGCGCTGGCGCCGATGGGCGCCGGGCGGACACTCGCCCAAATCCGGAGCCAGCCGGCAGATGTGGGCGTTTCGCTCAAACGAATGGATCGGATTATCGACTATGAGCCCGATGATATGACCGTAGTCGCCGAGGCCGGGCTGACTCTGGGCACATTGGACACCTCTACTGCCAAGTACGGTCAGCGATTGCCATGCGATCCGGCGCATCCAGAGCTTACGACGCTTGGCGCTTTGGTCGGTGCGGCTAAGTCCGGTCCCTTGCGGCTGAGCGAGGGCAGAGTCCGCGATCTGCTAATCGGAATTCGTTTTGTCGGTCATGCAGGGCGGCTCGTTCATGGAGGCGGCAGAGTGGTTAAGAATGTTGCCGGTTATGACCTGATGAAGGTGATGACCGGGGCGTTCGGCACTTTGGGGATTATCACTGAGACGACGTTCAAAGTGCGTCCGCGGCCCGAGAATTATTCGCTTGCAATTACTTCCTTCGAAGACACCAGCGAAGCCTTGACCGCGGCTGGGCGAGTCCAGCAGGCGGCCAACCTTCATCATTTGGAAGTGCTTAGCTCCTCGTTGGGGCAAAAATTTGACAGGCCTGCTCGTACGATGGTGCTCGCCGGTTTTGGCGGAAGCCGTACCGAGGCTGATTATTATCGCGCGCGCATCAGCAACGCGCTGCGACGTAATACCCAGATCTTTGTCGGTGACGAGGCGACCTTCCATTATCAGCGGCTGCGGGATCTGGATTTCTCCGGCGCTTCGGTTGTGGCGCAGCTCGCCGTCTTGCCGGCGGAGTTGCCCCGCTGTCTTGGGGCTTGCGGAGCCGAATTCCGTGCCCATGCGGCCAACGGGGTTGCCCAAATTTTTGTCGCTTCAGATCGCACCAAGGATGAAATCCAAGGTACCGTCGAACGTTGGCGGGAGGTCGCCCATATGGGCAGCGGCAATCTCCAGGTTTTACATGCAGATGCGGAGGTTCGGACCAGCCTTGAAATGTTCGACAGGCCTCAGGAGCCTGCGCTACGTTTGATGCGGCGGCTCAAATTCGCGTTTGATCCCAAAAATGTCTTCAATCCGGGATGTTTCGTCGCTGGACTCTGACGACGGTAGTAAGTCGGCAAGAAGGCTGAGCTAAGTGGCGACGATGGGCGACGAAAGTACCCCGGCGGCTATTCAGGAGCAGGGCAGACACTTCTCCGGCGAGCAACGGGCCGCGGTTCGCGATGTAGTTGATTATGAACTCCTGTTTGACTGCATCCATTGCGGACTATGCCTGGAATCATGCCCAACCTATGTGTTGACGCGCGCCGAGATGGATTCGCCGCGCGGGCGTATTTATTTGATGAAGGGCCTTGCCGAAGGCCGCCTGGATTTGGACCGCGATGCGGTGCGCCATCTTGATCTTTGCCTGCAATGCCGTGGATGCGAAACCGCCTGCCCGTCTGGGGTTCGCTATGGCCGCTTGATCGAACACGCGCGCGGTTATGTTGAGCATAACTGGCGGCGTGGTTTAATTGAGCGCGTGCGCAATAGGCTCATCAGCGCAATCTTCCCGTATCCGGCGCGCCTCCGAATTGCGTTGGCGCCGCTCAGATTCGTTGAACAACTCGGCAAACGCGGGCTGCTCCGGGCGATTGTGCCACCATTCGCGCGTGACTGGCTCGATCTGTTACCGGCGCTGAACGAACCGATGCGGTTGTTTCCGGAAGACCCTGAACCAGGCGCTCGCCTGCTTGGCCGGCAGACGTGCGACCCTGAAATCGCTGGAGCATCGCGCGTGGTGGTTCATCACGGATGCGTCGCTCAGGTGCTTACTCCATCCGCCAACCTTAATTCTGAGCGCTTGGTGGCCGCCGCAGGGTACCAGGTGGTGAAGCTGGCAAGGACCGTCTGCTGTGGCGCACTCGACATTCATCATGGCAATGTTGAACGCGCTCGCGAATTCGCCCGCGTCAACGTAACTGAACTAGCGGCAAGCAGTGCAGATTCAATCATCTCGGCCGCATCTGGTTGTTCCGCGGTGATTGCTCAATACGGCGAATTGCTCAAGGACGACTCGAAATTCGCCGCGATGGCGGCTCAAGTTTCAGCGCGGGTCACCGACCTCAGCTCTCTGCTGCTCGACAGGATCCGGCGTCTCGCGACCTACTCCCTGGGGGGAGAGTTTCGGGCCACGATTACGTATCATGATTCCTGTCATCTGGCGCACGGACTG
Organism: Candidatus Binataceae bacterium; assembly: GCA_024281015.1. Taxonomy (GTDB): domain Bacteria; phylum Desulfobacterota; class Binatia; order Binatales; family Binataceae; genus JAMXLL01. The sequence goes on from JAMXLL010000333.1 coordinate 5,162, forward strand.
GGTATTCGCGAGGAGCCTCGTGAGTTGCTGCGCTCTCTTCCCGGCGTGCACCTGGTCGAATTGACCGAGTCAGATCTGTGCTGCGGCTCTGCCGGTAGTTACAATCTGACCGAGCGCGCGATGGCGCGCGAGTTGGCGCGGCGTAAAGTCGACAATATCATTGCAACCGAGGCTCAATACGTGGTGCTGTCCAACCCCGGTTGTGAGTTCCAGATCGCTGCCGAACTGAAACGCCGCCGCTCCCCGGTTCAGGTGGTACATCTGGCCGATTTTCTGGCAATGGCAATCGCCGGGCCCGGGCGGCTCGCACCATCGTCCTAGATGCCGCGGTTCAGGATAACAGCATTCCCGCGTGCGCAAGATATTCAGCAAGCAGTACGGCGCCGCGGCCCGCGCCCATCGCGGTGTTATGACTTACCAGCAGGTACTTGATGCCGTTTGGCATTACCTCATCGGGGCGTACCCTACCGACTGAAGTAGTCATTCCATTTTCAGCGTCGCGGTCGAGGCGCGGTTGCGGACGCATTGGATTGCGATGAACCGTAATCATGTGCCCCGGCGAATTGGGCAAGCCGAGCGCGGTAAACTCGCGCCCATATGCTTCAAATGTACTGATTACCTCATCGACTGATGCGGCCCGCTTAAGACTGACGGTCACTGACTCGGTATGCCCGGCGAGAACGGCCGCCCGCGTGCAGGTGGCACTCACTTTAATCGCGCGGTCGGCGATGGCGCCTTCTGTCAGGTGCCCCAGGATTTTGCGAGTCTCGATCATCACGCGCTCTTCTTCCCGCGGAATATACGGAATGATGTTCTCGACAATATCGAGCGCGGGCAGGTCGCGGCCTGCTCCGGAGATGCCCTGCATGGTAGTAACGATCACGGCCTCTACGCCAAACGACTGGTCCAGCGCCTTTAGCGTGATAGCCAGGCCGGTAGCCGTGCAGTTTGGCAGTGCCGCAATATAACCGTGCCAGTCCCGCCGCCGGCGTTGTTCATGGACGATTGCGAGATGGTCGAGATTAACCCCCGGTATAACCAACGGAACGTCCGGGTCCATGCGATAAGGCCGAGCGGTAGTAATGGTAGGCACACGTCTGGCGTAAATCGGCTCCAGCTCCCGCGCAGCTTCCGACTCAACCGCGGCGAACACCAGGCTGACGCCGTCCAGCCGCATCGACTTCGCATCCTGAACCTCTAGTTCTAATGCCTCTTGCGGCGGATCTCCTGCAACGTACCATCGGCGTGTCCCGCTTTGCGGGTCCATCAGCGCTTCTTCGAAGTTGCGGCCCGCCGACCGCTCTGAAGCGGCGAGCGCCGCAATGTCGAACGTCGGATGGCGGGCTAATGCAGACAGCACCTGCTGTCCGGCAATGCCGGTAGCGCCAACTATTGCGACTGGAATCCTCATTGCCAATTCATTATTTCAGCTACAGCCTTGCGGTCTAATCAGTATATTTGGCCGGATGATTCACAGGAATGGGTCAAGCCCGCGATTCAATCCAGCTTTTGACCAGCGCTAAAAGTTCATCATCGCAGTTCCGCAGGCGATGGTCCGCACCTTCCAACAGCTTGAGCACCTTCGGCTCGTGTGCTCGGTCACACAAGATCCGCGAACATTCATCGGGCAGTACTGTATCGGCGGTGCCATGAATCAGCAGCAACGGCTTCGGGGCCAGTTCGCTTACTACGTGGGCGCCCGCGAGTTGACTCGAAATGGCGACAACCGTCGTCACTGCCCCACTCAATGTGCCTGCGTTGATCACCACGGCGCCGCCGAAGGAATGGCCCACTAATGCATTCCGCTCATGCCCCACGCTCTGCAGGAAGGCGAGGGTTGCGAGCGTATCGAGAACACATTCATCAAAGTCATTGGGTTGCCGATAATTCATTCGAGCAACCGCAAAACCGAAATGAGGCATATTCAACCCGAGCCGCGGATAAAGCATCGCCGGTCCGTCGAAGCCGCCGGACGCGCCGCAAACGCAGAGAATCGCACGAGAGGCGTTCTCGGCCGAATGCATAATGATAGGAATGTT
>JAMXLL010000334.1 GCA_024281015.1 Candidatus Binataceae bacterium
CGATATCCACGCCTATCCGGTAATACGACTCCCTCCGCTCGCCCCGTATCGTCGCGCAATCCAAAAAAGACGAAATATCCTATTGATCTCAACCTTTTCGCCGAAAGCATCACGCACGTATTGGCGAGGTGTCACTGCTCTTCAGAGACCGTCAGCGTGGCGCGAATCGCGATCATTGAAATCACCTCGACTGCGATGAATAGGATCAATGCGCCGAAATAAGTGCCGCTTTGATCGAAGATCCGTCCCGCCTCTCATCCGATTATTAGGACGCTCATTTTCATGAAAGTCTGCGCTCTTTCAAGCACACGCCGCTATTCCGCCGGATAACATCATGTTGGTCGTGTGATTACCCCATGGCCAGGCTACTTTTCCGCGCTCGCAGATTCCGTCGCGCGCCATTTGAGCCAAAATACCGGAGACTCACAGGCGCAAAATTGTGCGCGATACCGCGGCGAAATTGTACGGATTAAATTAGAAGGCACCCCACCGCGCGGTTTAGTTCGATAACTATGAGCCGAGGACTGGGCGAGGCGTGCGAACTTCGCTCGTCTGTCCGGCCCTCTCTCGATTAAGTGGGCGCGGTTTGGCGCCCTCTTCTCTCCTGCAAAGCGACCCAATGGGCTGATCGGGAAGTGAAACAGTCGGCGGCGATCAAAGGGCGTTTAAGAACGCCACTAGATCCGCCTTCTCCTGATCAGTGAAGCCGATATTGAAGCGCTGGTCATAGAAGTCCACAACGTTGCCAATAGTGGCAGCGGCCCCATTGTGAAAATAAGGCGCGCGTGCCGCCAAGCCGTGCATGATGGGACCCTTTACCTTGCCTACGTCCGCGCACTTTCCGGTAATCAGTGCGCGGCCCAAATCGGTCACCGTGAAGACCTGTCCTTGAAGAGGACCTGAGTTGTCAGTGCATTGGACGGTGAAGACCGGCAGTCTGGAGTTATCGAGCGCGGGCGGAGTCGCATCGGCAACGCCGATATTGAGTGCCAATTTCTCAGAATGATTGCCGACATTGGGCGAATCATGACACGTCGTACAATTACCGGTTATTGGAGTCTGGCCCAGCGGATCGGTGGGTAAGAAGTTCAGGCCATTGACGTTGCTGATAGTAAAATTCTTGCTATTGAAGAGCTTTTCTCCGCGAGCAATCGAGGCTCGCGCCGCACCCAGATATTGCATCCTGCCGGTACCCGCCAGATTTTGCCACGCATCAAATGGAGTAAAGACCACGTTGTTGAAACCTGGGCTCAGCGAGTCATTGATACCGATGAAAAAATTCTGCTCCGAAAGAAATACCGGACCGCCGGTTGCGCCATCCTGATCCAACAACCCAGCCTTCCAGTCGAACACTTGAGCATCAAAAATATTCGATTCAAATGCCACGATCTGCGCGACTTGAGAAGTCGTAGGAGCGTCCTGGGCCTGTGCGTGCCCCAACGTCGCGTCGATAGCCTGGCTGGTCAGGCTCGGTTCGCGGCCATCCCACATGATAGACAACGGGGCGCACGAGGGATTGTCCGCCGGACATTGAGTTAAGAAGCGCAAGTTGGCTGAAAGGAGCGGTCGCCGATAGACCGAAATGATAGGCGGGCTGGCTGATAAATCGGTACAACCGTATGGGTCGTTTATCGAAGTGATTTCGAAATCCCGAGCTATCGGCGGATTCGAGCCGAGCTGTGTAGCGGGTAATGGCAGAAAGATTCGTATCAGGCCCTTCGAGAGCAGCAGACTGTAGGCATTGAGCTTGGCGCTGAATGAACTTACATCATCGGTGTCGCAAGTGGCGCCGTCGACTACGCGGAAGATCGGATCAGTCCCATGACTCGAATAAAAACGCTGCTGAATCGACGAAGCACTGACGCCCCACGCGCTTCTCGGTTCGTGGCAAGTGGCGCAGGCTCGTCCATTTGTACCGAGGCTTTCGAAAAAGGCATTTGAGCCGGTAATCGTCGGAGCAGCCAGATTGTAGGTTTCCACTGCCCCGGCAGGATCGAATGACGATAGATACTGCGGGATTATGGGCGGGAATACTCCTGTTGGGCCGTTATTGGGGACCCCAGCAACGGGTGCGTTAAGCGCAAGTTGGTGGACAATTGCCGCAAACTGTGGAAGTCCAGGCGGTTCTGTCTGAGCGCGTACCATTCCTGCAATGGTCAAGATGCTGAAGATTGATGCACATGCGAGAATTCCCCACCTTTTCATGATAATACCCGAACGGCTTGACTCCCGATCAAAAGCGTCTTGATTCGGTACACTGATCGAATGCTCCCGGCGAAGGTTCCGCCTAACGGCCCCGCGCTCCGGGAAAACTACGAGGCTGCGTTCGCACCGCGTTTGGGTCCCCAACCGCGGGCGATACCCATACGCTATGCATGGTGCGGCGCTCAAGCAATCTCATTCTGATAAATGGTCTTGACTAATCGTCAACTCAGAGTGTTCCACTTCCAGCACCCCGGCGTCCATTTCGGGATGCACCCGCAGCATGCGGTTCACCCGGCGTTTAGCTTTCCCGTCGCGCGCCTTGGCAACTAATACGCTTTTCGGCAGATCCAACTTAGTAGCCAACTAATGGTGTTCTTCTATCGATGATCAAACTTCTATCCACGCATCTCTGTCTTACCATGTAGAGACCGCAACGTCGCTGATGAGCCACACAGGCCTGAAAATGTCGGAGGACTACTCCGGTCGATTGCTACTGGATACTGATAAAGTCATATCACTGGCGAACCTGGCTCGAGCCCGAACAGCACGCGCCCGATAACCTCGAAGCGGGCGGTATTCAGCAGCACGTGCTGGATCGCAGTATGCCCATCTCGCCAACATCGCTCTATGGGCGACGATGTCTTTGCCGCGTTCATTCCTGCCGCATCCGCGACCAGATCGACAGCTTGCAACGCCAGCTTTGCCGCAGTCACGTTGGCAAGACGCATCAGAGCGCGGTCCTGGAGACTGAAGCTCTCGCCCGCTTCGCCCTTGCGCCACACCTCATCATGGCACTGATAGAAGTAGGCGCGGGCGGCGCGTAATAGGCCTTCGGCTTGCGCGTATTGAACCTGGGCGATTGCCCTTTCTCGTAAAGTGGCCCGACCACCCACGGGAACTTTCACTTGGGCAATGCCGCTAAGTTCATCGAGCGCATGGCGAGCAGTGCCTAACACCACTGCCGCCAGTCCCCCGGCAATCTGTAAGGGCAATGGGATGTTACCGAACGGGCCGTTTTGCCACGTCGATCTCGCATTCAGCCAATCGAAAGTAAATTCGTCGGGAACGAACACGCCCTCGAATACACAGTCGTTACTACCAGTGCCTCGCATCCCGTTTGTCGACCAGGTGTCAAGGATTCTCGCATGTTCGATCGGAAACAGCCCTGCGCGCAACGCGGGAAACCCATCGATAATCTGTGGCGATCCAGCGCGAATAACAACCGCGGCCACCATCAGATACGTGGCGTGACCCGAACCGCTGGCGTAGGTCGCCTTGCCGCTGAAGCGCCACCCGCCATCCACTGCGGTCACCTGGCTGGTCATCGGATTAAGTGAACCGGCGATTACTGCGCGAGGGTCCCGGTAAATTTTCTCGTAAGCATCGCGTGACAAACAGTGTCCGAACAATGGACCGGCGGAGCAGATCGCGAGATTCCATCCGACCGACGCATCGATGCGGGAAAACTCCTCAATCAGGTGGAGCGAATCGGGGATCGTCAGTTCACCGCCACCCAGGGCACGCGGCAGAAAGATCCGAAACATCCCGGCCCGGTGCAAAGCATCAGCGATCTCGCGCGGCATCTGTGCCTCCCGGTCGGCTCGGTCGGCATGCTCGAGGATGATCGGCGTTAGCCACGTGATACTTTCGAAGTATGGCTGGATCCGTTCGGAAAGGAACTCGGTCATTGCCTGGCGTCTCCTCAGAAAGCTTCATGCTGGTGCGCGGCTCCGTCCGGCATTAAGTCTGGTCCTGACGAGAGATAGCCACAAGCGCAAGCGCTGGGACGAACAAAGCATCACATTTGTTCATCCCGAAGCTCCTTTTATATGGCGGTATGTTTGTTTGAGCGCGTTCGTCCGGCCCGCGGGAATAATGTACTGTTACTAATGAGGAGGCGGGACGATGGACGGTTTTGTACTGGGCGTGATCGTCGGCATCGCTATCACTTTGGCGTTCGTCACTTACGATGAGGGCGAATACTTCCTGCGGCTCCACCAGGGAGTTAAGCGGACCATGGAGCGCTACAAGCAACAGACGAGTTAGCGGTTGAAAGCTCGGAATGAATGGCCTCCTGAAACGCGGTCAGATTATCGTGCGCATGCTCTGGTGGCTGTCGCTGCTGGTGATTCTTGCGGGTCTGTGTCGCACGCTTGCGGTATCGGCCGAGGATCTCAAGGGTGCTTCGACCCAGCTCGCTGAACGCTCGTTCGCGTTGCTTGACACATTAAGCAAACAGGACAGCAGCGCACCAAAGCCGCTGCTCGGCCCGGTCGCCAGCTTCGCCGGTGATGCCGACGGCCTGCGACAATCGCTCGCTCGCGACGATTTGCGTTCAGCGAAATCCGCTATGGCTGCACTCCAGGCAGACGGCAATGGCATCGACCAGACTCTGCAGCAACATCCTGACGCGGTAACTGCCGAACAATGGCGCTCGTTGAAGCAACAGGCCGGGCAACTGGCTCGTGAAATGCCGCCATGCAATGCGGACTGCCTTGCGCCGGTGCCCGCGAGCCCAGCCGGCGCAGGTTTAGCCAAGGGTACTACGCCGAATGGCGATGCTCCTCGAATCGTAATCGCCTCTCGCGAATCTGGCGGGAGCACTGTTCGCTTGAAGGGTTACTTCGAGGGTAGAAGGCTCAAGTCGGCGGGACTCTATCAAGGTTCAGAAGAGCTTAAAGCTTTCAAAGTGGCTGGAGTGACCGGACGTCAGCGGGTTGAGTTTGACTTGCGGCTTGAAGACCCTTCGCCCGCTACCAATCTTCGTGTTTCCGACCTCGACGATAGAACTGCCGAAATTCCCGTACTGGATTCGAGCGCGACGGCGCCAGCGGCCGCTGAAATGTCAGCCGCGTCGCCTCCTCCGGTTCCGTTCAACGATAGCGGCGGCCCGGCGAAAGAGACCAGCGGAAATGCCAGTACGGTGGAAATCCCGAGCCACGGGCCTCTACTGCCGTCGCCGTCCAAACGACATACGCTGGGCAGCAATCTCGGCGAAGTGCGTATCAATGTCCTGAGAGTGATACGAGTTGGCAATCTGCCGCCGACCTACGATCTGACCGGTCAGATCGAGGGACGGGGAATAACGCGAGCTGGCATCTACCTCAATGGGAGGCCGCTCCGACGAATCCCGGTCCTGCACGGCTCGAACCATACCAGTTTCCACCAACGAGTCGCGGTACAAGCCGGTTCAATGACAATCCGCGCCTACAGTGTCGGCAATCAGTTTGTCGAGCAATCTGTCGATCTTTTCAGCGCGGAGGACGCTGCAGAGTTACCCGATGATGGCGGCGGCAGCATGGTCATGGCGATGCCGATGCGGGCGGCCGGAGCGGCAGTCCAGATAACGGGTATTCGCCCGCTGGCCGGCGGTCTCTATCTGGTCAGCGGCACCATTTCGGGACCTGATGTTGTGTCCGCAGGTCTCTACCAAAATGGCGTCCTGGCACAGAATATAAGTGCGAATGGCGGACTCGCTGGCGCCCTTGGCGCATTACTGGCCGGTAGCGCGCGTTCGATAACCTTCAATGTGCGTGTTAATCCTTACGCTGGACCGGCCAGCATCAGGGTATTCGATAGCACCGGGGCGTTTACCGAACAGCCCATAGCGATCGCAGGCGTCGCGCCCTATGGCAACACGCTCTCCGGTCCGTTCTATCGTGGGCCTGCCACAGTTCCCTTCACCGGGCCGCCGGCGAGTCCGTACCAACGATTCGGCTCTGGTCGTCTGCCCTGGTGACATTTCTTGCTGGCTTGTCCGCTTCCGGAGCATTAAGTTAGATTGAATTATCATCGCCCCGCTTGATGCGGGCACCAAATCAAGGTTTGAGAGTTCATCCGACATGCTGATCCAGGCAACGCAACTTCGCCCCGGGATGGTCCTAGACTACAACGGCGCTCTGTGGCGGATAATGACTATCAGTCACATAACACCGGGCAACTGGCGCGGCATGGTGCAGACCAAGCTGCGCAACATCAGGACGGGTAGCCAGACGGAAAACCGGTTCCGCTCGGAAGATCGGGTCGAACGCGTGATTCTCGATCAGGTCCGGATGGAATTCCTCTATCGCGAGGGCGATCAGTTCCATTTCATGAATACCGAGACCTACGACCAGATCACGCTGTCAGCGGAAATGGTCGAAGAGGTTGAAGGCTTTCTCACCCCCAATACTCAGGTCGAGGTCGAGTTTTTTGACAGCACCCCGCTTAACGTGGCGGTGCCTAAGACGGTAAATCTCAAGGTCGTGAGGACCGACCCGGGTATGAAGAGCGCCGCGGTAACCAATACTTTGAAACCCGCCACCACTGAAACCGGGCTGGTGGTCCAGGTACCTCACTTCGTTGCCGAAGGCGACGTCATCACAATCAACACGGAAACCCACGAGTATCTCTCGCGATCAAAATAAGCCGAGGGAGTTCAAGACAGCGCCCGTTGCAGTGCCCGCTCGCGCCGTCCGGTCCAGACCAGCGCAGCGCGCATTAAGTCCCATCGCGCTCAGGCTGGGTCCAAACGTTTATTTCGCGCAGACGCAGCCCGGCTTTGAGGGCGTGGCATGGCAAGAGATAGCGGATAGCTTCCCGGATGCTTCCGGGCGGCGTTATGACCAGGCCAGGCGCCCGCGCGAACTGGGCCGCCGAACCCTGCCGGATCGCGCCAGCCTAACGATTTTTACGGCGCCGCGTCCTGAACCACTCGGTTCACTCAGGGCCAGCGAAGACATTTTCGCTGTTGTCGGTTATCGCTATGGTCTATCCAGCGAACCCGCTGGACTCGGGCAGATAGCGACGATTGCCCGCGAAGCCCCCTACGTCGAACAGGCGTTGACCGCTCGAACACGGATCACACCGGGCAGCCGCTCAGGCCATCGCCTTCGCTACCGGGTTATTGCGCGGATGACGGGTGATTACCAGTTTCGGCGGGTTGATTTGTCTACGACTATTTCACGTGCCATCGCCGAACGCACCGATCATAGCTGGCGCCTGTCCCCCGAGGAGGCGGATGTCGAGTTCTGGGCAATTCTGATCGGTGGTGAGCTTATTTTGGCAATTCGCCTGAGCGATGACCGCATGCGGCACCGCGAGTATAAGGTTACCCACGTCCCCGGCTCCCTAAGGGCCTCAGTCGCCGCAGCGCTCGCGCTACTTTCACAGCCATCACCCGATGACGTCGTGCTCGATCCTTTTTGCGGGGCCGGAACGGTTTTAATCGAACGCGCTCACATTGGGCGCTATCGGATGTTAATCGGCTGCGACCGGGAGCCCAAGGCACTGTCCGCAGCCCAGGAAAACATCGGCCCGCGCTATAAGCCCCTTGAGCTCCATCGATGGGATGCCGCTGCGCTGCCCCTGCCGGACCGCAGCATCAGCAGGATAATCACGAATTTGCCATGGGGTATTCGTTATGGTTCACATGCGGAGAATCGGCGGCTGTATCCCCGCATTCTCCAGGAATTTCATCGTCTGATATTACCTGGAGGCAGGATTGTGATTCTAACCGGCGAAACGCGCTTGATGTCCGATCTCATCAGCCGCGGCCTTTTCCGGGCGGACAAGATCCTGTACTCATCCATTCTCGGCGCAAGCGCCGCAGCTTACGTTTCAGCCGCGGCCTGAGCGGCTGAGCCGTGCGACCACCGTTGACGCTAAAGCAGAATGGGACGATTTGCCACCACCATTCCATATTACAGCCGTTACCGGGAACCCTATCCACGCGCCTTCTTCGATGCTGTTGCGCAGCGCCTGAACCTCAGCGGGCGCGAACCGCTCGCCGATATCGGCTGTGGACCGGCGCCGCTAGCGCTGGGATTCGCGCGCTTTGTCGCCTCATGTACCGGAATCGACCCGGAGGCAGGCATGCTGGCCGAAGCGGGGAAACAAGCAAGCGAAGCCGGGATCTCATTGAACCTGCTGCAGGCGCGCATTGAGCAACTTCCGGATTCTCTTGGACCGTTCAATATCGTAACCATTGGCCGGGCGCTCCACTGGATGGAGCCGCTACCGACATTGCGGGTGCTCCACCGCATTGTTGCCGAGGATGGGTCAGTCCTCATCTGCGGGGCAACGCCGCCACCCGGACCGAACAATCCCTGGCTCGAGCCCTACAACGAGGTCAGGAAACATTGGGTTGACCATGGAGGAGAGGAGCGATATCCGGCAGATGCGGAGCAGCGGTTCGCCGGATCCCGCTTTCGCTTGGCGGAAACTGTTGTCGTCACCACCAGTCATACGGTCACAGTCGATGAACTGGTAAGAAGGTCACTCTCGCGGTCGACCACCTCTCCGGAGCTGCTCGGTAATCGGTTGGCCGAGTTCGAGCAGAGCCTGGCGGCGGCGTTGCGGCCGTTCGCCTCTGATGGAGTCTTGGCCGAGGAGATCCAGGCGAGCGCGAAGATTTTCCGCGAATTTCGCGAT
>JAMXLL010000335.1 GCA_024281015.1 Candidatus Binataceae bacterium
TTCGAATCCGTGGCCAGGGTTGCCGGCCGCGTAAGCGAGAATGACTCGCGAATCGGCCGCTAGCGGGACGTAGCATTTTGCACCGCTAAGCAGGTAACCGGAGGCGACGCGACGCGCCGTCGTCCTCATCTCGGCTGGATCAAAATCAAACGCCGGCTCCATCATAGCGGCTGTCGCAGGAACAAAACTGTCCGCCGCCAGTGGCGAAAGATAATGCCTCCGCTGTGCATCGGTGCCCATCTCGATTATGGGAAGGGCCAACAGACGCGGGGCCAGAGCATGCAGTGCGAAGGAGAGATCACCATACGCCAATTCCTCGGCGACGATCGCGCCAGTTATGGCACTTCGAGCATCACCGTACCCGCCGACGTTCTCGGGTAAGCAGCCGCGCACCAGCCCCAATTCACAGGCTTTGGCCAGAAGTTCTGGCGCAATCGAACCACTCTCGTCCGCAAGCCTCGCAACTGGACGAATTTGCTCGAGCGCGAAAGCCGCAACTGTGTCCCGCACCATCTTCTGTTCATCGGTGAGCTCGAAACTAATCATATTGGTTTTTATTCCGCCCCTCGGAGACGCGGATCCTCCGCTCGCTGACCAGGTTCGATGATTGATCAGTCACTGGCCCTGCGCAGTTGACGGCGTTCGCGAGCCCGGTCGTACTTGCGCCGGTCCTCTTCGACTCTTGCCGGCGGCGCCATCGGCTTACGGACCTTCCGCATTACTCCCGCGCCGATCGCGGCGCGTGCTTTGTGCTTTTTGCGCGGCAATGTCAGTGCTCCGGCTCGGAATCAATGAAGCTCATTTCGACTCGTGTCTGCGTCCCTCATGTGAGGCAATTAAGCATTGATTTTACTGGATTTTCCCGGTCCGACCATCACCCTGGATCGTGCTGCGGTCACGACCGCATGACGCCAGGTAGACAGTAAAGACCAGCCGCAGCAGCGGCGAGAAGAGGCTACTTCGCAGTTCCAAATACCTCCGGCACAGCAAACCTGCGTCCGGCGAATCTGGGTGCACGAGAAACTCGGGAAGAGTGGCACTTTTTTCATCTCTCAAGCAGGGCGGCCAAATGCTCGAGGTCGCGGACATTCGGCGGCCAAACCTTCAGGTTTGTACCGGCACGCGTGGCAGCGCGCCTTCGGCAATTCATTGTCCCGCTCCTTCTCGCCCGTCCAGGATTTCCTCATTGAGTAGCTATCGAGGAGGAATAGGCTTGCGGTATGGACGCCGAACTTCAGCAACTCCTGCGGCGCTCTCAAGAGTCCCGCGATGTTATGCACAACGAGTGCAAGCGGGGGCACAGCTTCGTCACGGAAAGCCGCGCAATTCTCGACGAGCTTAGCAAGCGGCGAGACGCTGAGGGGTCGCAGCGAGCGCTATCGCTCCGTCTGGTTGGCTCACGCGCCAGTCGACAATGAGGGTAGCGGCTTATGGTATATTTTCTCAACGGCGCAAGCACCGATGTCGGAAAACGCCAAGGTGGCCCTAGTCTACCAGCACGAGCTGCCGAACTGTCCCGGCAAGAGCATTAAGGGCGAGCTAGTCAAATACGTCCCGGGCGGCTTCTCGCCGGGTTACAGGCATCCCAAATCGGCCTTCATCTACGCGACCGTGCTCGAGAGAGCAGTCCGCAGTCAGGTCAACGACGGACCGGTGTCCTCGTAAACCCGATCCACAGTTAAAGCCTCCAAGACAACTCCAAGACAACTGGACCGCGCGTTGTCATCCCTTGTGGTCCGCAGACGAGTTCAGGGAATGCGCACGCCTTCAAGCTCGCCGAGAAGCTCTCGGTCTCTGGTTCAGGTCCATCGATTCTCACCGTTTCGCGCCTCTCAGACATTATGCGCATAGTCGTCGGAGTGGTATTAGACGTTGACCAACCGTCCGCTGCGCCGCGTGTGTGCGCGAGCTGGAGGCAGAAATGAAATTCGGAGCGCTTCTATGGCACCGTCGTGGTGAGGATCTCGCCGCTAACGCACGTCTGGCCGAGGATCTGGGCTTTGACTCTCTCTGGATGGGCGAGCATCTGGGCTTTCCAACCGAGTTCAAGTCGGCGTATCCGTACGACAAAAGCGGCCGGCCGCCCGTTCGCAATGACGCGATGATCCATGACCCGCTGATCGTGTTTGCCTACCTCGCGGCCGTCACCAGCCGGATAAAATTCGCCACCGGCGTCTATATTCTGCCGCTACGTAATCCGATAGCGGTAGCCAAGGCCGTCGCAAGCCTCGATCAACTGTCCAACGGTCGATTCTTGTTCGGGGTGGGCATCGGCTGGCTGAAAGAAGAATTCGAATGGGTCGGAATGGACTGGGAGAACCGCGCCCGGCGCAACAATGAGTCCTTGAAGTTACTGGAGGCGTTATTCAGAGAGTCCCGGCTTTTCACGGCAACACCGTGGCCACGGCGGATTTTTACTTCGAGCCCAAACCGGTGCAGCAGCCTCATCCACCCTATATCATCGGCGGGAACACGGAAGCGGCGATGAAGCGGGCGTGCCGCTTAGGGGACGGTTGGTATGGGATCGCAAAAGAGTTGAGTGGAGCGCTTGACCTGGTCAGGCGGCTGCGCGAGCTCGAGAAAAATTATCAGCGGCCCAAACAGCTCGAAATCACGCTTGGCTTGCAGTGGCGCGGTGTGACACCGGACGACGTACAGCGTTTGGCTGCAGCCGGGATCGAACGGATCTTGCCGTCGGCGGACTTGGTAGCCCGCGATTCGATGGATGTGCTTCGCAAGACGCACGAGCGCTTGTTATCCAGATTTCTCAGATGAGTTAGCGACTCAAACTCCTCGTCGTACAGGACTTGCAGTGATGAGAGATAGTTTAAAGGCCGCCCTCGACCCGGCCAATCATGGAAAGTTCTGAGCGCGCTCTCGCCGATGCGCTAGGATGTCATCTAGAGCGCATTCCCAGAGGGATTGAAACGGGCTGGGTTCGTAGTGTTCGAGCCGTATTCATTGCAATCGCGAGATTGTGAATTGGGAGACTGGTGGCTGGGACCAAAGTGCTGCGATGAAAATTGATAGTCAGTAGATCGTGATGTCGCGAGGAGCCGATTCATGAGCACTACCCCGCAAGTCTATTTTAATCCGTGGGACCCTGAGTTTCGCGCCAATCCTTATCCCTATTACGCGCCCCTGCTGGCCGGGCCACCGCCAGTGATCGAGCTCGTCCAGAAAATAGCTTTGATCGCACGCCACGCAGACGTGACTGCGGTTTTGCGCGACGCTCGATTCTCCGCCGATCGCTCCAAGGCGACTCTTGCGCAAGTGGAGCAGATACGCGACCGCGGACCGTTCAAAGGCGCGCCGACTATCCTCACGTCCGATCCGCCTGTGCACACTCGGCTGCGCCGGCTGGTCTCGCGCGATTTCACCCCGAGGCGGATTCGCGAGATCGAACCGCGCATCCGCGAGATCACTGCACAGTTACTCGATGCGGTCCAACGCAAGGGAGAGCTCGAGGTGATGGCCGACCTGGCCAATCCGCTGCCGGTAATGGTGATCGCGGAGATGCTGGGCGTGCCGCCCGAACGTTACGAGACCTTCAAGCGCGAGTCGGACATCATAGTGTCGTCGGACAATACCGCGCCGGGGACGCCTCTTCCGCCGCGTTCCACGAGGCGGTGGATTCGCTGCGCGGTTACTTTGCCGACGAGATCGGTAAACGCCGACATAAGCCCGGAACGGACCTGGTCAGCGCGTTGGTCGCGGCTCACGACGAAGCTGAATCGCTCAGCGCTAACGAACTGCTGGCGTTCGTGGTGCTGCTCCTGCTGGCTGGAAACGAGACCACGACCAATCTAATCGGCAATGGCATGCTGGCGTTGGGCCGCGATCAGCAGCAGATAGACCTGCTGCATCGCTCACCCGAGTTGATGCCCCGCGCAATCGAGGAGATTGTGCGCTACGACGGTCCGGTGCAGGCTACCTTCCGCCTCGCTGTTGAAAGGACTAGCATCGGCGGCACCGAAATCGAGCCAGGAACTGGCTGCTTTATCATGCTGGCTGCGGCCAATCGCGACCCCGCGCAGTTCCCCAATCCGGACCAGTTCGACATCCTGCGCGAACCAAACGATCACGTCGCCTTTGGTGTCGGGATACACTACTGTATCGGCGCTCCGCTGGCGCGGCTGGAAGGAGGGATCGCGATTGGCGAGTTGCTGCGCCGTTTCCCACGATTGCGCCTGAAAGATCCGGGCGCGAAACTCATTTACAAGGGTTCATTTTTCCTGCGCGGCCTCGACTCGCTACCGATGGCGCTTGAATAGTCTCCGTGGCACGTTACTTTTAGCTCATCGCTCGGACCGAGGTGAGCGGCGACCACTCTCGGTGCCGCTTGCCCCAGCGTCTTCTTCCGCGCCTAAATCTGATGAGGATGGACCTCTCAGCGCGCAGCCAGTTGGCCATGTGCGGCTTGCGAATTGAGGACATCGAGGGTCGTCAATATTCGACTAGCTACTGCACTGGGCATCATACCCTGCAGAGCACTGGATATAAGGGGGCTCGAGCTGGGGATATTGCGCACGAAACCTCAACGCAAGCTGAACTCAAATCAGCCCAAGACGACGGTTCTGTCCCGGCTGCCGCGCCCATAGCCACGGGCGGGGAACCGCTATCTCCGATCGTAGAGCGGATGGCCCTTGTGTGCTACATGGATTTTGCTTAATCGGTCGGCTTCGATGTGCGCAATGAAGAGATCGTCGAAGTTAGGACCGCCAAACGCGCAGTTAGTGGGTGCAAGCAAGGTGTTCCCCTCGCGATCGTCCACCAGGGTTGACAATTTGCCGGCGGGATCCAGCACCACCAGTCGATTGTTCATCGGCAACGTCACAATCAGATAACCTTCGGCATCAAATGCCATTCCGTCGGGGAGTCCACCCAGATTCTCGCCATAGGGCTCGAGCTGTCCATGAGTACCGTCTTTGCGCATCGCGATTCGGACGCAATTGTTACGGGTCGACTGCAGGACGTAGACATACTCTTCACGTGGATCAATTGCAGCGCCGTTGGCGAAGTACAAACCCGTTGTGACGATTTCGCCGCGGCCGTCCGGTCGTAACCTGACCAACGCGCCCTTAGGCACAGGATTACGAATCTCCGCCGCGACATCGTCCATCCCGCCGAGCGGATGATCGGTCGAGTTGGTGACGTACAGATTGCCGTCAGCATCGAACACCGGAAAATTCGGCAGGCAGAGCTTGACCGCGCCTACCTCGTCGGCAAACACGCTGACCTCGCCACGGGCTGTAACCTTGAGCACAGCTGCTTTGCCCACATCGCAGACGAATAGATTCCCGTGGCGATCGAGGGCCATTCCTGCGGGCCGACCCCCGGTCCGCGCGTATTCGGTCACCTTGCCGTCAGGTGAGAGTTTGCGGATTATGCCATCGGCGCCACCTCCATAGACGTTACCGTCGCGATCTACAACGACGCCTTCCGGTCCTTTGAAGCCGGGCGCCGCAACACTGACTTGAGTAACGCTGAGTTCCTGGTATGCCATCTCGCAATTCCCGTTGGTAATGCTCAGAGCGAATAAAATATAGAAAAGAGCGCGACCTCGATCGTCCTCATTCCCAACCCTCTCGCCCTACAAAGTAGGCGAGAGCGCCTACAGAAGAGCCAATTTCCAATCTTGCCGCAGATGCTATCAACAAGCCGCGGAAGAATACCCTGATATGATCGAGCACCTGCTTGGGTTCTTCCATCGGAGCGAAATGGCCACCCGATTGCGCTGGTGTGGCATAAGAATTCCCGAGCTGAATCAACATAAAAGCCATCGCTCAGGCACGCAGCGCGGCCACCCCATGGCTGCTCTGCTAAACGCTTGTCCTTGGAAAACGCGGTCTAGGCTAATGCGTCTATAACGTCAGCGGATTTGGCTACTGTGGCGAGCATGCCGAGCACTCCTCCTAACACCGCGCGATGGGCCTCGTCGGTGAAGGTCGCGGAGCAATCATCGGGGATCGTCACGTAGTAACCGCGGTCAACCGCGTCGCGCGCTGTCCCCTCCACCACACCGTCGGTTGCGATGCCGGCCAATACCAGGTGTGTAATGCCCTGCGCGGCGAGAATCGCTTCGAGTGGGCTCGCGTAAAAGGCGCTCACGCGGGTCTTGGTGATGACGATATCGCTCGGACGCTGCTTGATATCGGGATGGATTTCGGCGCCCCAAGTTCCATCTTTCAGTATCTCGTTCTGCTTCATTCCCGCGAGAATTGGCGTGTTCTGCGGCGCATCCACGTAATCGGGACGATATGCATGCCGCACATGGACTATCAGCACGCCGGCTTGGCGGCCTGCCTCGGCCAGGCGCGCAATCGTAGGGAGCACGTTGCGTTCCTTGATCAGCCTTGCCATGGCGCCATTGTTCATCGCGGCCATTTTGCCTTTTTCGTCAACGATATCGTTCTGGCAGTCCATCACCAAAATCGCGGTCTTGCCTTTGGGAAAACTGAGCATTGCCACTTTCGAGCCTCCGAGTGTTCGTCCTACCGCATATCTTCCGCATATCTGCCGCGCCCGCGGTGAAGTTATTCCAGCACGCCGGCGGTTACCAGCGCGGTGATGCGGTCCGGATCATGGGCAACAAGTTCGGGACGAACGGCGTCGTACCTCGCCAAACCGCACCAAGCCAGGACGCCGGTGCAGTCGCAATTTGTAGCCGCTCGACGGATCTGAACAAGGCCTCGTTCGCTTGGTTGATTGCCATGTTGTGACCGTGCTTCTTTGTAGTAGGACTCGACGTTTGCTCTTGAGTTCCTTTAGGGAACGTAGTCGCGAAACCCAATAAAGCTCATTTGCAGGCCAGTCGCCGCCCCGCCGGCGGCCCGTCGTGAAAAGAACCGCTCCGAGTTGCATCGCGTGCACGGGCCGGTCTCCACGATCTCGCCCGCATCAGCTCCCGCCAGTTGTAGTTGTGAGCGCACTATGGCACGCAGGTCGAGATGTTTCTTTCCACTGCGGCCGGCGTGACAAAAGGCTGCGGCGGTAGGGATCTTCGCGATGAAACGCGCGGCCAGGGCAGCGTCCACTTCGAAGCAACAACTCCCGATAGCCGGCCCGAGCGCGGCGCGAATCCGATCAACGCGCGCCCCCAGCATGGCCATGGCATTGACCCCCTCCTGCACGATGCCGGCCAGCGTCCCGCGCCATCCTGCATGCAGTGCACCAAGGACTCCACTATCAGGCTCGACCATCAACACCGGTACGCAATCGGCTGTAAAGATGGCGAGTGCGATTCCTGGCGCCGCAGTCACCATTCCATCGCCGATTCTTACCGTCCCGTCATCGGCCATAGCGACCCGATGAACTAGGCTGCCGTGAACCTGCTGCAAGCGAATGGGGCGCAGCCCGGGATACGCGGCATGCCACCGTTCCCAATTCGTGCGTACCGAGCCAGGGTCATCGCCGACCCAGTAGGCAAGATTGAACGAGCGATACAATCCGTGGCTGACGCCGCCTTCGCGCGTCATGAATCCAAGCACTAGATTGGGGAGATCCCAGGCGCGCAGAACAGGCAGCGCGGGTTCGCTTGCGGAGCTACGGTTTGCAGAAACCTGGACCACCACAGTTTTCTCCACGCCAACATGTCAACTATAATTCAACCGGTTACGATTGTCTTTCCGGATTTTTAGCTATGAATGGTTATCAATACCTGGTGCAGCGCAACCGCCTGATGTGCCAACTCGAGGACGAGCTCAAAAAAATCGAGCATCTCCCACAAACCGAACGGCTGGCAGCGACCAGCCGGCTCGAAGCGCAATTCGATGTCCGGTTGCGAGAGCTCTACGCAGAGGTGGCGGTCGAATATCCCGGTGAGCGTAAGATTAAGGCCCGTCCGCTGGGCGACCCCCGCTAACTGCCGCTAAAGCCTGGAGCCGAATCCTGCAACGGAACTCGGATAGGCCGCACGCAGCAGGCGTCGGCCATCCGATTAAAACGGCTGGAAACGTGCCACGCAGAGCATCTGCCAAGCGGCCTTATGTCAGCTCGAATGGCGAGACGTCCATTGCCGCCCAGGATGGTCATCGTGGAACCGTACTCGATGCATCCCCGGCCGGCAGTGCAAGCGGCTCGCCCCATTCTATCCGCATTCGCGGAGCGCGCACCCATAATCTCCGCAATATCTCGCTGGATATACCTCATCGGCAGTTGACGGTGATTACCGGGGTTTCGGGTTCGGGCAAATCGAGTCTCGTGTTCGATACCCTCTATGCGGAGGGCCAGCGCCGCTATGTGCAGAGTCTGTCGACTTACGCGCGGCTCTTCCTGGAACGTATCGATCGACCTGATGTCGATTCGATTTCGGACATTCCGCCCGCCCTGGCGCTACGGCAGAAAAACACGATCAAAAATGCCCGCTCGACGGTAGGCACGGTTACGGAGATCAACGACTATCTGCGGTTGTTGTTCGCCACCGCTGGACAAACGATCTGTCCGCGATGTGATCTCCAGGTGACGCGCGACACGGTCGAAAGTGCGGCTGCACGCGTCTTGAAGGCGCCCGGACTGTATCTTTTCATTGCCCCCTTTGAGGCGCCCTCGGGCTCCATCACGCAAGCGGCCGATTACCTTCTACAAAATGGTTATCATCGGCTCTTTGATGCCGGTGAGATCGTCGGGACCGCCGATTTCGCCGAGCGCTGCCGCAGCCGCGAAGGTCTGGTCAACGTGCTCATCGATCGCATTGCCGTCGCCCCTTCCGGCGCTGAAGACCGAGTTCGCGAGGCGCTAGAAAAAGCTTTCTACCTGGGCGGCGGCCGGGCTCGGGCACTCAGAGTGGTACGCGACGAATCCAGGATGAAAGTGACCCAATCGCTCGAATTCGACCGGCGATTCAATTGTTCAAAATGTGGCCAAAGCTTCCCGGAACCGGTGCCGGCCTTGTTTTCGTCCAACAGCCCGATTGGTGCCTGCGCCACGTGCGAAGGATTCGGCCGCACCGTCGAACTCGATCTTCAAAAGGTCATCCCGAACCCGCTCCTCTCGCTGCGCCAGGGTGCCGTAGTGCCATGGCGCACACCGGCGTACCGCGAAATGCAAGAATGGATGCTGAAGTGTGCGCGGCGAGCGCGGGTCAGGACGGGTGTTACGCTGCGCGACATGACGCCGGAAGAGTACGCCTGGTTGCTCGACGGTGAAGCGCGGCCCGATGAGCGCGAGACACGCGACGAACGGTGGCCGGGAATTCGGGGCTTCTTTCGCTGGCTCGAACGCAGGCGGTACAAGACCCATGTACGCATTCTGCTGGCGCGCTATCGGCGCTTCGTCCCCTGCCCGCATTGCCATGGTGCCAAGCTCAAACTCGAAGCGCTGAATGTAAAACTCCGGGGTCAATCAATCGCTCAGATTGGACAAATTCCCGTGCGCGATTTGCCGGAATGGCTGAACCTGCTCGCGCGCGATCGCCAAACAGCCGCGCGCGCCGCTGCACCGCTGCGCGAGCTACGCAACAGAGTGGGATACTTGAATGAAGTCGGCCTTGGCTATCTCACGCTCGAGCGGCAGGCGCGCACGCTCTCCGGCGGTGAAGCGCAACGAATTCATCTGGCCAGCGCCCTCGGCAGCTTGCTCTCAGGCACCCTTTACACACTCGACGAACCAACAGTCGGGTTGCATGCTGGTGATTCGCGCCGCCTTCTTGGTGTGCTGCGCCACCTGCGGGACCTGGGTAACACGGTCGTGGTCGTGGAGCACGACCCCACGATGATAGCCGGCGCTGATCGGGTTGTGGAACTCGGTCCGGGTGGCGGCCGCGATGGCGGCATGCTACTGAAAACGCGCCAACCGCCTCTTAATGGACGCTACGACACAGCCCAGAAGCCGGCGCGCGTGCTGTTAATGCGCGCAGTTTCCCGTCAACGCCGGGTCACCCGCGACCATTCGGTTATACGCATTATCGGCGCACGCGAAAACAATTTGCGCAAACTTGACGTTGCCGTCCCGCTCGGCAGACTGGTCTGCGTAACGGGAGTCTCGGGTTCCGGAAAATCCACCCTGATCGAGAGCGTGCTCTACAACAATTACCTGCGCTACTCGGGTGAGGCAGTAAGCGAGGCCGGTGCGTGCGAACGAATTGAGGGCCTGGCCCAGGTCGGCGAGATGGTGCACATGGGACAGGAGTTACCGGCCCGTTCGCTGCGCTCGAATCCTGCCACTTACCTGAAAGTGTATGACGAAATTCGCCGGCTATTGTCAGCCACCCCCGAGGCTCGGCGGCTCCGGATAAAACCCCGGGACTTTTCCTTTAATGTCGACGGCGGGCGTTGTGAGAAATGTCATGGCACCGGCACCGTGACCATCGAGATGCATTTCATGGCCGACCTGGAGGTGAAATGCGAATCCTGTGAAGGACGTCGTTTTCAGAGCCATATCCTGGCAATCCTGCTGGGCGGCAAAAATATCAGCGATCTACTCGACCTTACGATTGACGAGGCGCTTCGCTTGTTCGATAGGCATCCTGCTATCACCCGCCGGCTCGAACCGCTATCGGCAGTCGGGCTCGGTTACCTGCAGCTTGGACAGCCGACTTCAACCCTCTCAGGCGGGGAGTCGCAGCGTTTGAAGCTTGCACGCTTTCTCCTGACGGACC
Organism: Candidatus Binataceae bacterium; assembly: GCA_024281015.1. Taxonomy (GTDB): domain Bacteria; phylum Desulfobacterota; class Binatia; order Binatales; family Binataceae; genus JAMXLL01. The sequence continues at coordinate 10,598 of JAMXLL010000335.1, forward strand.
TCGAACCGGCTAAGACCGACGACCGCGGCCAACCTTTACCGCGGATGTTTCTGCTCGACGAACCCACTACGGGGCTGGCATCGAGTGATATTCAGCGATTATTGCGCGTGCTGCTACGCCTGGTTGCTGAAGGCAATACTCTGGTCGTGATTGAGCACAATCTCGAATTTATCAGCTACGCGGACTACATAATTGACCTCGGACCGGGTGGAGGCGACGCAGGGGGGCGCATCGTGGTGGCCGGGGAGCCATTAAAGGTGGCCGCGTGTGAGCGTTCGCAGACCGGGCGCGAGTTGCGCGCGATGTTTGGACTGCCTGCCAGGGGAGGAAGCGCGGTGATTAGATCGGCCCTGCGCAAGGCCACCAATAATCGCCCGGAGACTCTTAATGGCACCCAGGACGGAGTGGGGAACAGATGACGAAGGGGTTCGAACGCGGGGCCGTACGTCCTGGGCTGCTCGACATCCTCACGGCATTGATCTTGCTCGCGATCTTGCTCTGGGCATCATGGAAGCAATTCCCAGCCTACCATCGCAGCTTGCCGTCCAGTGCGGCGCCAACGACTCCAGCGCTTCGGCCGCCAGGCAATCTCTAAATTTGAAAGTTTATTCTTGTAATATTTGCCGAGAATTCATTACATCAAGGGGAGTTTCCGGGGAGGAGGTTTAGATCGCTCATGCCTGTGCAGCAATCTTCTTCGGAGAAGCTCAAAGGCTTCTTTCTTCACCTGGTCCACAAAAGTTTCAGTGAACTCGGAATTGGTGATCGGCAGATAGCAGAGTACGTTGCAGCGGTACTGGCTGACTTCAGTCATTCCACTCGCTGGCTGCGTCTGCGCGGGGCAGACGGAAAACGTCTGACCAGTGTCGTCGAAATGATGCTCGCCCAGGCCGGGCTTAGCCAGGACGAGCTCGCGCGGGTACAGGGCGAACGCGAACTTCGCAAGTACGTGGGTGATTACACTCTGTTTATGTCGGGACTATTTCGCCGTTATGTCGAGCGCGGAGGTTATCTCGGTTACTACCTCGAAGAGGGTGCGCGTTCATATCGCACTGTCTCCGAACTTGACGTGTCCTTGTATAATCCAGGTTTCTTAATTTTCGAAGAGTTGAGCAACCGTTTCGAGCACTACTCCGGCGCACTCGACTTCATGAGCAAGTGCTACTTTATGCCGGCGCCGCACGAGGACCCGTTCGCTGGTTTTTTCAAACAAATCGAGGGTTGGGTGCGCCACGGCATTTCGAACAATTAGCCCTCAGCCCAGTGCGCGTAACCCGCGCCTTGATCTTCTCCTGGTGCGTCTCGGATGGGCGGCGTCGCGCCGCAAAGCCAGGGAGTTAATTGATAGCGGCAGAGTCACGGTAAATGGACATCGGGTGACCAAAGGCTCGATGGTCGCGTCAGGCGATGACGTAAGTGTCGCCGAGGCGCCCCAGGCATCGGCACTGCTTGCAAATACTCACCTGAAAATCGAAACGCTTTATCTCGACGACTCACTCCTGATCGTCAATAAGCCAGGATTGGTGCCATGCCACCCCTTAAACGCGAGCGAGCACGGCACGGTGATAAATGCTCTTGTCGCGCTCTACCCCGAGATCGTAGAAGCGGGCAACAAGCCGCTCGAAGGCGGTCTTCTCCATCGACTGGACAACGGGACCTCGGGCGCGCTGATTATCGCGCGCAAACCTAATGCCTTCGATGCGATGCGGACAGCGCTTCGCCGCGGCGCTATTGATCGGCGTTACCTCGCGTTATGCGCTGGCGACGTCGAGGAGCAATTCGAGATAGCCACTCCGATTGCCCATCATCCGAAAAATCGCCGCAAAATGATCACGTTCGCGTTTGGTGCACAGCAGCACTCACCTGCGCGGCCGGCTGCAACAGTCGTAAGGCGGCTGCGGCGTTTTCGCGGCTCTTCGTTGCTTGAGGTACGGCCGCGCACCGGCAGGCGTCATCAAGTTCGGGTGCACCTTGCGAGTATCGGCCATCCGTTGATCGGCGATGCTCTGTATGGGGGCCCGGCAGCGGCCGAACTGGCGCCGGGGCGTTTCTGGCTGCATCTCAGCGAGGTCGCTTTCGAATCGCCTTCGAATGGTTGGGTGACGGTCCGGGCCCCAATTCCGGGGGACCTAGACGCGGTCATACAGCGTCTCTCGTTTTATTAAATAGAGAGTTCAGAGTAGTTACAACATTAGTTACCACGGACCGACGAGGGGCCGAACGGAACTCACCAACTCGTGTCTCGGGAGGGAAAGTGGGCGCCTATGCGCTAGGCGTGGCCGTCGATGAAGACGCGGCGGCGGGCAAATAACCAATTCCCGTCCACCTTGCGCAATTCGTCGTCGTAGCGGCCAATCGCTTCGAGGATCGCCTTGCCGTTCTTGCAATGGTAATAAGTCAAATAGCAGCCGCCGGTCGCATTATCGCCATCAACGCGAAACGTCACATTGGTCATCATGTGCCGCACTTTGGCGTCGCCGTTGGCATCTTTGTACATAGCGGTAAATTTCAGCAACCCTTGCCGGCCGGTATGTCGCCCAAAACGGGGGCTTTCGAAAACCCCATCTTCGGTGAAGCATCTGACCCACTCCTCATACGGACCGTAATCGATAGTATATGCATAGCGCGCATAGAGCTCGCGGATTTCCACGCGATCTTCCAGAGTGCCGGTCGACTCCATGGTGCACTCCTCCTGTTCGATTTATTCGGAGCAGGCTCACCTGCCATCAGTTCACGCCCGTGCAGGGCTCAAATCGCTCCGGCTTGCTGCAAGCTCGCCACGTCGTCCCAGCTATAACCGAGCAACTCGGTCAGGATGCGTTCGGTGTGCTCGCCGAGTTCGGGCGCGCGGCCACGCGGATTGCCGGGCGTCTGGTCGAGAATTACCGGCACGCCGACCAGTTGTGTCTGGCCGATTGTCGGGTGCTCGTAGTCTACCACGTAGCCGTTGGCTATCACCTGGGGATCATTGGGCAGGTCGGAGATCTTGTTGACGATGGTGTAAATAAAGTCGCCGCCGTCTTTCAGGATCTTAAGCCATTCGGGCCGTGACTTGGCGGCGAAAATCCGGTCGAGAATCGAGACCAGCTCGCGATGGTTTTTGGTGCGAGCGCGCATATCCTTGAAGCGCTCGTCTTCGACTAGTTCCGAAATACCGAGGACATGGCAGAAGTCCTTCCAATAACGATCGGTCTGCAGCATCCCCAGGCAAATCCATAACCCATCGGAGCAGCGGTAATGATTCCAGAGTGGATTGTAAGCGTCATCGCGCGGCGCGCGCGGCATTTCCTTGCCGAGAATCGTACGCATTGAGACGTTGAGGCCCTGCAGCGCGATCATTGAACCGAGATGCGAAGCATGGAGTTCCTGACCCACGCCCTGGCGCTCGCGTGCAACCAGCGCCGTCATCACGCCGTATGCGAGCATGATAGCTCCCATCTGGTCGGCGACACCGCCGGTCAAATAGATCGGGTCTTCGGTGCGTAGACATGAGATATTCATCAGGCCGGAACGAGCCTGGGCCATGTAGTCGAAAGATGGTTCACCGCTGTCCGGGCCATAGGGACCGTAGCCGGTGGAATTTGCATAGATGATTTTGGGATTGCGTGCGCTGAGGTCGCGATAGCCAAGCCGCAGCCGTTCGGCAACACCCTTGCGGAAATTCTGCACGAAGACGTCGCTTTTTTCCGCAAGCCTGTACACAATTTCGCGCGCCTCGGGCTTGGTCAAATCAAGCGCGATGCTCTGCTTGTGCCGGTTGTTGGCCTCGAAATAGTAATTGGTGCCGCTGTTGGCTGTGGCCGACGCGCCGCCCATCGACATGACCGCGCGGCCTGGGTCGCCTTTGCCGCGCTCCTCAATCTTGATAACCTCGGCGCCCATATCGGCTAACATCGCCGTGGCGACAGGTCCCTGTTGCCATATTGTCCAGTCGATAATCCTGAT
>JAMXLL010000336.1 GCA_024281015.1 Candidatus Binataceae bacterium
GATAAAAGCCAATGAAAGAACAATTTTCACCATCCGATTGGCGTCTGCAGTTAGAGAATTGGCCATTCTGGATGCCAAGCCCGTTGAACGGCGCGCCTGCGCCGTGGGATCAAATCGGGCGTCAAAACACCCTGCGTCCAGCGGTTAACCCGAGCGGCGGACTTCTGGGGGGACTCACGCAGCAGTCTGGTGGACTTCTGAGTAGTCTCGTTCAGCCCGCTAACGATATGGCGGCCAATGGTCCGTCATCGGGTTCGAATCTTCCGCATCCGATGTCATTTGCGCAGGCAGTCAATCGACCTGCAACCCCGCGGTCGGAACCTGAACTTAGGAATACGAGCGCGGCCGATACCGCGGATCAGTCCTTACCTCAAGTGCCATTCTACAGTCCGGGCGAGTTGGTGTTTCGACCGAAGCCCGAACCTCCGTCGCCACCAAAGGATTTTTGGGCTTCGCTGGGGGACGCGCTATCGGTGGAAAATACGCGCTATTACCTGGGGCCTCACGCATTTGAAACTCTGCGCAAGGCGGCGCTGCTTGCTGGGCTGTTGCTGCCGGGTTCCGGAACCGTTCAAGCGAGTAAAGACTCAGCGCGGGCTAGCGAAGAGGCGCGGGCTGGCAATTACGGCCAAGCTGCCGCCGATATAGGTATGGGTACTCTCAATGCAGCGCTCGACTGGCTTCCGCCGGCGAAACTCGCGATTATCGGCGGCACGATGGCGAGAACATTTCCTCGGAACAAGCTGCCGACCGCCATGGAGATGGAAGCCGCGGGCAAATCTGCGGATGAGATTTGGCGCGCGACAGGCCTGGAGCGAGCTGCGGATGAGAGGTGGACATTCGAAATTCCGGATACTGGCTATCAAGTTCACCCGAACGCTGGCGTGCCGTTGCGGCGGGGATCGTTTAGAGATGCGCCGCTTTACGAGCAACACGCTCATCCGGGTATGCGCGAGGCTTACCCCGACCTGGGAAACTTTCCATCGCTGTTGGCTGTTGGACCACGTGAGCCGACACGCGGAATGACCTTTCCGAACTACATGGAAGTTCGAGCCCCAAATCCGGAGGCGGCAAGATACCTTGGCATTCACGAGCTGAAGCATGTGATTGACAACTTCGAAAAGCACCCACCGGCCGGCTCACCGCGAGACCTTATGGAGCGAGGCATACCGATGCGTAAAGCCTATGACCTGTACAGGACGCTCATCGCAGAAGTCGCAGCCCGAAACGCGCAGCGTCGTCTCCTAATGAGCGAGCAGGAGCGGCGCCTCCGATCTCCACAAAGCACGGAAGACGTGCCACGAGATCAGCAGATCAATCTTTATGACGACGATCGGTGGCGTTGGTTGAGTCGTGGTCAACTACGTCCCGATGGAGATTGATTGCGGCGTTCCCTAAGGGAAGCCCTCGGTAGGGAGACCAACGATGGGTGTCGAGTTTGGGCTCACCGTACAACAAACCACGCGTTCGATCGCGTTAGATGCAGAAGCTAGTCTGAGGGATCGACAGATCACCTCATTCTTTGATAATCCCTGGGTCCGGGCATCCACTTTGGGCACACCGCAATTCCCTTCTCGTTTATTCGGCAAGGGAAGGGAACGTAGCTGATGCGGTCATGAATTTTGAGCCGGCGATAGAGGGCTGGCGAGCAGCGATAAATCTCGAGGGGAACCCCATCGGTACACACACCTAATCGGAAAAAAGATCGGCTGGCCCTCTTGGGCGTTGACCCAAACCCGTAAACCTGCCCGGTCCAAGCGTCAGCCAGCACATACATCAGGGCTACTCGGGGCGGAGCTCACTCACCGACGTCCAGGGCATTTCAGCTGCAAGGTGATATCGGCGAACAAGTGACAATCATCATACCGCAAAGTGGCTGTCACGCAATCGGCGGCAGCCCCCGTGCGGGGCCATGAGGCTGCGACTGCGGCCTCATCCACCGCCTTGACTTTCGCATCGTCGACGGACGGATCGAATTTCGCACCCGGCGCGACGACCGGGCCACCGCCGCCGCCCGCCGTCCCTTCAAGTTCGATTCGGCTACTTCGCTCTCTGACTAAGCGTCCCCATGTGCTTTTTCGTAACGCACCGATGGCGAGCGCGCGCCGATAGGGTAGTGCGCTCTCGCCGCCATCGGTGACGCATTACAAGCGACGCTGGCTGATGGCGAGGGCGCGATTTCCCTCAAACACTGCGTCAGCGCTCGCACCTCTCTGCGCGTGATCCACTGCCTCGCCTGCGCCACGATCCAACCCCTGCTACTCGGAGGCAAGTTGTATATGGTGGTCGTTGCCTTCCCATTTCTCGTCATGGCTGAAGTATCGGGTGAAATCGAGGACCCGCTTGCCGGCGAGGTCGTCCTTTCCAAGGCGCACCCCGTGCCTGCCGAACGGAAGGATCTTGGATGATCGGTCTTCGACGGCTTGCCATCCGTCGAAGCCCATATGCAGAACGAACGGGCTGTCCATCTCGATGAGCAGATCGCGATTCGCGGGCAGCGCATCGAACGGAGTGTCGGTGCGCCA
>JAMXLL010000337.1 GCA_024281015.1 Candidatus Binataceae bacterium
CCCAGAGGATTTTAAGTCCTCTGTGTCTGCCATTTCACCACCCCGGCACCACTCAGCCCCGCATATCTGACCGACGATTCTCGCACAACAGCAGGCATTCGCGCGATTGCGTGCCCCGAAACAGCAAACCCAACCGTTGGATATGCTTGAAAGCATTACGGTCGATGACGATTTCCTCTAACTGACTGCCGCTGCTGAATGGTGTTGCAGACGCGTGCAATCCCTACTCATCATCGTCATATTCCTCCTCGTCTTCTTCATCCTCCTCACCCGCCTCTTCTTCTATCAGGTCACGCCCTTCCTGAACGAACAATGCAATGATGTTCGACCAACAATCATCGCATAGCCGCAGCAGCGAAACGCTTAGTTCCTCGCGTTCGCTGGCCATATATCTCAGCTCGTAACTGGCAGGTCGCTCGTGGCACGCGGTGCAACCCTCCTCCGTTTCGACTTCGGTCGCATAGAACGGCATGGATTGTTCTTTGCTCTCGCTCATATATCGATTCGTCCTTGTCGGCTTGGATTCGGGTGAGCCTAGCGACCAACATGGTTCACGTCCAGTTCCATCTTTTTTTGCCGCTCTCAGTGCACATTCGGGGAGTGTGCGACTGGCTCAGCGTTGGCCAATTCGCTATTTCTCGCCACTGCGGCTGGCTCTTACAAGCGCTGTTTGCGGCGCTTCCGTCATGCGCTTTCTGGCGGCGTTCTTCATAGCTTGTTCCGCACGGAATGAGCGAATGCAGCCTAATCAGGCTCGTTGCGGTCGAATTGAGCAGCAAATCGACTCCTCGGGCCGGCCTTGATTCTGGAGATGGGGGCTTGATTTGCCGCTGCCGCCTTACACATCATCAATGACATCGCCATGAAGACATCGTGCAAAAGCTAGTCGGCGTAGGGAGGCGTCAATCATAATAGATCTCAATCGCTCTGGACGCAGTTTATCTCGGGCAGTGTCATTGACGACGGCCGCTATCCTGGGCGGTTGTGTGATGGCGCGGGCGCCGCTGAAGAACACCCCCAAAATCGTTGCATCCCCACAACAGGGGCAGCTCAGCGTTGCCACGCAGCCGGTGGACACAATCGGCGATGTACAGCCGGTTTATGTTTCCATCGCAAACGGCACCGATATTCCCCGCGCCATTGTGCCCAGCCAGATTTTCGCGCTGGACCAGCAAGGCCAGCGAATTGCGCCCCTGCCTGCCGGTGAGGCGGCGCGTCAAGCTGGCGGCGCAGGAGAACTCCGGGCGGCGCTTACCAGCGGCGCGGCCAGTGGTGCCATAACTGGGGCCCTGGGCGCCGGCGTCGGCGCGATTGCGGGCTCATTAATTCATAGCGGAGCAACCGGCGCGGCGCTTGGTGGCGCTATCGGCGCCGGCACAGGGGCTATGAATGGCGCAATTGGTGGTCCGGGCAAGGCGCACGCACAGGCGAATGAGCAAATCACCGCACTGGCGTTGCAGGGCGAGAATGTGCGCACCAATTTCACGGTGAGCGGGTATGTGTTCTTTCCGAAAGGCGATTACAAGCAAATTCAGTTGCTGCTGGTCGATAGCGAGAGCGGCAACACCGAGATAATCGAACGTCCCTGGAAATAATCGCTCGCCCTCGACGCCCTACAGCTTCATCCGGATTGAATCAACCGCTCGATGAAACCAGCTGCCTTGGTTGACGGCGGCCAGGGTTACAATCGGCACCGATGATGCCGGTTTTCCGGCAATCTCAACCGTGAGTTGGCCTACGGCCGTGCCTTTCGGCAACGGAGCTACCAGCAGCTTATCCGTAAGAACAGGCACCAGCTTCAGCCTTCGTTCCAGGCCCTGATCAACTGTGAAGTACGAGGAGCCACCCTCAGGCGCGATCGGTACCTCAGCGAGGTCGCCCTGGTAGACCCGAAGTTTGTCGGGGATGGCTTTGTGCCAGTCAGATTGAACAGTAGTGAAGGTGCGGAAGGCCCACTCGAGCAGCTTATCGGTCTCGACCCGCCGGCTCTCCATGCTCGAGGTTCCAAACACGGCCGAGATGAGATCAAGGTTGTCGGTATGGGCCGAAGCCACCAGGTGATAACCTGCTTCATCCACGTGGCCGGTTTTGATCCCGTTGACGCGGGAGTCATAAAACAACAGCGTGTTGAAGTTGCGTTGCGAAATGGTGACGTTGCGGCCATTGTTCCCAATGGTCGTGAAGGTAAAATCCTTCGCTGACGTATATTGCAGAGCTTCAGGAAAGTTTTCCAGCAAGGCGCGCCCGAGCTTTACCATGTCCGAAGCGGTAGTGTACTCGTCAGGCGTAGGCAGACCGTCAGGATTGGTGAAATGCGTCTCTGTAAGCCCGAGGGCCCGCGCCTTTTGATTCATCTGCTGGGCGAAGGCTTCCTGGCTGCCGCCCAAGTATTCCGACAGTACCACCGCCGCGTCATTCCCTGACGACACCATCAAGCCATAGAGCAGGTCGCGGACCGGAACCTTGTGGCCGACCTGCAGAAACATTCGCGACACGGAGTCATTAAGCGACAAGCGCCAGGCCGTCTCGCTGACTGGCATTTCAGTTTCGAGCGTGATGCGCTTTTGCCGCAGAGCCTCCAAGGCCAGGTAGAAGGTCATCATCTTGGCGAGGCTGGCGGGTTGCATCTTCAGGTGCTCGTTGTAGGCATAAAGCACTGCCCCGCTATGGATCGCCATCAGTTCCGCCGATTTGGCCGCCAATGCGAAGGGCGCCGGCCGGTTACCGTAGACCCGGATTTCATTGAGTGGCATCAGCTCGGCTGGCGGGGCCTTGCGGCGCCCATGCCGTGCCGCCGCGGCCATCGCCGACACCAGCACGATGCCCATCAGTGTGAAGACGATTGACCTGCCAACAGATTTGAAGGAGTGCATCGACCGACAAACCCCCCGCCCACATTACGAACCCGTATCGAGAGTACGGCGCAGACAGGGCGCGGGCAAGCAGCAACAGCCCTTCCCTCAGGCTTTTGTGCCCAGCCGGAAAAGTACCTGGCCTGTCAAGTTGTGAACATAGACTGGAAACCCGGCGGTACGTATTCTTTCGAGACGCTGTATCCTATAACAAATTGGCAATTTAAGAATGGACCTCTCGATTATTCTGCCAGTCGTCAACGAACGCGATAATCTGCGCCAACTCGTACCTCGCCTCAGAGCCGTCATGGATCGCGAAGGCCTCAGCTACGAAATCATCGTGGTTGACGGCGGCTCCCGCGATGGAACGCCCGAAATCGCGGCTGAACTGGGAGCGCGAGCGGTCACCGAGCGGCGGCGCGGCTATGCAGGCGCGCTGGAGACCGGTTTCGCCGAAGCGCGGGGAGAATATGTACTGACGCTGGACGCCGATCTTTCGCATGAGCCGGCGTTTGCGGCCAAGCTGTGGCGGGCGCGTAGCGAGGCCGATATCGTAATTGCGTCGCGCTATACGCGCGGCGGCACCGCGTTCGCGGGCATAACTCGAAGCTGGCTGAGCCGTTTGCTCAATCTTTGGATCCGGCGTCTGCTGTCAATGCCGGTTCGCGATCTGTCCAGCGGCTTTCGCCTTTATCGGCGCGAGGCTTTACAAGGTCTGAACCTGGTCGCGCGTAACTTTGAGGTGATCGAGGAATTGCTGGTAAAAGCGTACGCGCAAGGCTACCGGGTCTTCGAAGTGCCGTTCACCTATTTCCCGCGCGAGAGCGGGCGCTCCCATGCGCGCTTGCTGCGTTTCGGGGTTGATTTGATGCGCTCGAGCCTTGGGTTGTGGAAACTGCGCAATTCGATCAACTCGGCTGATTATGACGAAAGGGCCTTTTATAGCCTGATACCATTACAGCGTTATTGGCAGCGCCGCCGGCATCGCATTGCCATCTCTTGGGCGCGAGGCGCGGCGCGCGTACTCGATATCGGCTGCGGTTCGAGCGTCATCGTCCAGAGTTTAAACAACGCCGTCGGCATGGACGTGAGCATGGGCAAGTTGCGCTTCCTGCGGCGGCGCGGAATTGAACTGGTGCGCGGGTCGGCATTTGCGCTCCCCTTCTGCAGCGGTACTTTCGACTGCGTTATCAGCTCACAGGTTATCGAGCACATTCCTTACGACGAGGTGCTTTTTCGCGAAATGGACCGCGTGCTGCAACCCGGCGGCACGCTGATTATCGGCACACCCGATTACGCGACGATCGGATGGCAGATAATTGAGCCACTCTATGGGGCACTGTTACCTGGTGGGTACCGCGACGAGCATATCACCCATTACACTCGCGAGAGCCTGACCGGCCTGCTCGTCAAACATGGTTTCGTGCACGAAGAGACGGCGTACGTCGCGCGCAGCGAATTGATTATGAAATTCCGCAAACCGGCTGTAAGCGAGCGTCGCGCCACGGCCGCAGCTGCCGCGGCCCGCGCCGTTAGCGCAACGTGAATCACGACGTTTCCTGAACCATCGGGAGCGCTGACCTGGGATGCGCTCGAATGCTATAAGTCCTGCATCAAGCACCAAGGAGTAACCGATGGCTGAAGTACGTGTTGGTGATGTCCGTCTGCACTATGAGGTGGCCGGCCGCGGTGATCCGCTATTGATGGTAATGGGTCTCGGTGGAAGTTCGGCGGGTTGGTCGCCTGAGCTGGTCAGCGAGCTGGCACGTTCTTTCCGTACCATTATCTATGACAATCGCGGCACTGGACAGAGCGACAAGCCGGACATCCCCTATTCACTCGAAATGTTCGCGGCGGATGCCGTCGCCATTCTTGACGACCTGAAGCTGAGCCGCGTGCATCTTTTTGGCGTCTCGATGGGTGGCATGATCGCGCAGGAGATTGCACTTCGCTATGGGTCCAGGCTGCAGACCCTGACCCTCGGCTGCACCACGTTCGGCGGAAAAAACGCCGTGCCGCCGCCGCCCGAATCAATAAAACTGCTCACTGCACCGCGCGAAGGCTTGTCGGATGAAGACGTAATTCGGCGCGGCTGGCCTCTCGCCTATACTGCTGAGTACATAAAGAATCACCAGGCGGAACTCGAAGCGTCCATACCACGGCTCCTGGTTAATGCCACACCTACCTTCATCTTCAAGCGGCATCTCGACGCGACGTATGCGCTTAAGACCTACGATCGTCTACCGCAGATCACCACGCCGACGTTGGTTATTACCGGGGCCAGAGACGTCCTCATCCCGGCGCGCAATTCGGAAATCCTGGCCGAGCGAATTCCGGGCGCCAAGTTGCACATAATTCCTAATGCGGGACATGCCTTCTTCAACGAGGCTCGCGAGGAATTCCTGAGCGAGTTTCTTCCTTTTTTAAAATCGCATCCGATTGGCATGAGTTGAACTGCCCCTATCGGTTGCATCTCTCACCGGGTGTTATCCGCGAGAGCCCAGGGGGAGCGCTCTGCGCTACTCAACCGTTATGTGGTGGAACTGGAAGACTTCCAGCTCGGTGTGGAAGAGGCGCGCAAGCCAATAAAACTGATAGGCGCGGGCCTGAGCAAGTGTAAGGGTGAGGGCGCCTTGACGTTTACCGCCCAAGAATCCTCTTTCCGGCGGGTGTAATTTCGTAAATGGCATCATTTTACGATTTTGCCCTGGTCTGCCAGTCACTGGGACAGACCAGCAGCCGTCTCCAGATTGCACAACTAGCCGGCGACTTCCTCGCACGGCTTGAAATCGGAGAGGCGGCAATTGCTGCACGCTTCATGGTCGGGCGCCCACTGCCACAGACACAGGAAAAGCGCCTGCAGGTGAGCGGGCGTGCGATCTGGCGGGTCGTAGCAGAACTCGTCCCTGACCACAGCGAGAGTGGCGAGGAAATCTTCGCCGCCGCGGTGGACTTCGGTGAAGCCATCGAGGTTCTGCTGCGCTTGAGGGCTACAGATCCGCCACCGCGCTTGACGCTCGGCGAGGTTGCGCAGGACCTTGTGGAGGTCGCCGGCATCGAGGGGCCGCACTCGCGTCGGCGCAAATTTGAGCTTCTGCGCGCACTATTTGCCCGCGCAAGCGCACTCGAAGGCAAGTACCTGGCTAAGATTCTTATTCGAGAAATGCGGCACGGTATGAGTGAAGGACTGATGCTCGAGGCGATCGCGCGAATGGCGGGCCGCCCCGTCAGCGAGATTCGCCGCGCACATATGCTGGATACGGATCTCGGGCAAATCGTGTCGCAGTTCCACCCCGGTCGGGCCGGTGCGGAGCCGGTCGCACCCACGACCGGCGAACTAGCAGGCACTTCCACGGACGCAGCACAAGGGGTGCCCGTGCAAACCGATCCAGCGTCCCTTGCGTCATACACGTTGCCCTCGTCGCGACCCAAACCAATCCGCCCGATGCTGGCGGCGCCCGCCGCCAGTGTGACGGCGGCCTTCGCCATCCTTGGCGAGTCCCTGGCACTCGAGTACAAGCTCGATGGCGCGCGCGTTCAAATCCACTGCGCGCCGTCCGGGGTGCATATCTTTTCCCGCCGCATGAACGACATCTCACCAAGTTTGCCCGAAGTGGCAGAGATGATGGCGCCATTGAGGGAGCGCCGGCCAATTTTTGACGGCGAAGTGATCGCGGTCGGGATGCGTGGCGAAGCGCTGGCCTTTCAGGAATTGATGCGCCGGTTCGGCAGGGTGCGCGGAATCGAGCAGGTCCGGGCTGAACAACCGATTCGGCTGTTCGTCTTCGATCTGCTCGGCGTTGACGGCGATTTGTTGATCGATACCGCTTACCGCGAGCGCTATCAGCGCCTGGCCGAGCTAGCTACTCGGGCTGGATTGGAACTGGCACCTCGTATTATTCCCGATTCGGTAGAGCAGGCACACGAGTTCTACTCGCGCGCCATCGGCGCAGGCTATGAGGGCCTGATGGCCAAGGCGCTATCGAGCCTGTATACGCCCGGCGCACGGGGCCGCGGCTGGCTCAAGATCAAGAACGCTCGCACGCTTGATTTGGTGATAGTGGCAGCAGATTGGGGTTATGGCCGCCGGCATGGGTGGTTATCGAATTACCATCTTGCGGTCCGTGATCCGGCGACCGGCCAGTTCGTCATGGTAGGCAAGACATTCAAAGGTCTGACTGATGCTGATTTTGAAGAAATGACGCGCCGGCTGCAGGCCATCAAAGTTGCGGAACGCGCTGGTACTGTTTTTGTCCGGCCGGAAATCGTGGTCGAGGTAGCTTATAGCGATATTCAGCGGAGTCCGCGCTATGCGGTAGGGATGGCCCTTCGCTTCGCCCGTATCCTGCACATACGTACCGATAAACCGGCCGAAGAAGCGGATACCGTAGACACGCTTGCGGCTGAATTCGAACGCCAGCTTGTCAAACCGCTCGACTCGCGCCCATAGCCTCCATCACCGCCGGCGCTTTTGAATCGCATTGCGCCCCCCTTGCGTTGTCTTCGAATCGTATGGCGCGTATCTGGTGTCGTGCCTGATTCGAGACGAGCGCTGGTTGGCCGAATGCGGTCCCGGCATCATTATTGTTACGTCACAGGTTCATGCATGCCTGAACGAATTGCGAAATACGCGGTAGCAAGCCGGTGGGGAAGAAATATGGAGGTCGGTAGAGATGCGGTTCGCAACTGTGGACAAGACTATAGCTGCTCAAATGCTTCTAATCGGTGTCGCCATGGCTTTATCACTCGTCATTCTAAAAGAAAGCAGGCGAGCCAGATCTACGACGGAACTCTGCAAGGCTTGCGCTGGATATGGTAACAGCACCGGAGATGCAAACGACGTTAGCACCTCTTGTCGCGCTTGCGGCGGTTCTGGCTGGACCAATTCCCGCCAATTGAATTATGGGCATCATGAGAAGCGCTTAAGACTAGGCATGGTTACAACAGCGATCGACAAATTAGTCAATGGCCATGCAAACAGCTTCGCGGCTGATCGAGTCTGAATCCTGGCGCCCGTTTCGGGTCAGCATTCTCACAAATTTTCTGGCTCCGGCAATATTCAATTTTACGATCGAATCTGGCCATCTCTTTGCGCTTCAACCGAATCATCTCCAAGGACATACGACAATGGCTAAATGCGATCATTGCGGAAATGAGTACGATAAGGCGTTCCGAATTACTCAGGATAGCCGCACCATGACCTTCGACAGCTTCGAATGCGCCATTCATGCAATGGCACCAAGTTGCGCGCATTGTAATTGCCGAATCGTCGGCCACGGCGTGGAACAGGGCGGAAAAATCTACTGCTGTGCGCATTGCGCCAAGCAGCAAGGCGCCAACTCGGTGCGCGACCGCGCATGAAAAATGAGCGAATCATCGCTGCGGCGTCAGGCCGCTTATACCGTCTGCTCGATGGATCGACACATCGGTTCCCGCGATGATTTCTTATTGCGACGCGGATGCGGCCTGGGTATGGCTCTCCGGGACAGGAAGGCCGAGCTTGCTTAGGCACTTTCCGGGCCGTAGTCTAACGTTATGATGGCCGAGCAGGTTAAGATTTCGGAATCGCCCCCGGTCGAGCAGCTCAAGCCGCTCGAGTTAGCATCTGAAATTATGCAGGGAATGGGAATAGCACTCGGCCTGAGTCTGCTGTGGGCAATGGAGGCAATACGCGACCGCGTGTTCCGATTGCTCGATCGCGTGAACGCGCCACCACGTAGCCGTCCCGCAAGCGCCTTCCCTCCTGGTCAGCCGCGTAAGCACTCCCCGCGCCGGGCACATTGAAAATGTTAGACAGGCTTGTTAGTGGCTAATCCGAGGTAAACGGTCGATTGCCCGGCGCACCAGACAGAAAAGACAAGTTAAGCGACCCCCCGCGAGTTGTCGTCGATTTCGATCTTCTGCGGCGGATTGGCGGACGCAATTTCCGCGATCTTGGGGGCCATCCGGTCTCTGGAGGACTCCGGGTGCAGCGGGGCAAGATTTATCGTTCCGCGCACCTCGCCGAAATCCCGCAGGAAAGTACTCATCCCCTTGCCGCAATCCGGCTGCGGACCCTGGTCACACTGCAGAGCCAACTCGAAGTCCGCCATCTCGGCCCCCCGCGCGCTGAATTTCTCGAATCCGGCGTCCGCTGGGAGCATATACCGATCGGCGACACCTGGTTCCGCGACGACGGATTCTACAAGAGCGAGGTGCCGCCCGGTCACGAGCATCTCGTTATCGTTACCGAATTTCGCAACGGCTGGCAGTCGTTCTTCAAGTTGTTGGCGGAACGCGAAGTCTATCCGCTAGTGTTCCACTGCTCAGCCGGGCGCGACCGCACCGGAGTTGGAGCGGTGCTGCTGCTGGAGCTTTTGGGGGTCAGCCGCAACCTGATCATTGCAGATTTTCTCGAAAGCAATACCACGTTCCCCAAAATGCCACTCAGCAGGCGTCAACTCGAACCGATTTTCTCGCTGGTCGACGAAAGCGGGGGAATCAAGAATTTTCTGCTCGAGAGTTTGGGGCTGGATGTTGCCGATCTGGAAGCAATTCGTGCAGACTTGCTGGAGCCGGACGTCGGATAGCCCCCCTCGGACGGCTCGAAGCGTACCGGCGAATAACTTGCCTCATCACTCGCAACGTTCCCGGACGGCTCTATGCAATCAAGAACGCCGAATGATTAGTGCGATGCGCTGATATGGCGGCTTGGGCAGATCGAGTACATGAGGGCGATCCCCGCGCGAGGAAAGCCCTACGACCCTTCGAGGTGCGAACAAAGTGAGCAACGAGAAATGGCGGATCGAGGGTAGTTATTTCGAAT
>JAMXLL010000338.1 GCA_024281015.1 Candidatus Binataceae bacterium
TCAGACAGCTCGGACAAATTTATGTTCCGAACCGCGCGGTCTTTGTGGTCGACCCTGACAGCGGCGGCTCATTAGTTCCCGAAGCGGCAGCGGGTAAAGAGCAAATTAACGGACGGATCACGGCTTACGTCTGCCGGGAACGGACGTGCTCATCACCCATCACTTCTGTGAAGGAGCTGGCGCGTACCTTGGACAGCGGCAGAGCCATCAACCCAGGCGCGGGAGTACCGAACAACTGAACTCGCCTATCGAGGAAAGCGCCGAGATTGCCAACGCCGCTCTCAATTCGCATCCCTGGGGGCCTGTGATTGTAAATCGGCCGGCGCGTTTGGAACGGCGCCGGCTTAAAGTGGTGGCATTCAATGCCTGCGGCGGGCGGTCCTTGGAAAAAATCTCTGAACGGCTCCGCCGCCCTCCTCTGAGTTATCCCGACATTGTTCTTTTATCCGAAATGGATTGGCGCATGCGGCGGTCAGGACGTCGCGAGACCGCGGCTGATCTCGCGGCCGACCTGGGGATGAGCTTCGCCTATATCGGAGAACTCGGTGTGCCGCGAAACGGGGCCAATCCGAGTTCATTTATCGGCAGTGCAATGCTCAGCAACTGGCCTTTGTCTGAAGTCAGGGTACTGCCTTTTCAAAAAACCTTACCGCCGCGGCTACTACGGTTAGTGGGAACGTCTGCGGGGCTGGCCGCCAAAATCACAGTCAACCGCCGGCGGCTCGCGCTGGGCGTCGCGCATCTCAATCGCCGTTGGAATCCGGGTGAGCGGGCCTTGCAACTAGGACACTTCCTCGACGGTTTTCCAAGCGCCATCCCTGGGATACTGGGCGGTGATTTTAATACCACCACTATCCAGCTCAGCTCGGCGACCTCATTCATCAAAGCTATGGCGCTAACGCTAATGAGGCCTGCTAGATTTCGGTATCCGCAACAATGGGAACCGTTGTTCGAGCGACTGCGCGAAGCTGGTTTCGACACCCGCGGCGCAAACGTAAGCGGCGCGGCAACTTTCACACCCTACCGTTTGGTGCCAACAGTCCTTCGCCCAAAACTCGATTGGCTGGCTGTTCGTGGTCTCAAACCAGTGGCCGGTTCAGCGGCGGTGATAGCAGCACGAACGTCAGCGTTCGGCCCTCGCTTCTCGGATCACGATTTCATCATGTGCGAAGTAGAAGTATGCGAGTTGGGATAAACTTTCTCCAGGACAATGCTATTGATGAGAACCCACTTTCTTCCTTTTCACCTACCGTCGATCGGTGATGAAGAAATTGCCGAAGTCGTCGAGGTGCTGCGCTCCGGATGGCTGACCACCGGGCCCCGGGTCCATGCCTTTGAGGATGCGTTTGCCCGTTACGTAGAAATTCCTCATGCCGTCGCGGTGAACTCTTGCACTGCCGCGCTGCATCTGGCACTCGACGCCATTGGCCTGAGCGAAGGCGATGAAGTTTTAATCCCGACCATGACCTTTGCTGCCACTGCGGAGGTGGTGCACTACTTCAAAGCGCGTCCGGTATTGATTGATTGCGAGCCGGACACTCTGAATATCGACCCGGACGCTCTGGAACCGGCGATTACCTCGCGCACGCGAGCAATAATCCCGGTCCACTATGCCGGGCATCCTTGTGAGATGGCCCGCATCCAGGAGGTCGCACGGAGGCATCAGCTGAAGGTGGTCGAAGACGCGGCTCACGCATTACCGGCAACGTACTGTGGAAAAAAGATCGGCACCTTCGGTGAGATGGCGTGCTTCTCTTTCTACGCGACCAAGACGCTTTGCACTGGAGAGGGCGGGATGATCGTCACGGCGAATCCCGAGTATGCCGAGACGGCGCGAGTACTGAGCTTGCACGGGATCAGCAAGGATGCCTGGAACAGGTACAGCGCTGAAGGGTCCTGGTTCTACGAGATAAAGCGGCCGGGCTTCAAGTACAATATGACCGACCTTGCCGCGGCCATAGGTCTGGTACAGCTCGCGAAATGTGACCGCATGCATATAGCCAGAAAGCGAATCGCGGAAATTTATAACGAGGCGTTTGCCGATCACGAGGCAATCGTGAAGCCTGTCACACGCCCCGAGGTTGAGCACGCCTGGCATTTATATCCAATACGCCTGGCTGTGGAACGGCTCCGCATCACTCGCGCCCAATTTATCTCAATCATGCGCGAAAGAAAGATCGGAACGAGTGTTCATTTCATCCCCCTCCATTTGCATCCATTCTACCGCGACCAGTACCGGTATCGGCAGCAGGACTTCCCAAATGCCCTGAACGCCTATGAGCGGCTCGTTTCCCTGCCGATCTATCCGGCCATGACCGAACAAGATGCGACTGATGTTGCCAGTACTGTGGTAGATATCATCAGGAGCAATCTGCGCTGAAATTATTTGGCAGGAATTCCTGCGCCGAATTTCCCGAGCTGTTGGCCGGCCTGGGGGAACGTACTATCAACCCGCGAGCTTTTGATGGCGACGGGAGGTTAATTGAACGGTTCGCTGTGCCGGCGGCGATACAACTCGCCAGCCGCAAAGCAGCACGCTATCAATCCCAAGGCAATTAAGAAGCGCGGAGAGCCGGGTCTCCACAGTGAGTCGCCCAAAAATGCAAAGAGCACAGTGCCAGGAATCATTCCAATGACGCTGGCCCAGAAGTAATCCTTGAACCTGATGGGCGATGCACCCGCCAGCAAGTTGAATGCGTTATACGGAATGACCGGCACGAGGCGTAGATACAAGGTCAAGTAAAAGCCGTTGCGCTCCAGCCGATCCAGGAGCTTCCGTAACCGAACCCCCAGTGTCCTTTCGACGAACGACCGCCCCAGAAATCTTCCCGCCCCGAACGCCACCATCGCGCCGGCGTCAGCGCCAAGCAGCGACCATATCGCACCCCACCACGCGCCAAACGCAAGCCCCGCCGCGATCGTCATCACCGCGCCAGGAACCAAAAACGATGGCCCGACGGCAAATAATATGATGTAAACGATGGGGCCCCATGCGCCCCATGAGACGACTTCGCCCTTGAGCAGCTTCGGGTTATCAAACCACTCCCGGTGAACGGCTAGAATGTATGCTGCGAAACTGACCAAAAAGATCAGAACAGCTATTTTCAGGATGTTACGAGAGCCTGGCCCGGGCTCCGGCGCTTCAGAACCGCGGGGTAGTGAGCTTATCGCAGCCATGCCGAGAATGATGATAAGGGTCATAGCGAGCGCAAACAAGAATGCCATTTACGGCCACACGACCAGGAGTCGGCGAACTCCCGCCAAACTGCAGGCGATGCCACGAGAAGAAAGTCGATGGAATTGACAGGTAGAGTCGCAATCGTTACCGGCGGAGGCTACGGCATTGGCCGTGAGATTGCCCTGGCTTATGCCAAGGCGGGAGCTAGCGTGGTGATTGCCGCCCGCACACCAGCGCCGCTCGAAACTACCCGCGCTGACATTGAAAGAAACGGAGGACGCGCGCTTGTGGTGCCGGCCGATATATCAAGGCAGGCGGATTGCGAGCGAATGGTTGAGCAGACGCTCGCCGCCTTCAGCCACCTCGATATCCTGGTAAATAATGCAGGTATAGCTGGCGCGACCAAACGTATCACCGATATGACGCTCAACGAGTGGCAGGAAGTTATCGATATCAACCTGACGGGCGCGTGGCTGGCATCACGCGCCGCGGTCCCATCGATGCTGAAGCAGGGCAGCGGAAGCATCCTGATGATCTCATCGGGCGCGGGGCGGCGCGGCTATCCCTTGCGCGCACCTTATGCCGCTTCCAAATGGGCGATGATCGGCCTGACGCAAACCTTGGCGGGCGAGTTAGGAACAGCGGGGCTTCGGGTTAACTGCATCTGCCCCGGTGCCATAGCCGGCGACCGGATCGAGCGGGTAATCCGGGCCCGCGCTGAAGCCATGAATTCGCCTTATGCCGAGGTGAAAGCCGCTTTCACCTCAATGGCGGCAATGAATCGCATGGCGACCGAGACTGAAGTTGCGCGGGTCGCGCTCTTTTTAGCCAGCGACGCGGCCTCTGCCGTCACTGGCCAGACTATCAACGTCGATGCCGGCACGAACATGAACTGAGCTAAACCGCACCCTTACCCGTCACCCCGTGCCAGGTCGTGGTCCCGAACTTCGGCCTCAATGCCTTCATTGACGAGTGCCTCGTGTAGTGCTCTAGCGATAACCGGGGAACGGTGGCGGCCACCAGTACATCCGAGACCAATCGTCAGGTAACTCTTACCTTCGCGCCGATAGAGCGGGACCAGAAATGTCAGCAGACGAGTGACCTCTTGAACAAAACGACCTGCTTCAGCCTGCGACATTACGTAATCACGCACGCGGGCATCGGTCCCACTGAGTTCGCGGAGGCCGGGCACGAAAAAGGGATTGGGAATAAAGCGCACGTCGAGAATCAAATCGAGGCCCACAGGATGGCCATATTTGTAGCCGAAGGAGACCAGAGCAATGGTCATTCCCTTGGCTGTCTTCGAACCCCGCACCGCCGCGGTAATGATCTCACGCAGTTGGTGAATCGTGGTATTACTGGTATCGATTACCAGTGTTGCTCGTTCCCGCATTTCCGCCAGCGCCAAACGCTCACGCCGGATGCTCTCCACGACGCTCATTCCACCCTCGGCCAACGGGTGAGGGCGGCGAGTTTCGGAATAGCGCTGCGTCAAAACATCATCGGAGGCATTGAGAAAGATCACCTCGGGTTTAAAGCCATCGCGCTCCAGTTCGGCAAATGCCCTCGGCCATTGCGGGAAAAACAACCGCTCGCGGGCATCAATCCCGAGTGCCACACCGGCGATCTTGGGGTCGTGCTCGCGCGCTAAGCCGACGACCGAGCGCGCCAACGCAACCGGCAAATTGTCGACGCAGTAGAATCCCAAATCTTCGAGTACGCGCATCGCTGAGCCGCGGCCCGAGCCGGACACCCCACTTACAATGAACAGTTGGAATCGGGTTCGTTCGGTGTCGCCTGCGACTTCCATCGAGGCTGTTTCTCAGCGGACCTCTTGCTCAACTGGAGCGGAACTGCTCACGGTAGCTAATAACGCGCATCTTCTTCAACGATGAGACGATAAATCTCCTCACCATCCTTGGCCGCCAAGAGACGCTCCCGGAACGAGCCGTCTTTGAACAAACGCGACACTCGGGCCAGGGCTTTTAGATGCAGGCTCGTTGAGTCCTCCGGCGCGACCAGGACAAAGAACAGGTGGGTGGGCCTGCCGTCCAGCGATTCAAAGTCGACGCCTCGGCCATGGCGGCCGAAGGTGCCAAGGATTTGCCTGACACCAGGCATTTTGCCATGTGGAATGGCAATGCCATCGCCAATCGCAGTCGAGCCCAGCCGTTCGCGCTCGGCCAGCACTGCGGTAATCGCCGCAAGGTTCAACTCGCGATACTTGTTTGCGAGCGGGCGTGCCAACTCCTGTAATACCTGTGCCTTGGTGGTCCCCCCCACGTCGGGCACCACCATGTCAGCGGTCAGGATTTCGGTAATTTTCATGGTTCACATGCGAGACGAATCAGGCTCCGGCACCGTTTCCGCGCTGCTCATCAATTCGCCGGTAGAAGGGGTGCGGAGCTTCTTGGCGGTACTCTTTCCCAGGTGACTCTTGAGCTGCCGCTCGACCTTGTCCGCTAAGAGGTCTATCACCGAATAAAGGTCTTTCGTTTCTTCCTGAGCGGCCACTGCAAGGTAACCTGATTTTACAGTAACCTCCCCGCGATGCCGATATTTGTCGACGGTGAGAATCAGGTGGATCTGGCAGGGGCGTTTCAAGAACTTGGCGGGATGCGAGAGCTTGCGGACCGCATAGGCCCTAATCGCCTCTGTCGGTTCTACGTGGCGAAACGTCACGGCAACTTCGGGGACCGGAACGCGGGCCTTGACCGCCGACCGGCGTGTCCGCCGGGAAATGGCACGACCTCTCTTGCCTCGACCGGCTTTGCTTGGCATACAAGCACCTTCCCTTTTAACGTGTCATTCGTTGTGCAGGCTCCTGATCCACAGCTTTTGAGCAATCCGCTGTGCGTTTACCAGTTTTAGCAATTACATATGTACACATGTTACGCGGATTAAGCTCATCCCGGTTTCTTGCGGCGGCTCGAGGGCAGAATCCCCAGGGCTTGTCGATACTTGGCAACCGTGCGGCGGGCGATATTGATCTGGTCGTGGTGCAGAATATCGGCAATTGCCTGATCTGAAAGCGGATTATCCTGCCCCTCGCCAGCAACCAAGGTTCGGATCTTTTCTTTGACCGTCTCGGCGCTCACGTCCTCACCATCAGTCGCTTTAACGCCGGAAGTAAAGAAGAACTTGAGTTCAAAAATGCCTTGGGGCGTATGCGCGTACTTGTTGGCGGTCGCGCGGCTGATGGTGGACTCATGCATGCCGATGTCCTCGGCAACGTCTTTGAGTACCAGCGGTCTGAGGTGACCAACCCCGTGCTCGAAAAACGGCCGCTGGAACTTAACGATTGAGTTGGCAACCTTGAAGATCGTCTGTAGCCGCTGATAGATCGACTTCACCAGCCAGCATGCCGAACGTAACCGCTCCTGCAGGTATTCCTTGGTATCCGTTTCAACGGCACTATCGTTGAGCACTTTCTGATAGTAGTTAGCGAGGCGCAAGCGTGGCACCGCGCTCTCGTTGAGTGTCACCACGAATTCATCGCCGATTTTTTGTATATAAACGTCGGGTACGATGTACGCGGGTTCCGCGCCGCCATAATCGCGGCCGGGTTTAGGCTCTAATGCGGCAATACTACGGGCCGCGTCGGCCACCATTTTGGGCTCTACATTGAGGGCTTTTGCAATCTCGCTAAAGCGATGCTTTTCAAGCAAATCGAGGTGAGAGCGAACGATGCGGGCGGCTAGCGATTCCTCCATGCCGAGATTTTGCAGTTGTGCCAGCAGACATTCGCGCAGGTCACGGGCTGCAACACCGGGCGGATCGAAGCGCTGGACTCGTCTGAGTACCGCTTCTACTGCTTCGACGTTCGTCTCAAGCTGTGCGGCCAACTCGGCAACCGGAGTTTCGAGATAGCCATCATCATTGAGGTTGTAAATTATGGTCGCGCCAATTCGCTGCCCATCGCGATCAAGGCTGGATAATCGGAGTTGCCAGATCAGGTGGTCTTCCAGCGACGTCTTCCGGGTCAGGGTATTTTCGAGTGCCTGGCGCCGCTCATCGTCGTCGTTAGGAGCCTCCCCGTCCTGCCAATTGTTGGAATAGGTCTCCAGGTATTCGCGCCAGTCAAGACTCGGATCCCTCATTTCTGCTGCAGCATCCGGACCCTCGGCCGGAACAGTGGGCGCGGGCACGTCACCACCTAATCGATCCCAATCGGATTCCGGTTCCGCGGCACCCGACTCCGGTTCGGCGGGCAAAGGCTCGCCATCAGCAGGAAGATTGATATCCTCAGTTTGCTCGGCGTTGGCAGCCGTTTCAGCGACGCTCTGGTCAAGAGGTTCGAGCATCGGATTGGCGTCGAGTTCGTTCTGCACTACCGTTTCCAGCTCGGGCAATGAGAGCTGCAGGATCTTTATCGCTTGCTGCAGCTGCGGCGTCATCACGAGCTGTTGCCGCAGCCTGAGGTCGTGTCCGAGTTTTACTTCAAGAGCCATCGGTTTTTTGTCGTACTCACTTGGCCTGGTCGGCCCTTGCTTCATTATCGCGAGTTTTGGACTGTTGAGGGAAGATCATTGCTTTGGCCGCTTCAACATCGCTTTTGCCGGTATCGAGGTGGACTATAATCCTCGTGCCGGCGATCTGATCCCCGCCGTCGTGACAAATGGGGCTGCCAGTAAGCGTCACCGTGTGCTGGCTCTGATTCATCACCGCACGCTCGCTGCTGCACCATCGCACGCCCTGGCTGATACGCACATTGCCATCGGCGGCCATGTCTTGCACCTCGTGGAAATCCTTACCGTATTTAACGCGAAGCGTGTTGCTGGTGAGCTGCGCGTCAGCCTGGTTGGCGTGGACGTGGCCGTTAAAGAGTACGGCGTTTTGTTTATAATCGAGCGCCAATGAATCTGATTGTATGCTGATTGGGCCTCGGTTGCTGGAGCCTAAGGAGCCGAATGGGGTGTCGTTACCCAGCGTTGGCGGATGTCCCGCTGCGGGCTTGTCGCTGCGGCCTTTGCGCGAGTCTTGGTCTGCCCGTTCGACGGCGCTCTGTCCGGCTTTTTCTGGCTTCTTGACAGTGTCTTGAGCTGAGGCGCGGGGCTGGCCTGGCGCAGAGCCACGGGGCGCGGTTTGCGCCAACGATATTGCGCAATTCGCTCCGGTCCACAACACTAACGCGACCACGGCGCCAAAACCGGCCACTCGCGATTTTGCAGGAAAATAGCTTGAGCGCTGCTGTATACCGGCCCGGTTATTCAATTATTCGTCCTCTTGCGATTACAGAGGCGAGCGTTCTTGTGTAGTCGATAGCTGAAGGTCAAATGCTTAGGATTCCTTTGAGCCTGCGCGACGCTGTTTTTGGTCAATCACGGTTTTCACTTCGTTGAGCAGCCGGAAGCTTTGAGCTTTGGGATGGCCGCTAAGCCCGATTCCCGCAACGTTGAGCCCAGGCCCATTGATCTTCACCGCCCCTGGGGCGTGAAGCTGGTCGCTATCGGGCAGGAAGACGGCCGCCTCAGTAGTAAGGACGAAATCGCCGTAATCGACTTTTAGCCCGCCGCTCATTTCCGCCTTTGCAATGTGATTTCCATTAACCGTCAGCACTGCTCGCCAGGCAGTCAGCGACAGGTGCTTGCCATCTTGCACGGTCATTGAAAGCTCGGGTCTGACGAGGAGGATGCTGGTCTTATCATTCGAATAGCTGGCATCCCGAGCTTTGAGCACCCATTGACTCTGATTGCCCCGCATCTGTGTCCAATGGAAGTTGTGGGCATGCAGCATTGCGCCAGGCATAATCGCCGCTACCGCTCGCAATTTCTGCTGGGCCGAACGCTGCCGTACCACTGTCACGGTAACCGCAACAATGACCGTGAGGGCGATTGTTCCAACCAGCGCCAAAAGCCTAGCTACACGCCGTGGACTCATGACGAGTTACATCGAAGCAAAAGGTTAACAAGAGAGATGAAACTGTAAATTGG
This sequence comes from Candidatus Binataceae bacterium, assembly GCA_024281015.1. Taxonomy (GTDB): domain Bacteria; phylum Desulfobacterota; class Binatia; order Binatales; family Binataceae; genus JAMXLL01. The sequence goes on from JAMXLL010000338.1 coordinate 9,112, forward strand.
GAATTGCCGCAAACGGAAGCTCGAAACAAAACTAAGCACCAAAACAACAGTCCATGGGTTTGTCAATCGAGCAGGTTTGTATCGGAAGGAGAATCAAATACAACGCCAACTATCCTGGGCCAGACTCAACCATACGAGAGAGCTCGTCGATTCGCCTCAAATCCCGCAATAATCCTGGGAGGCGATCCAGCGGGTATGAGTTCGCTCCGTCACTCAGGGCCTGCTCCGGATTTTCGTGCACTTCCATGAAGACAGCGTCAACACCTACGGCTGTTGCAGCCCGGGCCAGCGGAGCGATGAATTCGCGTTGGCCCCCAGAACGCTCTCCAGCCGCCCCGGGGAGCTGCACCGAATGCGTTGCATCGAAGACCACGGGATAGCCGAACTCTCGCATGATGACGAGCGCGCGCATGTCGCTGACCAGGTTATTGTAGCCGAAGGAAAATCCGCGCTCGGTCACCAGGATCCGTCGGGCGCCCCGATCCTCAGCTTTCGCTACCACCGCCTTCATTTCCCACGGCGCCAAAAACTGTCCCTTCTTTAGATTCACAACCCGCCCGGTAGCGGCAACGGCACCTACCAGGTCCGTTTGGCGCGAGAGCAATGCCGGAACCTGCAGGATGTCGGCGACCTCGGCGGCCGGCGCTGCCTGCTGAGGTTCGTGCACGTCGGTGAGAACCGGCAACCCAGTTTCGCGCTTGACTAGTTCGAGCACGCGAAGCCCGGCTTCCAGCCCGGGGCCGCGAAACGAGGAATGGCTGGTACGGTTGGCTTTGTCGAAAGACGATTTGAAGACCAGCCCCACACCTGCCTCGCGGGATACGTTTGCAAGCCGCTGCGCATGGCGCAGGCACGAATCCTGACTCTCAATTACGCAGGGACCAGCAATTATTACGAGCCCGCTCTCGCCAAACACCACGTTGCCAACTTTGACTTTCGTCACGTTCATGAGGCAGTCCGCAGCGCCCGCACCTTGGTTTGGCTAGTTGTGACCTCCGCCCTCCGCGCGACCGCCGCGCGTATCAAGCCACGGAATAGAGGGTGACATTCCAGTGGGCGCGACTTTAGCTCCGGATGGTATTGACAGCCGAGAAACCATGGATGCCCCGGGAGTTCCATAATTTCGACCAGAGTGCTGTCAGGAGAAGTCCCAGTCGCTTTCAGCCCTGCCTTTTCAAGAGCTGAACGATACTGGTTGTTGACCTCGAATCGATGGCGGTGCCTCTCCGTAATGCGGTTGCGGCGGTATAGCGAAGCAGCTAAGGAGCCGGACCGAATCACACAGGGATACGATCCCAGTCGCATAGTGGCGCCCTTTTTTCCGATATCGCGCTGGCCTTCCATAAAATCGATGACGGCGTCCGGAGTATCTGGATCAACTTCGCGCGAGTTAGCCCGCCTGATTCCCAGCACGTTGCGGGCGTATTCAATGACCATCATCTGGAGGCCAAGGCAAATTCCCAGGATTGGAATAAAGTTCTCTCGCGCATAGCGTACCGCGCGCACTTTGCCCTCTATGCCGCGCTCGCCAAATCCCCCCGGAATTATGATTGCGTGGGCGTTGGCCAAACGTGCCAGATTCCCTTTTTCGAGGTCCTCGGCATCGACATAGTCAATCTGGACTCGCGCCTCATTGGCAATGGCTCCATGCGCGATAGCTTCATGCAGGCTCTTGTAGGCGTCGACGAGGTTCACATATTTGCCGACTACCGCTATGTTGACCGAAACCCGTGGATTCTGCGCAATCTTCACCAAGCGGCGCCACTGCGCAAGGTTAGGCTGACCGGTCCAGATATTCAGCTTTTCCACTACACGTTGATCGAGTCCCTCATCGAGGAATCTGAGCGGAACTTCGTAGATCGTTGCGACATCCTGGGCGGCGATTACGCAATTTTCCTCAACATTGCAAAAATGAGCGATCTTGCTACGGAATTTCTTTTCCAAAGGCCGGTCGCATCGGCAGAGCAGGATATCGGGCTGGATACCGACACCAGTCAATTCTTTGACGCTGTGCTGAGTCGGTTTGGTCTTGAGTTCGCCCGCGGCGGGAATGAAGGGTACCAGGGTGAGATGGACGTATAATACATTCTCGCGTCCCAGGTCCCACCGGAATTCCCTAATCGCTTCCAGGAACGGCAGACTCTCGATATCGCCTACAGTGCCACCTACCTCAACGATGCAGAGGTCATTGCCTTCGGCCGCAAGCAGGATCCGACGCTTAATCTCGTCGGTAATATGCGGAATAACCTGTACGGTAGCACCGAGGTAATCACCCCGCCGCTCTTTCTGGATGACCGTATCGTAGATTTGACCAGTCGTGCAGTTGTTGCGACGGCTGGTAGTGGTTCGCACGAATCGCTCGTAGTGACCCAGGTCAAGGTCGGTCTCCGCGCCGTCATCGGTGACGAACACCTCGCCATGCTGCAGGGGCGACATGGTGCCGGGATCGACGTTGATGTAAGGATCCATTTTGAGCAGAGTGACTTTGAGGCCGCGCGCTTCCAGCAAGGTACCGAGCGAAGCCGCGGCGAGTCCCTTGCCAAGCGATGAAACCACCCCACCAGTTACGAAGATGAACTTGGTCTTTTCTCGTCCCACGCGCTTTCCTCCGCTGACACTACCTCCACCATCAAAATACCACGCCAACAAAGCTGGGCCGACCTACACGAGCGGCAAGGGTCGTAATCGGCTAGTCTGCCGCCTGAGCATTGGCCAAGGCTAAATCTTCCGGCGTGTCTACCTCAAGTGAGGGCGCCATCGAAGTGATCACCTTGATACGATAGCCATGCTCCATGGCACGCAATTGCTCCAGTTTCTCCGCGCGTTCCAACTCCCCCTGGGCCAGCGTCCCGAAGGTCAGCAGAAAATCGCGGCGATACCCGTATACCGCGATATGCCGCAGTGCACCGCGCGGCACTCCGCTGCCGTCTCGCCAAAACGGAATCGCGCTACGTGAGAAGTATAGGGCGTAACCTTCTCTATCGCAGACGATTTTGACCTTGTTGGGATTATGCCATTCGTGGTTGTCGACGATCGAGCTGCCCAACGTCGCCATCGCGATTGAAGGTTGAGCGGTCATGCTTCTGACCACGGCGTCGATATCTTCAGGCGCTACGAAGGGTTGGTCTCCCTGCACGTTAAGATAGACTTCCGCCGGTACCCGGCGCGCCACCTCGGCAATCCGATCAGTGCCACTCTGATGCGAACTGGCGGTCATCTCAACCTCACCGCCGGCGCGTAGCACGGCCTGGGCAATGCGTTCATCGTCGGTTGCGATTAGCACCCGCTCCAGCAACTGCGCCTTGCGCGCCTGCTGCCAGACCCTCACAATCATCGGAACCCCGCCGATTTCGGCTAACGCTTTGCCGGGCAACCGGGTAGAAGCGAAGCGCGCCGGAATCACTGCGATTGACGCGTTCAACAGTGCAAACCTTGGTGCGGAACTCGGACTGGGAGGGGCACGAGCAAGCGTAACTGGTACGCATGCTGGCTGTCAATTATCGGCTACCATCAATACAGGGTGCGCGCTGGATATGTGGATAAAGCCCGGTTCTGATCGACACATCGCGTTCTGGAGGAGCGTGGACCGGGCACGAAAAGTCACTGCCGCCTGGAACAACGAATCAGTTCCGGGCGGCAGTCTGAAAATGGCCTAAATCAAGAAGGCGATGCAGCGGGACTCGCTTCTCCACCGGCAGGGCTGGCCATACCGGCCGCCGGGCTTGCTTCTCCAGCAGGGCTCGCTTCTCCACCAGGGCTCGCTACTTCGGAGGGAGACGCCTCTGGAGACGAGGCGTTTTCCTGCTTGTTACAAGCCATCGCCGCAAAGAACATTGACATGAGTGCCAGAACCAGGACTTTCCGCATACCTCCTCCTTGGGACCGCGCTGGGCCAATGCACGGGGTTCGCGATATCCGGCACAATACTTTACTGAACTGATCTACTCAAGCAACGGTCCAAAGGCGAGGGGCGTCGCGCCAGGCAGACTGTCACATAAATTAATCGTCTATTATTCTTGACGAAAACATCGCTATTTTGCATGCCACGGAGAAACAGGCTACCATCCTGCGGAGAAGATTTGTCAGGAGGATGGGGCAAGTGGCGGAGGTGAAAGGGGTTATCCTGCCGGCTCGGATTGCCAGTGCGGCACCACGCGTGGTCGAACCCGAACTCGATATGGCCAGATGGCAGCACAAGCAACTGTCGCCAGTCGGCATGTTCCGGCAACTGGTGCAAAAGCTTGTGCCAGCTGGTCAATGGGCCGTTCGCTCACCGATGAGATCCATCGCCCGCGAACTAGAAGAGGTATGGCCTTCGCGAGAAGTTTGACGGCGCAACGGCCGGTCGCTCGTGCTGGCCGCGTTGCTCGATCATTCAGCGTAATCCGGCCCATGCGAGGCCCGGAGACGGTCGGGCGGCTGAGCTAGCGCTCTAGTCGCCCGACCAGAGATTCGAGCCGATCGAATGCTTCGTTAAGGTTCGCTCGTGAGGTCGCGTAGCTCAAACGCACATGCTCGGGGGCGCCAAAATCGTTGCCGCCCACCAGGGCCACGTGTGCTTCGGTCAGGGCAATCTCGGCAAATGTGTCACCATCGCTAATAGTTTTGCCGCGAAACTTCATTCCCAGCAAACCGTTAATACTCGGGAAAGCGTAGAAGGCGCCTTGTGGTACGTTAGGGAGGTGAAAACCAGCGAGGCCGCGCACCCGCTCAACTACTAATTCGCGGCGCGCGCGGAACGCTTCCACCATCTTGCCTACCTCGTCCTGTGGCCCTGTCAACGCCTCGATTGCAGCCGCTTGCGTAATTGAGTTCGGATTACCACTGTTCTGACTCTGCAGCCGAGCTGCCGCACCGATCGCCTCCCTGGGACCGGCCGCGAATCCGATACGCCATCCCGTCATGGCGTAGGCCTTCGATAGCGAATTGAATACAATACCGCGTGCTTTTAGACGCGGCTCGATTTGGAAGATATGGGGCACGGGACCGTCGTATACGATGTGCTCGTAAACGTCATCGGACATGACCCAGAGGTTGGCTTCGAGCAGCACCCTCGCGAGCTCGTACAGATGTGTCGCCGAGTATACTGCGCCTGTCGGGTTCGATGGTGAGACAAGGATTATGCCTCGGGTTTGAGGTGTAATTGCGCGTGCTAAGCGGTCAGGATCGAGTAAAAAGCCCTGCTCTTCCGGGCATCGGACCAGGACGGACTGCGCTCCTGAGAGACTCACCATTGCGGAAAAGCTGACCCATGCCGGCGTCGGGATGATAACCTCGTCGCCTTCATCGAAGAGCGCGTTGATGACATTGGCCTCGGCCTGCTTGCCCCCAGCCGAGGCCAGGACTTCCCCGGCATCATAGTCCAGACCGTTGTCGCGTTTGAGCTTGTAGCATATCGCCGCTTTCAACTCGGCGATGCCGCTGACCGGCGTATAATGGGTACGCCCTTCGGCGAGGGCGCGGCGTGCTGCTTCCTTGATGCGTTCGGGCGTATCGAAGTCTGGTTCTCCCGCAGCCAACGGCATGACGTCAATTCCTGCGGCTCTCATTTCAGTCGCTCGCGCATCGGCCGCGAGCGTGGCAGAGTGCTTGATTGCCGCGATCCTGCGATTGAGCTTAATCATTGGGCTTATCCTTACCTGATCAGCCTTGCAGAAGCGAGATTCGAACTTGCAGGTAGCCGCAAGCAGGGTCTGTTGCGAGGCAATGCGGGAGCCCGCTCTCTACCTGTAGAGGCTCGGTAGCGGCGGGGCGAAACCCCGAACTCGGCGCGGAAGCTCCGAATGAAGTTCGACAGGTCGTCGAAACCGACGTCCAGCGCAATTTCGGTGATGGGCTCCTGGCCGGTCAGGAGGCGCTCAGCCGCATTACGCAATCGCGTGCGCAGCAACCATTGATGCGGCGTGACGCCGGTGGTTCGCTTAAAGGTACGGAGGAAATGGTAGCGGCTGAGGCCCGCTTCGCGCGCCAGATCATGGATCGAAATGAGCTGCGCGCTGGCCGTCGCCATTTCACGTAACACCCGCGCGATTCGAGCCCCATCGCGTGTCTCGTTGTTCCCCAGCCGCGCCAGCCGGTCAGAGACCATCGAAATTACCCTGCCCGCCAGAGCAAGGGCGATTTCCTCCAGTGAATTGGCAAAGGACCCATTGGCTGATTGCGCCGCTTGCTTAACGGCGGTGCTGGCCCGCGCGATAACTGGCGCAAGCTCACGAAGTGGCGGAATACGGTCGCTGTCGAAAATCGCGCGGTTGGCACCAACGTCATGGGCAATCTGCTCGAACAGGGCGGGCGCGAACTGGAAAGAAAGGCAGCGATCGCCTTCCCCGTATTCGTGGGAGCATTCGAAAGGAGACCCGGAATTCCCCAGCATCAGGGACCCGGGCGACATCAAACTGGTACCTCGGCCGGTCCTACAAACAAAGCCTCCCGCCAGCACTAAAGCGATCGACATTGCCGGAAAATGCTCTTCAAATGGGCGATCACTCGGTCCATGGGTACAGACGATGTCGAGAACCCTCCATCCCTCACCAGCCGCGATGGGGCGAGCTTCAGACGCGCCCGTGCCCCCGCCACGTGCCTTGCGCTGGAGAGCCGCCGCGAGTGGGTCACGCGCTATTTCTTGTCTGAGCAATTTTCGCCAAGTCTCCGAACGTGATGATTGCCAAGAATGGGCTGTAGAAAACAGACCGCGGCTGCGATGCCTGCGGTGCTGTTGAAACTCTCATAGGAGCCAATCATGAGCAACACGACCCGTGCCGGAGGATGCGCGTGCGGTGCCATCCGCTACAAATTGGCGGAAGCGCCGCTGATCGTTCACGCTTGCCACTGTCGCGACTGTCAGCGGCTCACCGGCAGCGCCTTTGTCATAAATCTTTGGATCGAGAGGAAATTCGTTGAACCTAACCACGCCCCAAAGTCATTCAGGTTGGCAGGCGGCACCGGCAAACCGCACGACGTCTTCTTCTGCGAGAAATGTGGCACCTACGTCTGGAGCTTTTACCACGCAGCCCCGGGCGACGCTCTGTTCGTGCGGGCGGGCACGCTTGATCGACCGGAGGAGGTCCCACCGGACGTCCACATCTTCACACGCACTAAATTACCCTGGTTGCAACTTCCAGAAGGTGCACCGGTGTTCGAGACCTTTTACAAAATAGACGAAGTCTGGACAGCCAAAAGTAAGGAACGGCTCCGGCGCAATAAATCTGAATCAGTTGAGTAGATTCAATATCAGCCATCCTGCAGGAGGTTTAGGGACGATGCTCAATCATGTATCCATCGGAGTGAAAGATTTGCTGACGTCAAGGCGCTTTTATGAAGCCGCGCTCGATCCGCTAGGCTACAAATGTGTTTTCGAGAGCACGGAATATGCCTGCTACGGCACTACCTCTCCCGAAT
>JAMXLL010000339.1 GCA_024281015.1 Candidatus Binataceae bacterium
AGGGTCAACGCGGTTTGTCCTGGTCTGATTGGCACGCCACCAATTCTCCAGTGGATGGAAGATGCCGACACGCGGCAGAGATTGCTGGGACAGGAACCTATCGGACGAGCGGGAAAACCTGAGGAGATCGGCAACGCTGTCGCCTGGCTTTTCTCCGAGGCCGCCTCCTTCGTTACCGGTGCCGCATTTCCCGTGGATGGCGGACTGACGGCACAATAGCAAGCGAGCGGCGCGAATCCGTCAACCAAAACGCGTTCGACCGGCTCGCCTGCCCTTGCTCCGTCGTAGCCACACGTTTATCCAGATTTAACATCTGTCCATGCCGCGCATTAGCTTTCAGGATATCCAATCTTCATTACCGCGTGCGCAATTCGCTAACGACCGGAATATCGAGATTTTCACTGATTGCTCCGCGTTGCTGGTGCCGGACTGCATGGCGAATCAGAACCACATCCTGTGCTGATGCACGGTCGTCTTGCAGACGCATGCAGCGTTTCCATTGACGGCGACCGGCAGGCAGTTCTAAGGGAAGGCAAGTTACGGGCGTAGTCCTCGATGTTTATGTGGGTGAATTTGAGCGGCCGCCGGATTTGTGGCGGTGGGAGCATGAGACAGTCATAATTACGCCCAGGAGTCGGTTAGTTTTGGTGGCCTTCGCTAATCGACGGAGGACGTTAGTTTTATCGGATAGTTGCAGTTGACAATGACCGCCTCCCGAAGGGCGGCGCGGTGTAAAAGGAAGGAGCAAATTATGAAGAGTCTGGCTCGCATGTTTGCGGTAGGAGCCCTGATCCTGCTGCTACCATCGCTCGGATGGACGCAGGGAACTGACTTCAGTCAGATGGACCAGTGGGTAAAGGATACCGCTCATCAAGGTGATATCCCGATCGGCACGAAGATTACGATGTCCAACTGGCAAAAATATAAGGATTTCATGCCACTTGGCATGATTAAGCTATTCGACGGCACTTATGGCTGGAAGATGCCGGCGGATGTCGAGATGGACGTTGGTCCGGCACACGAGGGTGGAAATTTACCCAAGACTTGGGTGGAAGCAACCGAAAAATATGGTGCTCAGACCAGCTTTCAGGTACGACCCAGCGGGCATTATGTAATTCAAAATTATCAGGGTGGAACCCCGTTTCCGAATCCGCAGGAGCCCAACAAAGGCTGGAAGATTTTGGCGAATGTCTTCTGGGCGTATGTTCCGGCCATGTACGTCAAGACCCCTACCAGTTATGGAACCGTATGGGCGGTTGATAGGTATGGAAATATAGCGCCATCCGCATTGGACGTTGTTTATCGCTGGAGCGATTTCATAACTGATCGTGGTTATCCCCGGCAGGAGCATTATGCACCCGGGACTTGGTACACCGAGTGGCTGATGCAGGAATCGCCTCAACAGGCACGCTATACTGCTTCACTTTCGCTGTTCTTTGTCAACCAGGAGTCGAATCCTTTCCCGGATACGTATGTATTCGTCCCCGCATTGCGACGTTCGCTCCGCCTCTCCACGACTGCTCGCTGCTCTCCCGTTTTCGGATTTGACTGGACCAATGACGACGCCAAACTGAACGGCTTCAACGGCAGCACCTCAATCTACACAGGGAAATTCTTGGGCGACCGCAAAATCCTCAACCTTACTGATTTCGACGGCAGCAAGGGTGGGGCCTTCCCCAATGACTATGATATGCCGCTTGGCTTCCCGAAGCCTTCTTGGGGCCAGTGGGAATTGCGCGGCACCGCAATTGATGATGTCACCCGTATACCGAGCGAAGCCTCGGGCTACTGCTACTCTCATCGGATCCTCTACGCCGATCACGAATTCTGGTCTGCTAATTGGGTTGATTTGTACGATTCTAACAACAAGTTGTGGAAGGCCATTGCATACCTTAATCAAATTGCAAAAGTACCCGAAGGGGGCTACCAGTGGAGAGATATCGCGGAATCTATGGCGATGGATCTCCAAAATACCCATGAGACTATATGGTCATCCTATGGAAACCCGCGGAAACAGGGTGTTTTGGCCAATTTCCAGGCGCCTAAAGAGTACTTTGACGGCGTTAAATACGGAAGTCCTTCAGGCTTGATGCAGATTTTACGTTAGCGAGTCTTAGCCGAACGATGCCGACGGGGCGCGGCACCTGAAAGCCGCGCCCTTTCCTCACTTCATTTTCGCGAGCAGCTGACAAGATACGAGATTCCTCCACTGCGCTCGCGTTGCGCGCTTCGATTGGAATGACAAGGGCGGAGGCCGCTGTTTAACTTATTTACGGGAACGACACTAGTGTCCTGAGTTTGATATTCGATACATAAATGATTTGGAGGAGATGTTTCCTTGTTTGTCACCTCAGTAGCTGGCGCCGCATCCTCCCTCTACTTTCCGAGATTCCTCGCGCGCCAGACAAAACAGACGCACGGGAATGACAGCTGGAACATCGTCGACGAATTCCTTAACGGATTTCAGACTCGCCACACTAGTTAAGTACCTTTTCCTCGAGAGGAAAGGTTCTGGCGGGCATGCCGCCCGGGCAGCCAATCGAAGCGGCGAAAATTCGGAGGGAAGCTTGTGAGCAACTGGATACCCAAAGCCTACAAGGTGATCAAAGAGGCAAGTGTGCCAGCTAGAATGCGCGATGGGGTTAGTCTTTACTCCGACGTCTATCGCCCCGATGCCCCCGGCCGGTACCCGGTGATTTTAATGCGCACGCCTTATGGCAGGGAAGCCACCGCCCCCAACGCAAAACGATTCGTGCCATATGGCTATATACTCGTAACTCAAGATACGCGGGCTCGCTTCGAGTCGGAGGGTGACAGTTATTACCCGCTCATCCATGAAGCAAGCGATGGTTATGACACCGTCGAATGGGCGGCGCAATTGCCATGCTCGGACGGCCGAGTAGGGACCTACGGCCAATCGTATCTGTGTGCAGTTCAGTATCTGATGGCCCCCACCCGTCCGCCGCACCTGCGCGCGATGTTTGCCACTTCGGCTCCTTCAGACTGGCACGAATGCTGGGTTTATCGCGGCGCTGGCGTGCTCGATTTCGGCTGGCTACTGCCCTACTGCCTGATGATGGTGCCCGAACAACTCCGGCGCCAGGGCACGCGCCATCTGCTGGAAACAATCCGCGGCTACTATCCCAATCCAGGTGAAATGAATCTGTGGGATGGGCTCAAGGAAGAGCACTTCCGTCACCTGCCAATCTACGATTGGGTCGAACGGCTGCAGGATTCGGTGCCTTACCTTAGGGACTATCTCGATCATCCCGAGGAGGATGATTACTGGCATCAACTCAATGTGAGACGGCAGGCGCATCAGGTTGCGGTACCAATTTTCCATTTAGCGAGTTGGTATGACGGTTTTCTCGAAGGCGGGCTGCATTACTTCTCTGCCATCCGAGAGCACGGGATGACGCCGGAAGCGCGCGCCGGACAACGGCTTATGGTCGGACCATGGCCGCATCTGTATCCGTATGACGCGCCCACTTCGCAAGTTGGTGAACTCGACCTGGGACCGGAGGCGCTGTTGCGGGTGGGGGATATCGCGCTGCGCTGGTTCAATTACTGGCTCAAGGGCGTTAATTCAGGAGTCGCGGAGGAGAAACCGGTCAGCATTTTTGTCATGGGCGACAATCAATGGCGTCAGGAAGATGAATGGCCGTTAGCGCGGGCCAAATATACATCTTTCTATTTGCACAGCGGTGGTAGGGCCAACACTGTGAACGGCGACGGTATGCTAAGCCGAACTTCACCGGACGCGGAGGAAAGCAGTGATTCGTTTATTTACGATCCCAATGACCCGGTGCCAACTCGTGGTGGCTCTTTGCTAGGCCCAAATCCGACGGGTCCTTCTGACCAGCGGACGGTCGAAACCCGGCAGGACGTGCTGGTTTACACCAGCGAGCCATTCAGTGACGAACTCGAGATTACCGGGCCGCTCAGCGCCCGATTATATGCTGCCTCAAGCGCTACCGACACGGATTTCACGGTCAAACTGGTAGATGTATGGCCTAATGGCTATGCCCAGAACATTCAGGACGGAATTATTCGAACACGCTATCGAACTTCCAGGACCCACCCGGTGCTGCTCACCCCCGGTCAAGTCTACGAGTTTACGATAGATCTATGGGCAACCAGCCACGTTGTTAAACCCGGGCATCGGTTGCGGGTAGAGGTTTCCAGCAGCAATTTCCCCCATTACGATCGCAACCTGAACACCGGCGGTCCGCTGTTCACGGAAGGCAATTTCAACCGAGCGACCCAGACCATTTTCCACGACGCCGCGCATCCGTCGCAACTGATTCTGCCTATCATTCCGCGCTAAAAGAAGAGAGTTATTCGTCCCCAAGAGGGTAACGCACCAGCATTAAAGTGGTGCTTGACATGGCGCAAATACGCGCTGAGGTAGAGCTGAAACGGCGGCGTTTCGTGAAAATGAACGGTGATTGAGTATCGCTGCGTAAGAGCAGCGACGTGGGCGGGCGTGAAACATAGCGCCTAAAGTGACTGCTTATCCGACGGCCTTGCTCTTTGGTTGAAAAGGGCGGGACGAAGCTGCCGCGATGCGCCTCGTTTGCAGGCCCTAAGTTACAGCCTCGGTATGGCATCGAGAAAGGAGGGTTCCAGTCATGTTGGATTTGATGATCCGCAACGGGCAGGTGGTAACCCCACAGGGCGTGGCGCGATGGACCGTCGGCATCGAAGGAGACCATATCGCTTATGTCGGCATTGACGATTCCTCGATACAGGCCACGCGCACCATCGATGCACGGGGGAAGATCGTTGTTCCTGGCGGAATCGAGCCGCATGCTCATCTCGATATTTTCGACTTGACCAATCCGGACAGTGGTAAATCGACGCTGGGGCCCGAAGACGATACGCGCGGAATGGCTTTTGGCGGTACAACCACGCATCTCGATTTCTGCTTCGTCGAACCTTCAATGGAAATCACCAGGGCGATTGAGGAGCGAGCTGCGCGATGGAAGGGTAATTCGTTTGTGGATTACTCCTTCCATGTAGGATTAATGGGCGCTGTGCCACTTAAGGTTTTCGATCAGTTGGGCGACGTAATTAAGGAAGGATTTCCCAGTTTCAAAGTCTTTACTACTGACGTCCTGCCAGCGCATCCAAAGCGTCCTCACCTTCGGCTGGACTTTGGCCGAATCCAGCTTGCCATGCAGAAAGTGGCCAGGAATGACGGGATTATGGTGGTCCATGCCGAAGATGACGATATAGTTCAATTTAATTACGAGCGATTCGCCGAAGAGGGACGGACTGAGGGTGCAAACTTGCACCTCGTGCACACCAAAATATCGGAATGCCTGGCGTTTGAGCGCGTGATTCGGCTGGCGAAGGAGGCCGGAGCGGGAGTTTATTTCGTGCACACCTCAGCACTCGAAGGGGTCGAGGCAGTAGCAGAAGCGCGCGGACATGGTCTACCAGTGTATTGCGAGACCCTTCACCATTATGCGTTGTTTTCCTCCGATGACTATAAGAAGCCGCGTGGCTTCTGTTATCACACATATCCTTCGTTGAAGTATCCAGAGGACCAGAAGGCACTGTGGCACGGACTGGTCAACGACGGCGTGTCGACAACCGCGACTGACGAGTTTCCGACTTCTCTCGAACATAAGCTACTGGGCAAGCGGATTGACAACGTTACCGGTGGTAACCTCGGCGCCGAAGCACGCATGGGCATCATCTACACGGAAGGTGTAGTCCGTCGCGGCATGACATTGCAACGCTTTGCCGAGGTGACTTCGACCAATGCTGCCCGGATTCTCGGCCTGTACCCGCGTAAAGGAGTAATCGCTCCCGGCAGCGATGCGGATATCGTCTTGATTGATCCCGCGATCAAGAAAACACTCACTCGCGAAGATTTTCACGTAAGTGACTACAGCCCCTGGGAGGGATGGCGGGTGGAAGGCTGGCCCATGATGACTATCTTGCGCGGAAAAGTAATTGTCGAGAATGGTCAACTGCTTGGCAGGCTCGGCGATGGCCAGCTCATTCCGCGAAAAATCGATCCAGTAGTGCTGCGGCGGCCTGCCAGTTGATATTTCCCGAGGTGCGGCTCTACAGTCGACGTTCAGTTGTCCCGGCGGCCAGTGCAGTGTTATTGCAAGCTCTTAAAAGAATGGATCGATAGAGGGCGTTAAGGAAAGGACATGGACCGCATCGAGCAATTACAGATGTTCCGCAAAGCGCTTGAAATTGCCAATCTGAATCCGCCCGTGGTTACCTTGCCGGAGGATGGCCAGATAATCGTCGGCTCTATCCGATTACATTACCTGGACTGGGGTGGGGGAGGACCCCCTCTTCTTTTCCTCCACGGCGGAGGACTGAACGCACATACCTGGGACGTCGTTTGCCTGATGCTGCGCGAACGTTATCATTGCATCGCAGTGGATCAGCGCGGTCACGGCGACAGCGAATGGTCGCCGACAGCTGACTATGCAGTTGAGACTCAACTTGCCGACGTGGAAGGCTTCGTTGAGCAATTCCAGCTACGCGACCCTGTGTTGATTGGCCAATCGATGGGAGGGCTCAATTCAATCGCCTATGCTGTCCGGCATAGCGGAGAAATGAGAGGCTTGGTCGTGGTAGACGTTGGTCCGGAAATCAATCCGGCCGGGACTCAGCGGATTCGCGAATTTGCCAGCACTCCTGAACTCGATTCTCCTGAGGCTTTTCTGGAACGGGCCGTGAAATTCAACCCCTTACGAGATCCCGCCGTCCTCAAGCGCAGCCTCTACTACAATTTGCGGACGACGCCGAGCGGAAAATGGGGCCTGAAGCACGACCAACGGCGCGGCTCCGAAGAATACGCGTCGATAGCAACTGCGCAGCGCGAACGGCTTGCAAGCCAGATTTCGAATATACGCTGTCCAACCTTGATTGTCCGCGGCGCCCTGAGTGATGTCCTAACCGACGAGGCCGCTGATAAGTTCGCTCGTTCACTTAGCAAGGGGCGCTGGACGCGCGTAGAAGGAGCCGGTCATAACGTTCAGGGCGATAATCCTGGTGGATTACTCGAGGTGCTGATGCCCTTCCTGCGGGAAATCGGTGTGTAGCAGCCTGACAATCAGATCGCCGTCAATTCACTGGCGATTCTCTCAAGGCCGGCACGCAGCTTGGCCGGATCCGAAGAGGGTGGCGCGAAAATTACCCGACTCACACCGATATCGCGGAGTGCCTTGATGGAATCCGTCTTTGGAGCCGCCATGACTGAGAACTCGATGGCATTCGGATCGCGTCCGGCTTTTTTTGCCTCCTCACGCGCGACAGTGAACAACTCATTCAGCTTTGGCGGACTTGTCAGCGTCGGAAAAAAGCCGTCGCCGTAGCGCCCCGCCCGGCGCGCCGCTGCCAGTGAATGGCCACCGATATGAATCGGGATGCCGCTTTTCTGCACTGGCTTGGGATAGCTTTTCACGTCGTGAAAATCGTAATGCCTGGCATGAAAACTTGCCACCGGCTGGCTCCATAGCGCGCGCATCGCCTCGATCGACTCGTCGGTAAGAGCCCCGCGCTGGTTGAAGGGAATCTGCAGCGCGTCGAACTCTTCTTTCATCCATCCGCTGCCGATTCCCACCATCATGCGGCCGTTTGAGAGCAGATCGAGTGTCGCGAGCTGCTTGGCCAAGTAGAGCGGATGGCGCTGGGGCAGGATAATCACCCCCGTGGACAGCTTCAATCGGCGGGTAATCGCCGCGGCAAAGGCTAGCGGAATTAAAGGATCAGGGATAGGGACTCCATCGCCGCCTGGCATTTGGCCGTCTTTGGACCCGGGATATGGCATATGTGGCTGCGGAATCACGACATGCTCTACGGTCCAAATTGATTCGAAACCCAGAGCCTCGCAGTCGCGGGCGAGTTGGGCGAAGAGTTCTGGTTGGCTGAATTTTCCAGAATTGGCGAAGCTTATTCCGAGTTTCATCGCTTGCTCACTCTGTTACTGTGGAAACTACTTGATCAGACCCGAGCGATTACTTCGTTGCCGATTTTTTCAAGTCCGCGTGACAGCCCTTCTTTATCGAAAGCGGGAGGTGCTACGACTACGCGGCTGATGCCGATTTCCGCGAGGGCTTTGACCGAATCGGCAGCCGCGCGCCCCATGCATGATAGTTCGATTTGGGCAGCATCCCTGCCGGCCTGCTGAGCCGTTTCCCGCATCGTGGCGAATAACTCTTGCAGCTTTGGAATTTCCCCTATCGCCGGGAAGAAGCCATCGCCCAGACGGCCGGCTCGTTTGGCCGCAGCCTGGGAATGGCCACCTATGTGGATTGGCACCGTACCGCCCGGCGGTTTGGGAAAGCTACGGAGGGGACCGAAGTCAAAGTGTTTGCCGTGGAAATTCGAAGGGTCCTCGCGCCAGCAGGCGCGCATCGCTTGAATCGCCTCGTTGGTGCGTGGCCCGCGCGTCTTAAAATCAAGTCCCAGCGCGTCGAACTCTTCTTTGAGCCAACCCGAGCCTACGCCGAGAATTACCCGGCCGCCCGACAGCAAGTCCAACGTGGCGATTTCCTTTGCAAGATAGAGCGGATGGCGCTGAGGCAAAATCACTACGCCCGTTGCAAGGCGAATCGTTTTGGTGATTGCCGCGACAAAGCTTAGAGGCAGCAATGGGTCAGGTATCGCGACGTCTTCACCCCCCGGGATCTTGCCGGTCTTTGAATAAGGATAAGGCGACTGGTAATCCTTGGGAATCACAACGTGCTCGACCGTCCAAAGCGACTCAAAGCCGCATTGCTCAGCGGTCTGGGCCAGATGAGCAAGCAGCTCGTGATCGCTGAATGGACCGGAATTTATAAACATTAACCCGAATTTCATCGAGCATCTCCTCATTTGATGACGACGCAACAGCGCCCCATATGTAGCGCGAGCAAATGCTTTTGGGAAACGCTTTTTTCAGGAAGGCGCGGCGCCATGGGCAAAGAAGTCTCGACCGCTGCAGGGAAAGGAACCAGCTGCAGATCCACGCCAGGAATCTTCATCGACGCGCGACGTGATAGTGTCCTTGATACCGCGCGGCCTTGCGACTAATTAGGAAGTCATTATGGACATCGGCAAACTGGGAATCTGGTTCTTTCTCGATGCGATGAGCGCCGCGCAGACGGTTGAGTTCGTGCGTCAGGCCGAACAGTTGGGGTACGGCGCTATGTGGATTCCGGAAGCGGTCGGGCGGGACCCCTTCGCCCATACGGGATACCTGGCAGCCCGAACGGAGAAGATTGTCTTTGCGACCGGGATCGCCAACATATATGCACGCGACCCCATCACGATGTCGGCCGGGTCAAAGACGGTTGCCGAAGCGTCAGGGGGGCGTTTCGTGTTAGGCATCGGGGTGAGTCATCGCCCGTTGGTCACCAACCTGCGCGGGCACTCCTACGAGAAACCCTACAGCTACATGAAGGAGTACCTGCCCAAAATGAAGAGCGCACTCTATCGTGCGCCGGCACCGGCCCAGGACGTGCCGGTAGTGCTTGCCGCCCTGCATCCAAAAATGCTGGAGTTGGCAGCCACTGAGGCTGATGGAACGCACACTTACTTCGTCCCCCCGGAGCATACGGCTAAAGCGCGTGCGGCAATCGGGCCAAAACCATGGATCTGTGCGGCACAGGCGGTAATCTTTGAAAGTGACTCTGGCAAAGCGCGCACTATGGCGCGTACTTACATGAAAACGTACGTGCCGCGTCTGCCGAATTACACGAACAATCTAAAGGCTCTAGGCTGGAAAGATGAAGATTTTCAGAATGGCTGCAGCGATGCCTTAGTGGATGCGATAGTTGCCTGGGGTAACGAGCGGAAGCTGCAGGACCGAATTGAGGCACATCTGAAGGCGGGAGCTACTCATGTCTGCATTCTGCCGATTCGAGCCGATAATGAATCGCTGCCCGACCCGCGCGTTATGGAAGCGTTAGCACCTGGAAAATGAGCCTTCCTCGCGAGCGTGTTAGCCAGTAGGGTGCGCGTAGCCTGGCGGTGGAATCACTATCGCCGGCCCTTTGGCACTGACGGGGCGGCTTTCGCGACGGGGAGCTGAATGACTCGAAGGGATAAACATTCGGTGAAGCGGTGACCCGGATTACGTCGGCTGCTGTTGTGCTGGCCATCGCGGTTGTGGCTGGCTGTACCGGATCTTCAGAGCAAGCCAGTCAAGCCGCTGCGAGGGCTCAGTTGAAGGCAGAACAGGCCGAGGCTGCGGCAAATCGGGCACGTATCGCGGCTCAACAGGCCCAAATTGCGGCCGAGCGGGCACGAAAGGCGGTCGAAGATGCGACTCGAGAGATCAATCGCGTCGCCGAGCATCTCGACCGGGCAAATGCTGCTGCGGGAACAAGCGACTAGCCAACCTCCCTCCTCGCCTTGCGGAGAGCGCGTCCCGTCTGTAATAAGGTTGGTCCGAAGCTGATCTGCGTTGGTCGAAGGAGCCCTATTAGCAGGGCAGCGGCTCGAAGCCGGAAGCAGAGGAGTGAACAATGAAGCTCTATGGCCTGAACCTGTCGAACTTCGCGACAAAGTCGCGCATCGCCGTCTATGAGAAGGGTGCGAACGTTGAAATTGCGTCGCCGCCGGGTGGGATGAAATCACCCGAATATCTCAAGATCAACCCACTCGGGAAGATCCCCGCTCTTGATGCCGACGGCACGATCATCGCCGAATCGGAGGTTATCAACGAATACCTCGAAGAGAAGTTTCCTACTCCTGCCCTTCTGCCCAAAAGCCCAGAAGCCCGTGCCAAGATCCGGGTCTTGACCCGCTTTCATGACCTTTACCTCGATCCGCCTTTAAGGGGGCTCTTCGGCCAGCTAAACCCGAAAAGCCGCGACGAGAAGATCGTTAACGAAAGGTTAAGCGAACTGCAGACCCGGCTGGACCAGTTGGAGTCGATGCTCGCAGAACCTGGGAATTTTGCGGCTGGCCCCGATTTTACGCTGGCCGATTGCTCGCTGGCGCCTACCATTTTCTTCGTGACGAATGTTTTGCCAGGTTTTGGTGCCCAAGCCCCCTTAGAGCATCGCCCCCGGCTTGCCGCCTGGTGGGGCAAGGTACAGGAACGTCCATCGGTGAAAAAAGCCTTGGCCGAAATGGCCGAGGCAATGAAGGCGATGTTGGGTGGTGGCCGTTGAGACCCTGGGCGGCAATCACTTCGATTCACGCGGTTCGATCAGCCTAGGACGTGCGGAAAATCGACTTTCATTGCCATGCGTTTCCGGCCCAGTTCTTCGAGGCGATGCATCAGCTTTATCCGGGCACCATCGAGTTCAGGCACGATGGGCACGGAGGCAGGCTCGCTTTGTGGGCTAAAACACCGCTCCCTGTCTGGGATGATGAGGCGCGGCTCGAGGATATCGACCGCGCTGGTATCGACATCGAGATCCTCTCCACCCCGCCAGTTTACAGCCGCGTTGACGAGCGTGCGCCGGAAGTGTGCCGGCTGGTCAACGACGCATTGGCAGCCTCATGCCGCCGCTCTCCGGACCGTTTCAGAGCGCTGGCGCATCTGCCATTCAGCGATAGCGGTGCCGCGCTTAGCGAAATGGCGCGGGCGCTTGATGAACTCGGATGCGTGGGGGTGCTCGTCACCTCGAATATCGCCGGCCGCTATTTGGACGCACCGGAATTTCAGCCGTTCTGGGCGGAAGTAGATCGCCGGCGGGTGCCGGTTTTCATGCATCCGGCGAATTCACCGGTTTATCGTGATGACGAGCCCCCAACCTTGCTCTCATTTCCGTTCGATACCACCCTGTCGGCGGTGAAGCTCGTGCAAGCCGGCTTGTTCGAGCACTTTCCGGCCGTGACTTTGGTGCTTGCTCATTTGGGCGGGACTCTGCCATATCTCGCGCGCCGGATCGACTTAGCCTTTGACTCTCCAGGATTTTACGGGTCCTATCCGAAGCCAAAGCAGCGTCCGAGCGAGATGATGCGCAGGCTGTATGTTGATACTGCCTTGAGCTGGAATCGGGGAGCGTTCGAATGTGCCTGCGAACTGGTTGGGTTGGATCATATCGTTTTTGGCACTGACTACTTCATCCGCCGTACTAATTTTATGGAGCGGACCCACGAATTCATTGACACCCTGGGTCTTAGCCCCCACGAACGAGAGTTGATTTACTCACAAAATGCTGCGCGGATCTTGAATTTGAATACGTAGCAGGGCAAGTCTGAATCAAGCGGCCGGTTTCAGAGGCCATTTTCGCTTGCTCGAATCAGTGCCAGCACAAGGTATGTCTGGGAGGTACTCATTAATGGATCAGCGCGGGGTACTCGCTGGAATCCGCGTGATTGACTGCGGAACGTACGTTGCCGGTCCCGCGGCTGCGACGGTGATGTCCGATTTCGGTGCCGAAGTAATCAAAATAGAACGTCCGGGCGGCGGTGACTTGTGGCGGCTGTTCTCCAAGCTGCCCGGAGTCGCCAAATGCGATTTGGACTGGTGCTGGGAGTTGACCAATCGCAACAAAAAGAGTGTCGCCCTCGATCTCAGCCGCCCCGAATGCCGTGATGCTCTTTTGCGCCTGGTAGGCACCGCGGACGTGTTCCTCACCAATTATCAGCGCACCCTTCTCGAGAAGTTTCGTCTCACCTGGGAGGACTTGGCACCGCTCAATTCCCGGCTCATCTATGCGCATTTGACCGGTTATGGCGATGCCGGAGCTGACGCAGACGCGCCGGCGTTCGATGCCCTGGCGTATTGGGCGCGCTCCGGTCTGATGATGAGCGTGACGGGTACGGATGGCTCGCCTGGCGCGCCTAGGCCGGGGATGGGAGATCATCCGACCGCGATGTCGATGTTCGGAGCAATTATGCTCGGGTTGTACCGCCGGGAACGCACGGGTTGCGGCGGGCGTGTGACGACGTCGCTATTGGCGAGCGGCGCCTGGGCGAACGCGTGCGACATCCAGGCTAAGCTGCTCAATGCCGAATTTCCTCAGCGAAGCGCGGACGGGCATCCCCCCAATCCGCTCACTGCGGCTTATCTGAGCGGTGATGGCAAGATTTTCTTACTGGTGTTGATCGACCCGGAAGTTGAATTCCCCCGCTTATGCCGTATTCTGGGCCAGCCAGAGCTGTCACAAAGCGAGCTCTTCTGCAGCAATGCATCGCGGGAAGCCAATGCCGCGGCGCTTTATGAAATCCTGCGTTCCCAGTTTGAAGCTCACGACCTCGCCCACTGGGCCGAGGTCTTCAGGCGTAGCGATATTAAATGGGCGCCGCTACCGCGCCTCGACGATGTCGTGAAAGATCCTCAGATGCGCGCTGCCGAAGCGATCGTCGCTTTGGAACACCCGCGGGCGGGCCATCTCGAGACCGTCAACAGTCCCGTTTTCATCAGCGGTGAATCTAAACGCAAGCCGTCGGCGGCACCTGATGTGGGCACTCATACCCGCGAAATCCTGGAAGAGCTAGGCTACCGTGGCACCGAGCTTGAAGCGTTATTGCGGTAATGCTGCCCGGTGCCTTTGGATAGCCATCGCCATCCACATCGCGACTTCCAGGCACTGAAATAGGATTTGGAGAGTATCTGACGGGTGATGCAGTCTGCCGCGTTTCCACGCGGCCGGCGCCCAAAACAGATTCAGCTCAGCGAAGCCATTGCGCGCCGGCTGCAGATCGGCTTGGGCCGCGCAGATCGGTAATCTTCTTGCGAAGTAACCGAAAAACTGTGCGGCGGCTGCGCCCGACTGCTAAAGCTATATCGTTAATTTTGCAACCCTGGCGATGTAGTTCCGCAATGCGCCGCTGGATATCGTCTTTGGTAATGGTATTGGGGATCTGCAGGTAATCACCGCCAAAGTGCGAGCACAAGACCTGTGCAGCACTTTCTCCGAGCAGCTGGGTCAGTTTCGTATCCGGCGTACTGCGGACCGGCACCCAGATTCGAGCTCCGCCGAATTCGGTGATCATCTTTTCAGCGGACTCGTAACCGAGTAAATCAACCAGTGTTTGCAGCAGCGATTTCCGTGCGGCCATTGGCTCCCCATACGACAGCCTGGGCTCCGGTGTCCGCATTTCGTCCTGCGGCTGTTGACATCGTGTGCTCATCTTGCGTTGCTAGTTGTCCTTTCCCTGAGATCCAAGAGCCCCCGGCTTGAATCTTTAACGACCGTAGGGCCGTGTTTGCCACGGCGGAATCACACAATTGGATCTGCTGCTGTTGACATCAAGGCAGCCTCTCACGCGAATTTATGAGTTCGAGGCGCTTGGTAATCGCGAGGAGCCGTGACTTGACCGCGCCAGCCCAATCGTTCTGCGCTGGTCCTCCGCGTGCCCGGTCACCTTGAATAAAAGCTAGTTCATTGCGCAAACGCGCTCTCTCAACCTGACACCGCTCATCCAGCCAGCCGTCGATTTCGTGCATGTCTGGCAGCCTAATCGGTTCATCCATTTTCTTCCCTCCCAAGAATGGTTGCCGAGAGATACTATCCCTGGCGCTTGCTCGATCGGCAGCGCTGGGGCGATGAAGCTATTCCTCAGTGTTGCCCTGGCGTCTTCGGCGCCGGGGCGGAGAAGCGTGGAGGCTACCTGCCGCCAGACGGATTAGAGTAGTGCGTCCACCTGCATAGTCGAGCCGAATGAGTGGTATTTGCGTGCCGGCCTTGCGTAGCCCAAGCGTGTCCTCGATATAGGCGAGGTCGGCCTCGCCTTCAGGTAGGATTTCGAGATGTGACCGGCAGAGTTCAAGCCTCATTGCGCTCCTCCGTTTCCGCAGCACATTATCCTGGTCAGGTAAAACTGCGCCCCCGCAGGCTGTCATGGGGGATCCGGGACCGGAACCAAAGCGAGACGCCGCTTGGTGAGAGCGGCAGCATTCGTTGAGATTGGGAATCGGCCGCTACACGAGCTATGCGGCCGCGGACTATGGGCCAGTTGGGTGCCCGGTTGGCTTGTCGCGTTACCTTGCGTATTGTGCGTACTTGCATTGGCGGGTAGTCAGGAGGTTACGACTTTTGGCGTATCGGGTCAAGTCATTTTCGTAGGGTTTGGCCAAAAATCCACTGCGGGGTCTCTGTGCAATACAGCTTCATCGATCGCCTGCACGAAGTGGTCGGCCACGTAGGCGGGCAAAAAGAGCTGGAGCGTGTCAGCGGGGTTGATCAGACCACGATTTCGGCTTGGCTCAAGCGAGTCAAAAACCCGAAGTTTCAGACCGTTAAGAAGATCGCCGATGCCACCGGTTTTTGCGCGGAGTGGCTGTACCTGGGGACGGGACCCAAACGCTCCGACGAGGAGTCCCCATCCGCAGTTAACCAATCAACTCTCGACCTTGACCTGCTGGCCGAGATCATTGAGCACGTCGATAGTGCACTGTCGCTTCGTGGTGACCCGTACCGCGTAAAATCTCGAGAGAAGGCTCGAATGGTAGCGGCTGCCTATGATTTTTACCGGCGGCCCGGGAAGGGTGAAATTCGCCGCGCAAAGATCCTCGATTTTGTCCGCCGCTTCACGGCCTGACGCATGCGAGTCACGCGACATGGAGATATATACTCAAACACAGAAAAAGTGTGGACATTAGTCGCTAGCCGGTTAACATATGCACAGGGGGGAACTGATAGTTAATGCATCTAAACCGAGAGTTGCTTCAATCCAGGTCAAACACTTTCGAGTCCTTTCGAACCAACCGCGCACTAAAGAGCCAGCCACGAGTACCGCAGATCACAATTCGAGGCGACAATAATCTAATCAATGTTGGGTCGAGCGGCATAGTCAAAGTGAAGGCCACAGAAGTAGCGGATTCAGCCGCGCAAACCGCCCGCAACGGTCAGTGGCCGCAGCAGATTCTCGACGCCATCCGCCTCAAAGCGGCTAAGACGCGCCGCTCAAACGAGCAGATCTGCGAACTTGCCGGACGCGTGCTCGGACGCGCAGTACTAAACATCGAAAAACTCAGTGCGCGAGAATTGGCACGGGTTTACGAAGCTCTCTGTGCCGGCGATTCAAAGTTTTGACTGGTGGAGGTCTCTACTCGTAGCGAACGCAGAACGGGAACTGTGCGACGAGAGCAACTCTCGCCGCAGGACGAAGTGCATTCACCCCAGTACTGCGCCATTAGCTATTAGCATTCGCCGGCGAAGCGCACTCCGTCGCTTTGCCGGTTAGACTGATATTTCCCGCTACATTCTCCAACCCTTCCGACAACAAGTGCAGGTGACAGTGTCACCTCTGTTGTGAGTGGCACCAGCGCATCAGGATGGATGCCAATGGGAGCGCGTCCATACACCGGGGCCACACACCTGAACGGCGACAGGACAAAACTGATGGTCGAAAGCAGGCTTTCATTAAAAGCTGGCATGCGCTTCTCTACCCTGGCTGTCGCGATCACTGGCGACCAGGCGCCGGAATGGATCGAACTGATTCCGGCGGGCAGGTTTTCTGCGATTGACGGGCGCGGTCCCTTCGAAAATTCCGATCCCGATCAAATCGTTACGGCGAGCGTCGCTCGTATGCCACAAGCCGGCCTGGTCCTCGATTACGACCATAGCACCGACCTCGCTGCACCCCGAGGACGTCCGGCGCCGGCCGCCGGCTGGATCAAGGAGCTGAAGGTTGAACGCGGCGCCATTTTCGCGCGCATCGAATGGACCGCCGATGCGGCCGAAGCGGTTAAAAGCAAGAAATGGCGTTACGTGTCGCCGGTGTTTGAACACGATAAGAACGGCGCTGTCCGACGCATCTTGCGCGCAGCACTGACTAATAATCCAGCTCTTACAGAATTGCCCGCTATTGCGGCGGCCAGGATTCCAGTGATGCCGAGAAAGCAACTTTCCGAAATTCTCTCCGGTCTAGAAGCCATCAGCCCGAGTGCAACACATTCGCAGCTCCACGCCGCCGCAAAAATGCTGATGGGCGACGATTATGTCGGCGACGATGGCGACGACGAGGGCGAAGGTGGCGCTCCAGAGCAGGCCGGAGCTCTAAAAGATTGGGCCCGCGAGAAAGAAAAAGAGCATCACATGGAAGATGCCCAGGCGATGGCCAAGCGCCACGAAGAGGAACTGGACCGCTGTTCGAGCGAAGAGGAAAAAGCCGAGTGCTCCAAGCGACACATGGCCGAGACTAGCGAAGCGCGTCTGCGCGCGCAGCGAGCAAAGGAGTCTGCGACGTGCGCACAGCGGAGCGAAGCGGAGCAATTAAAAACAGGTGCCCAAAAGATGACTGCCAAGGAAATCGCAGAGCTGGTTAACAAGCAGATAGCGACCCATCCGGACTTCGTCGCAGCCCAGAAGAAGATCAACGAGATGGAGCTGAATCGGGCCAAACTCGCCGCTACTAACACTGTCGATAGCGCGATTCGGGCCGGCCGGTTGATTCCAGCTCAGCGCGAATGGGCGATTGAGTATTGCACCGCCGATGCCGAAGGCTTCCAGAAATTCATCGGCGCTCAGCCTAAGATTCTGCAGCAAGGCAGCGACGGCACCTTTACCGGCCGTATCGGCGATGCTCCCCAGGGCGCGTCAATCTTCAGCGAGAAGCAGATCGAGATATTCACCAATCTGGGACTCGAATCGAAAGAGCAATTAGAGAAATGCGCAGCGGTGCAGCAGAAATGGAATCTGCAGTTCCCCCGCCCGCGCCTGATACTTGACGACAGCAACTCGGGTGCCCCAGTCGAAAAATAAGACACAGGCTGAAAGCCTGTGCCACTTAAAAGATGCATAACAAAGCAACGCAGAGCCGCGACAACGGAGCGGCGCCACATGCTGGGACGGTGAAAAAGAATGGCGGCACTTTCTGCCTCTCGTAATACCCCCGAATGGTCGGGGGTAGCCACGCGCTATCACTACGGCCTGATTCCGGTCGAAGCCTCCACGTCGCTTTACGTCGGCTCGATGGTGGCCATCAATAACAACGGCCGCGCCGTACCGGCGCAATCGCGTGCCGCCGGCGCGACCCTAAGCAAGCTCAATGTGCTCGGCATCTGCGAATACATTTATGCCGGCGGGATTCTGCCGCCGGGTATCGACGCGCTCAACCAGACCGGCAACGGGACTCTCTATCCGGGAGCGACCGCGACCCTCGGTACGGCTGGCGCGATCTCGGTGGGAGTGGTGGCCGGATGCTTCGGCATGGACGTCGACAGCACCGTGACCGCGGCTAATGTCGGCGAGATGTGTTTCGCTATCGACGACCATACGGTGGGAATGGGCACGTTGGTGGCCAATACCACGAGCATCACAGTCCCCGGCTCGGGCATTCTGATTAACGTGCTCCAGCCTGACATCGTGCCTGGGACCTTCGACGCTTACAGCGCGACCGGCGCCGGCGGCACCCATTACCTGGAAGGGACCGACTTCGCAGTTGACTACCAGGCAGGCTTGTTTATCGCCCTGTCAGGCGGTGCGATTTCGGCTGGCGGCACTGTGTACGTCACTTACCGCCGCGCCGCGGCCAAGGTTGTAGCAGGTGAGATCGTCGCGATGGACGGCGGCATCGCCTACGTCAACTTCTGGCGAGACAGCCCAACACTGTAGTCACTGAGGTGTGGCACAGGCTTCCAGCCTGTGAATGCACAGCGGAGCGTAAGCGAAGCGATTAAGAAGAAACACTAGGCGGAACGAAGTGAAGCCGAGCAAAGGAGTCTGCCATCAGGTGAGCGCAGCGAACCGAGTGAAGGAGTCTGCGACGAACGTTCACAATCTGGTGCGCACAGCGGAGCGCAAGCGAAGCGACTAACGGAATGAACGACCCGCGCTTCATAATCTCAATAGCCGTAATCATTCTAGCCGCAGTTTACGACGGGCTCGTGACTTTTCTGCATCCGACTGCGGATCCGAATCTTGTCGGTACGATCCTCGGCGTGCTGAACACTGGAGGGTTCGCTGTCGCAGTGCAGTTTTGGATCGGTTCGAGCCTGGGCAGCAAGACAAAGGACGAGACGATAGCGCATTTGTCGAGCAAATCGTAGGTGGCAAACACGAGGCGAACGAGTCTGCGAACCTGTCCTGAGCGCAGTTGAACATGATGTGCCAAGCGAAGCGTCAGCGGAGCGATTAAGAAAAGATGGAAATTTCCGCAAATAATCTGACTACCCTTTTTACCGGGTTCGACACAATTTTCCAGAAAGGTTTTGAGGCGGCGCCCTCCTACTACGACAAGCTTTGCAGCATCGTGCCGTCCTCGACCGGCCAGACAATCTATCCCTGGCTCGGCCGCACCACCGGCTTTCGTGAATGGGTTGGCGACCGCGTGCTGCAGGCGCTCGAAGCCCACGCCTACACCATCGTGAATAAGACATTCGAAGATACGGTTGGCATCGAGCGCGAACGCATCGAGGACGACCAGTACGGCGTGTACACGCCGGTCATCGAGCAGCTCGGCTGGGATGCTAAAACTCATCCGGACCAGCTTATCTTCGGCATGATGAAGGCGGCGGTGAACGGCTCGCCGGTGACTATCGGCAAGATTACGATTCCGGTGCCGACTTGCTACGACGGCAATAATCTTTACTACGCTTCGCATCCGATGGGCGGTCCGCAGGGTGAAAGCTCGGCGGCCAACGCGACCACCTTTTCGAACATTAACACCAGCGGTAGCGGCTCTTATTGGTTTCTGGTCGATGCGGCACGGCCGATCAAGCCCTTCATCTTCCAGAAGCGGCGCGAGTACGCAGTCACCCGCATGAACACTGCGACCGATGAAGCGGTATTCTCGCAGCGGTTGTTCCGCTATGGCGTCGATGTGCGCTGCAATGCCGGCGTCGGGCTTTGGCAGCTGACCTACGCTTCCAACACAGACCTTTCCAACCCCGCCAACTACGCCTCGGCAGTAGCCGCCTTGCGCAGTATCAAGAGTGATGCTGGCGTGCCCTTCGGAGCGTGGAACGGTCCTCCGACGACACGCTTTCTCGTGGTTCCCCCCAGCCTCGAAGAAGTCGCACGACAGCTCCTGCACGGGACCTTCGGCGCAGGTGGCGGAGCCTATTACGCAGCGGGCGGAACTACTCCGGCAGCGATTCCGGCAGCCAATATCTATCTGAACGACGCGACGCTGATAGTCAGCGAGTGGCTGGCTTAATTTGTCACCGACTCGGCCGCGCCGTTGGCGCGGAATGGTCGATGACAAGCGGATTTGACGGTGAAATAAATGACCTACGCCGCACCTTCGGATATGATCGCCCGCTACGCGACCCGTGACCTGGTCCAGCTCGTTAACGAGGACCCGAACGCGCAGGACGTCGATCAAAACGCACTGCAGACTTTTCTGAACGATGCATCGAACGAGATCGATGCCTATCTCGAATCGCGCTTTGACCTGCCGCTCTCCGACCCACCAAGCATTCTCGTGCGGCTCTGTTGCGAGCTGGCGATGTACCATCTCCATAATTTGCGGCCGATTCATGACGGAGCCTGGATCAAGAACATCTACGAGAAAAACATCAAATTTCTCGAAGCGGTGCGTGATCGAAACGTAACGCTGGGGCTTGCTGCGGACGGCCAGGAACCTGCCGACCCGGCCAATCCGGGGGTGGTGCAGGTGGACGCCGGCGGCGGCACGACGATACTGCCGGCGCGGATTTTCTCGCGCGGGTCGCTAATAGGATTTTGACACTAGGCGGAGCGCAGCGGAGCCGAGCAAAGGAGTCTGCGACGTGCGTACAGCGGAGCGTAAGCGGAGCGACTTGAAATCTGAGATGCAGCACGGAGACCCAATTTTGTCGGGTGCGATAATTCTCGAGTTGATGCAACAAGAAATTCCCGCGGCGGTCGCTACGGAGAACGTCGAAAAGCGGCCGAGCTGCGGATACTCAGTGAAGAATCCCGCTCCGGAAGCACGCGGTGGGACCATCCCGTGTGGCAGCCAGCAGGACCTATACAGCGTCAAAGGCACAGGTACTCATGGCTGGCTGCGAGAAACACCAGTCTGCGGGAAGCACATCAACGATGCCTGGAAGAATTGGAAGGTCGAGTCCGCAGAGCGGATGAAGCCGTGACACTAGCGGAGCGCGTCCGCGCGCGTAGCGAGCAAAGGAGTCTGCCATCAGGTGAGCGCAGCGAACCGAGTGAAGGAGTCTGCGACGAACGTTCACAATCTGGTGCGCACAGCGGAGCGTAAGCGAAGCGACTAAGAAAAGACACCACAGGCTAAAGCCTGTGCCACTAAAGACGAACAATGAGTGGAGCGCCGATAGTTCTCGATACGCCGTGGCAGGGGCAAAACTTCGCCCCGTCCACGCCGATCGATATCACGACAATCGAGGCTGCGATTGTAGCACAGCTCCGGGGCTTTCTCTCCTATGCGCTGGGCAATCAGATGGTCGAGGTGAATCACTTTCCGGACAAGCCCGAAGCCTACGAGATGCGCCATCGCATCGGCTCCTGCCTGATTATCTTTGCCGGCAGCGATTACGGCGAGATTCGCGACATCGGCCACGTCGTCCAGGAACGAACGCTTGAGTTCGAAGTGGCGCTGCGCATCCGTGATTTGGGGTGGGCTCTCGGCGGCCCTCCTTCCGGTAATTCGCCGGGTGCTTACCAGCTAATTGAAGCCGTGCGGATGGCGCTGCTGGGTTTTCAGCCGAACACCGGGTGCACGCCGATGAAGGCCGTGCGCGAGCGCTTCATCGATCGTGATCGCCAAGGCGGAGTCTGGGTCTATTCGATTTGGCTCAGCACGCGCACCGTGGTGGTCGAGAATTACAGCCCGCCGAGTTGGCCGCTGTTTACCGAAGGCACGGCGATGGAAGCGGGCGGCCAGACGGCGCTGCAGGTGCAGATAGCTCTGCTGAACTTCGGTTCTCCGTTCAATCCCGTCGACACTATCGACCTGCCGGGGAATCTCTCGGCCGTAATCGTCAAGAGTGCAAATCTGGCGACGACTTATGCCCAGGGGACGGATTACTCGCTCGATACTGTGAATGGAATTATCACCCGGATTGCCACCGGCGGCATTGCTCCAGGAGCGACG
The DNA here is from genome assembly GCA_024281015.1 of Candidatus Binataceae bacterium. Classification (GTDB taxonomy): domain Bacteria; phylum Desulfobacterota; class Binatia; order Binatales; family Binataceae; genus JAMXLL01. The sequence continues at coordinate 21,913 of JAMXLL010000339.1, forward strand.
GTGGCAGTGAGCTATGCGTATTCGGATGTGGTGACGGCGCTGGCGAGCGGCGGCACAGTGCCATTTGCACCGAACAATTAAAACTAGCCGAAATAAGACCACAGACTGGAAGCCTGTGCCACTAAAACAGAACACTAGGCGCAGCGCAGCGAAGCCGAGCTAAGGAGTCTGCCATCAGGTGAGCGTAGCGAACCGAGCGAAGGAGTCTGCGACGAGCGTTCAGAAAGAACGTGCGCACAGTGAAGCGAAGCGGAGCGATTTGGAGTGTTGTTGACGGATAGTATTGCAGAGACAGCCTGGCTGATTAGTCAATACGAGCATGTGCGCGCGCAAGCCGCCAGGCTTGGCAAGTTTTTGACTCGCAAGGAGTTCCTGGCAAAGCCCGGCTACGCGATCGCAGTCGCCCCGCTGGCGATGTTGGCGATGCTCAAGGCTGAGATTCCCTTCGCCTCAATCGCAATCAATCACGCCGCGCAGCCACCGCTTCATCAAAACGGAGCGCCGCTAATCATGAAGGTGGCGGGCCTATGATGATCGAGACGCAGTACGAAAAAGCGGTGAACAATCTGGAGCTGCGCCTCGCTGAGGCTTGCGCCACGGCGGCTGGCTATCAGCTGGCGCTCGAAGCGGCCAACAGCAGAATCGCTGTGCTTGAGAGGGAGCTAAAGGATGCCAGCAAGGCGAAGGAGCGCAAACGTGCCTGACCAGCTCGACGAAGTAAAGGAGATAGCGGTGGCAGAAGGCACAATTTCAACACCACTGGTGACGGTGCTTTATTCGCTGCATCGCGCCGTCTATACACTGCCATCTTTAGGACTGGATATGTGGCTCAGCACAGCGGTCGAGCCGATTACAATATCGAAGCCAGGCGCGAGCAGTGTTACGACCGCAAATGAGTGTGGCTACCGTCACGCTTACCACAAGTGGCCAAGCATCGTTGCTGGCGATCAAGTGACACTGCCCGCTGACGATCCGATGGTGCTCGATTACCAAGCTTACGCAGCAAGTCTGCAGGAGCAGATATAGATGCTTTTTGAGACCTCGGGCGCTTTTCTCGCGTTGACGTGGATTGGCGGCCTCGCGCTCGGAGCCCTCGGCGTGGTGATAACGTTTGGCATTCAGAAGTGGTTTCGGCCCCGCAAGCTGGCGCGGGTGATACAGCTGCGATTTCCGGAGCGAGCATGATCGACTACACCGCCGCCGGAGTCTATGCACACGAGGTTCGCGCCTTCGCGATCATCGAGAGCAATGAGAACGAGCATTCAACCGGCGCTGACGGCGGACGAGCGTTCGGACTTCTACAGATGCACCCGGCGACCTTCATTCGGTATTACCGGCCGGTCGCGAGCGTAGGCGACACTTGGACGCAAGCGCAGATCAAAGCGTGCGGTAGCTACTTGACTGGTTATAACTTCCGACTCGCAACGCAGGAGCAACGAGACTTAGTAGTACAGGGATGGCGGCTAGGCGAAGGAGCGGTTTTTTCACAAGGGAAAAGAGATCCTGAATACCTGGCGCGCTGGCTCCAGGCCTACGACCGGATAAAAGGGGTGGTGAGCTAGCATGGCAGTCAGCTTCCTCCATGGTGTCGAGGTCTTCGAGTTCAATCAAGGTCCCGTCCCGATCAATGTAGTTAATTCCGCGGTCATCGGTCTTGTCGGCTCTGCACCACTCTTCGCTGTTCCTAGCGCCGTTCCGCGTTGGGATCCTTCGTGGCTAGTTCAGGCTCAGCCGCAGTGGACTCCTTTGACTGCAGAGACCCTCGGTAACTTAATCGTCGATGCAAACGGGAACACGCAGAAGGTCACTCTCGCCGGCACAACCGGAGCCTCGGTGCCGCTTTGGGGCAGAACGCTTAATTCGACCACTACCGATGGAACGGTCATCTGGACGCTGATCGCGTTCGGCGCGTCAGCCGGTCAACAGGTTATTGATTCGAACGGGAACATCCAGACTGCTACCGCGATCACGCTGCCCTCATGGGCAGGGACTCATGCTTATGCAGTCGGTAATTTGGTTTTCGACTCCAATGGAAATACTCAGCGAGTCACCTCAATCAGCGGCTCGGGAACTTCTGGAGGCTCAGCGCCAGCCTGGACAACGACTCTTGGCGCTACCACCACCGATAATCCTGGGGGCAATCAAGTTGTCTGGACCTTGGTGGCTATCGGTGCGGCGGCCGTAACCGGAATTGTTTCTCCAAGCTGGGCGACAACGCTCAACGCCACTACTAGCGATACCATCGGAACGACCACCGGCTCTATAACTTGGACGCTAAGTGCGCTCGGCCCGATCCCGAACCTTCAGGCCCCGGTCCTGGTCTCCGGTTCGAATCCGAACTCAGCGGCACCGGGGCAGATGGGCTCTTGGGGACCCATGATTCAGGGCTTTACCATCCCTTACGCGCTGAACACGGTCTTTGCTCAAGGCGCGGGCCAAGTTATTTGCGTCAACGTCTTCGATCAGACCAAGCACTACACGCAGATTACGGCAGCGAACTTTACCTTTCCGAGCTCTGGCGTTCAGGTCATCAATATCGGCCACATGGGCCTCTCGGTCATCACGGTTACGAACTCCAACGCCACCACGACTTATGTCGAGGGTGCAGACTTTACGGTTGACCGGGTGAACGGAATTATTACAGCGATGGGCGGTGGCCTGTTGTCCTCCGCGCAGACGGTGAAAGTGACCTGCCGGTACGCGGATCCCTCGAAGCTGGCGGACAGCGATCTAGTGGGAAGCGTCTCGAGCGGCGTTTACAACGGAATGCAGAACTGGAAGCTCAGTTACGGCCTGATGGGCTTCTTTCCCAAGCTGCTGATCGCCCCGAGCTTTGGCACTTATACGGCTATCGGACAGACGGTGGGCTCGCAGGACGCGACCGTGGCGACCGGGATGGCCACGCTGGCTCTCGCGATGCGGGCGATGTACCTGATCGATTGCCCGCCGGCAACGATTCCGACAACCCTGCTCAGTAATCGCAGCGCTAGCGGCAATTCCTTCAACACCAGCGACAAGCGCGCGATTCTCTGTGGTCCGCAGGAGCTGTTCCTTGACTCAGGCATCGTACCGACCCAGATTGCAATCGATCCCAGCAACGGCAAGGCGATTCAGAGTCTCGCTCAAACCACCCATGCGGCGCCTTTCTCACCATATGTCGCGGGAGCGACAGCGAACAAGGACATTAACCAAGGCTACTGGTGGTCGCCATCGAATACCCAGATTACCGGCGCGCTGGGGCCCGACACTTCAATTTATGCGAGCTTCCTCGATTCGGCCTCAGACACCAACACGCTCAACAGCCAGGGGATAGTCACCGCATTCCAGGCCTTCGGCACTGGTATTCGAGTGTGGGGAAATCGCAGCGCAGGTTTCCCCACCTACACCACTCCCGACGTTTTTATCCCCATCCGGCGCACGATGGACGTCATTGAGCAAAGCGTCATGCTCTCGATGATGCAATTCTTGGATCAGCCAATTTCTAACGGACTGATCACAGCGATTCTGGCGAATACCAATAGCTTCGTGCGCATTCTGATTTCACGTGGGGCGTTGCTGGCGGGCAGCGTGAGTTTCAATCCGGCGGAAAATCCGCCGGCCCAGATTGCGGCCGGACAGCTGGTATTTGATATCGATTGTATGCCGCCCCCACCAGCGGAGCGGCTTACCTTCAACGTTTTCATCGATACGACGATGCTGTCGCAGCTTGCGGGAGCCACGAGCGCGGCCGGGCAGAGCGCAGCCGCGCAAGGCTAAGAAACTTAGTGGGCAAGAACCGGTACCGCCGGCCTCGCGGGGTCGGAGAGCATAGGCTGGAAGCCTGTACGACTGGGGATGACAGAAAGAGGTCAAGACGCGGCGATTGTGAAGTAAAGCACCAGGCGGAGCGTAGCGGAACCGAGCAAAGGAGTCTGCGGAGCCTGCCTGAGCGGAGTCGAAGATGCGCACAGCGGAGCGTAAGCAGAAAGATTTTAAGGAGAAACAATGCTAGCGGCCAACCTGATTGACACCTCGCGAATCACTAACGCGAATATCTACGTGAACGGGCAGTCATTGCTCGGCCGCGCCGATGAGGTGGAGCTGGCATTCCCCAAGGCGAAGATGGTCGATCACAAAGGCCTGGGCATGTTCGGCACGGCAGAGTTCCCGGCCGGCATCGACAAGCTCGAAGCGAAGGTCAAGTGGTCGTCGGTCTATCCCGAGGTGTTGAGCACGGTCAGCATCTTTTCCTCCCTTCAATTCCAGCTCCGCGCTTCGAAGGAAACCTACACCTCACAGGGCCGCACGGCCGAGACGCCGTTCATTGGTCTGATGACCGCCCAATTCAAAGACGGCGGGCCGCTTAACTTTAAGCAACATGAGCAGGTCGATTTCCCGATGACCTTAGTCGTTTATCATTGCGAGTATTACCTGGCGGGCGTTCAGTACCTGCTCTACGACGTGCTGGCGAACATGTACGTGATCAACGGCGTCGACCAGCTGGCGACGTTCAGGGCGAATATAGGGATGCTGTAAATGAGACTTAGTACTCCGGACCAGGCCAAGACCGTTACTCTCAGCGAGGGCACCGTTGCGACGATTCGCCGCGCTCGCGGCCGCGATTTAATCCGCGCCCAGGACATCGCCAGTGGCGACAACAAGTTTAAATTTACCTGCGCGATGCTCGCGCAGGTAACCCAACTAAACGGCGAGCCCTGTGTGATGGAAGACATCATGGAGCTGTGGGCGGTCGACATTGAGCTGCTGGCGCGGGAGGCTAGCGGCGATTTTTTATCATCGACCGCACCACCTTCGCCCTCCTCGTCGAATGGGGATTCGGCTTTGCCGAGCTGATGGCGATGGAAGTGCGGGAAATTGTGGCTTGGGCCGAGGCCGTCAACTGCTTGCAACGTCAGCGCGTCAGCCGAGCAGGGGGTTAAGCCGCCGCTACAGTTAGACAGACCGTCGCTCCATTTATGGGTGGCTTGATTTTTTAGGGCGTGCAAGGACTCGGCGATAGGCGCCCGTCCGTGAATCGGATGGCGCAGCATTCGCCAGGCGCGATCCCGTTTGAGCCGGAACTCACGGCGGCGGTCAAGCCGAGGCGATCGAGCCGCTCCTCCTGATCATCGATTCTGGCCCGCGCGGAGCGGATGCCATCGTCGGTTGATCACGTAGAGCGCGGCGACGGCCACTCTCCATTCGGCGATAACGCGATGAGCAGGACCAGAAACAGCGCGGCCAGCAAGGTAAACAAGATAGCGAGCCTCCATTTGCGATGCCTGACCAGAATGAGGCCATGCAGCGAAGAGTAGGAGAAGTCAGACCGACGTGTCAGACCTGAATTCTGCTGTCTTCTTCACCGCGATTGATCGCCTAAGCAATACGCTCTCTGCGATGGGCGAGCGCGTGCTCAATTTCGGCAAGAATGCCCAGGAAACTCGCAAGCATATTAGCGATCTTAGCGAGCGACTGGTTAGCTTCGGCGAACGCACGGCGTTGACAGCGGCACTAATCAGTGAGAGCGCATCCAAGCTGCTTGGATGGAGCGAGGCTCTGCAGGAGCCCGTCCACGATATGCAGAAAAGTATGGCAACGATGGCCGCGACGACGGGTTTTGCGGGTGATCAACTCGAAGAGATCAAGCATCGGGCCATGGAGTTCGCGGCGGTCCATCTTGACTTTACCACTGAAGAATGGGTCGCAGGCTTTACGCGGCTGCGCGGCATTTTCCAGGACACCGGGCGCGCGATGCACGCCGAGGGTATCGTCTCGATACTCCGACGCTTTGGCGTCGATAGCAGTGCGGCAACGCGACTCTTACGGTTGGCATTGGCGAATCTGCACACCGATGCGGCGGCGACCGGCGATAAGCTCACCGCAACCATCCAGGCCTTCGGTTTCGCCCACGAGGCGATGAACCAGGTGGCGATGACGGCGAGACCGGTAGGGGCAGAAGCGCCAGCAGCCAATGCTTTCTTCTCCGAACTCCTAGCACTCAATGGCGAAGCCCAACACCTCCTTAGCGGTGGATGCGGTGCGATGATCTTCAGCTCCCTGATTCAAGGACTGGAGGATGCCAACGGCAAGGGCAAGATTGCTCTGAATTCCTCGCACGAACTCGTTGCTGCTCTTGTCCAGCTCAGACCTCAATTGACGAGAACGCCAACGCAGAACCTAGACGCGCTGGCGGCTATGGGACTCAGAGGGCAACTGCTAAGGCAGCTCGGCCATCTCGACGAAGTAGCAACGAAGCAGCAGCAAATGGCCACTCACAGCGGCGCGCTCAGCAATACATACGCGACCGCTAGGGCGAATATGGCCGACGCCACGCAACGGCGCCATCAGGATTGGGCCAATGTCGCCGATGCGCTCAGTGGTTCGGCCCTGGGCATCGAGGCGACGACGATCAAAGTCCTCACCGGCGCGGTGGCAGGGCTGTCAACGCAAATCGAGCACCATTCCAAGCTCGCAGGCCTAGCGGCTACCGCACTCACAGGAATTGGCTCCGCTGCTTATCGCGGCGTGCAAGCGATAAAGTACGGGGTGGGTCTCCCGGCTTTCGAATCGCTGGCCTTGCCGTTCACGTATGCGACGGAGGCGGTTACAGGAATCGTCAACGCCACCAATTTGTGGACGGCGGCACAGTGGCTGCTTACTGCCTCGCTTTCTCGCACGGTTTTAACTATCGGCGGAATCATGGTTGTAGCGGCAGTCCTGCGCCGGGCCGCTTACTCGATCTACCGCGCCTGGAATAGTGTTGCAGCTTTCTTCGAAAAGCTCTGGGGCAAAATCAGACGGACTTTTGCCAGCGCCGTGCCCTGGATGGAGAACGGTGGGGAACGGATGATGAAGGCGCTCGGCAAGGGGATACTCTCGGCGGTTGAATGGCCGGTGAAAGCGGCCCAAACGCTAGCCTCAAAGATGGGCGGCGTCTTCCATTTCCATTCGTCGCCCGCTTACGGTCTGCTGCGCGAGGTAATGCTGCATTTCAATCTCGGCCGGGAGCTGGCTCGCCGGACGCAGCCGGCGGGGGTTGTCAGCGCGGCGGCCAGACTCGTGGCGACGGCAGCTCCGGAATCCGCAGGCGTCCGCGGTACGCTAGTCATTCACTATTCACCCAACATTACGATTAACAGCGCCAGCGTTGCTGCGCAGGATTGGGTCAAGGCGGCGCGCGACCACGGCCGCGAACTGATGCGAGTCATCGATGAGCAGATGAGGCGGCGAGCCCGCCTTAATTTCGCTTAAGCCGAAAAGTGAGGGTTCGTTTGAGCATGGAGGATCAACTGGAGATCGTGCTCCTGCCGGAGCAGTTCAACGACTTGGTCCATCGGTCGTCCGAAAGGCGGCCGGAACAGCGCTTGATGTTAGCCATCCTCGAAGATGCTCTTTACTGCTGGCTCGGAGTTCCGGCGCTGGGCGGATGCCAGGGGGAAAACCACATACAAGCCTGCCAGCGGTGGACCACCGTTAAGCAGATGCGTCTCCATCGCGAAGCCAACCGCTGGATTTTCGAGGACGATCCCAAGGCGCCGCTCAGTTTTGCTGCTGTCTGCGCTGCACTGTGTCTCGATCCCGATTTTATCCGCGCGAGGCTGCTAGTGCGTGCTATCGCTCCTGCAACAGCAAGAGCTGGAGGCACAACGAAATAAATGTTCGCACTACTAGGTGACATTCTGTTCGAGCCGTTGACGTCCCCGGAGGAGTTCCGGGCGACGACTGCGTACCGTTACGCGGAGCACCAGGTAGTCGAGGATTCGCCGCGTCTGCAATGGATCGCCAACGAGCTGCAGACGATTTGCCTGGGGATGCATTTCCACGTGGCATTTACGAATCCTGCTAGCCAGATGATTTTGCTGCGCAGCGCGGCAGAGACGCATCTGCCGCTGCCGCTGGTGTTCGGCAACGGAGTATTTCGCGGATTTTTTGTAATCGAATCAGTCGAAGAACAGTGGCAGCAATGCGCCGATGACGGCTCGCTGGTGTCGCTCGTGGCGCGCGCGGAGCTGAAGGAATGGGTGTTGGGCAACGCTTTCGACCCGACCTCTCCGGCGCAGGCGATTGTGCGGCCGCTGGGAATTATCACCCGGGTGCTAGGTGCCTAGTAAACCCCAGGTTTATGACCCGAATCAGCCGGTCAGCGCGAATAATCCGCTGCCGTCGCAGCAGATTTCGTCGATCAGCACTATCGGCGTGCCGGCGGGAGTCACCTATCAGCGGACCCCGTACTCTCAACCGGGAGTCAGCGCGCTGGTGGGCTTTGCCCCGGAAGGAATTACCCCAGGAACCAGCCCGGACAACGTGCCGGTGTCAGTGATCGTAAGACAGGGATGAGCGATTTGTTAGAGCAATTGCCGCGATACACGGTGCAGACTCCACCGAAGCATTCTGCCTGCGGTCCTGGGCGGGAATGTCCATGGTGCCGGGCGACGCGCTGGCCGAGCTCGGGCGGCAAGCTGATTTGTCTGCGCTGCGGGTATGTAGAGACGTGCTGTGACTAATGCCGGCAAAAAGAACCGGTACCGGCCGCCTCGCGAGGGCTCGGCGGCTGTCCGAGATCCCTCTGCGCCTTGCCTTCGCTGCGGCGCTCGGGATGACAGAAAGGGCGGCGCTCTCCTTTTTGTCATTCCCGCGCGTGGCTGCCGCGCGAGGAATCCCGTGTCTGAACAACTAAGTAAAAAGTGTCACATCGCAATGACACTTTCTGGAAGCGATTAAGCGTGCCTGACGAGAGCATCAGCAAAGAGTTCAAGGCGATACTCGCCACCAGAGATCAGAACGCTTCCGATGCGGTAGCGCGGGTGTTGGCCGAATGGCCACTACTGTACGCGCTCAAATTCATCCGGCAATTCCGGATTCTGTATCCGCATACTTCAACTTCACCCTATGAGCTGGAGCATCTGATTGAAACGGAACTAAGGCGCAAGGAGCTGGCCCCATGCGTGAAGTGACGTCGATAGCTCTGTGGCTGGGAGTCGGATTCATCTTCTGGACGCTCCTGGAGTACGGGCTCCATCGCTTCGTCGGCCACACCTGGCGCACGCCGCTGCGTCTGCGCCACCTGGAGCACCATCGCGACCCGCTCGATTATCGCTTCGAGCCGATTTGGACGATTCTGGGGCTTTTTGACGTAGCCCTGTGTGCACTGGCGTCCTGGTCCCTTTGTCTGTTCGCGCTCGGGATGCTGGCGGGATACCTCCACTACGAATGGCTCCACTGGTCTTTGCATTTTTTAGGAAGTGGAGAAAGTGTCACATCGCGAGGACACTTTTTTTCCGTCGAGCACCATCGCCGCCATCACGTTTGTCCAGCCGGCAATTTCGCCGTGACGTTACCGCTCTGGGACAGGGCATTCAGAACACTGAGCATAAAGACAAAAAACCCATATGAAATATGACCTGCTCGCTTTAGACGGCTCCATAGTGGCGATTGTTGACCTGCCGATAGACGTCGGCGGAATGCCGGACGCGGACCTCATCGTTTACCGCTCCCGTTATTTCGGCGTCCAGTACGGCGGTTATGCGCCGGCATTTTTCCAGGAAGTAAAGCGAGTGAAGGTCCTGACCGTCGATACGGTGCTCGAAGGCTACCAATCCGAAGATCCACGCAAGAGGTAAACAATTGAACTATAAATTCGGCCGCAAGCATCCAACTCAAGCCAAGCTCAAACTGCATCGTTATCTGGGGCCGGCGCTTCCACCTGCGCCGCCGATGGTGGACTGGACGCTCGCGATGAGCGCCGATTGGGGCGTAATGAAGAATGATTCCCTCGGCGATTGCACCTGCGCAGCGATGGGCCATGCGGTGCAGGTAATCAGCACGAACGGCGACGGCCTGATAACTCCCAGTGACGACGAGATCGTGAATATGTATCGCGCGTCCGGGTACGACCCTGGAGACCCGAACAGCGACCAGGGGTGGACTGAAACGGCGGCGATGCAGTTCATGTGTGACCGGGGGCTGGCCGGGGTGAAGATCGATGCCTTTGCCGATGTCGATCAGACCAATCTCGACCAGGTGAAGCAGGCGATTTACCTGTTCGGTGGCTGCTACATCGGCGTGATGATCACCCAGCAGGACATGGACGACTTTCAGGCGAACAGGGCTTGGGAAAGTCTCGATGTTTCCAGCCCGTTAGGCGGCCACGCTCTCTGGGTACCGAGTTACGACGATACCGGCATTACCGTCATCACCTGGGGCAAGGCGCAGAACGCGACGTGGGGATGGTTCCAGGCACACTGCGATGAAGTGCATGCCTGCCTGCTGTTCCCGTGGGTGCAGAACTCGGTGAATACCGATCCGGACGGTTTCAACATGCAGCAGCTACAGGACGATCTCAAAGCCCTGTGACGCTGGAAGTACTTTTGGCCTGGTACGGCGATTATCGCCGCCTCAAGCAGCTCGAGCGCAAGCGAGTGTTTAAGTCGGGAATCGCAATTGAGGCGAGACAGCGAATTATCGAAACGCTGGAGCGGGTAGCCGAGCTGGCAGCGATAGACCGCGTGGTGCCTTATGCGGGCCCCACAGTGACGGAGCGGAGCACTAGCGGAGCGCCTCCGCGCGCGTAGCGAGCAAAGGAGTCTGCCATCAGGTGAGCGTAGCGAACCGAGCGAAGGAGTCTGCGACGAGCGTTCAGAAAAACGTGCGCACAGCGAAGCGTGAGCGGAGCGATTTAAAAGAGACGAAAAGCCGCAGGCTGGAACGCCTGATTAAGAAGTAAGAACACAGGCTAGAAAGCCTGTGCCACTGAGGGGATGACTGAAAAGAGCCGTTTGTTTGTCGAGTCGAAAATCAGCGCGAAGCGCTGCGGCCATGTCGGTGAAAAATGCAGCAGTTTATACAGCATTTGACGACTGCGGGGGAGCGCTGGGATTCCCTGGCCTGGAAGTACTACGGCGATGCGACTTTATTCGGGCCGATTATCCAGACCAATCCGCAGATACCGATTGAGCCGGTGTTCGAGGCCGGACTGACTATCGGCGTGCCGATCCTGGTGGTCGATTCGACGGTACAGAAGCGGGCGAATTTGCCTCCTTGGAAGAGAAAATAGCACTAGCGGAGCGCGTCTCCCCGCGAAGCGAGCAAAGGAGTCTGCGACGTGCGCACAGCGAAGCGCAAGCGGAGCGATTCGAGGAAGTGGAGCGCTGCGAGGACACCGAAAAGAACCGGTACCGGCCGCCTCACGCAGGTTCGGCGGCTGTCCGAGATCCCTCGTCGCCTTGCCTCCGCTGCGGCGCTCGGGATGACAAAAAGGGGGTGCGCTTGTCGGTAGAGGACCCGCGACGTAGGAGCGTGGGCGAGTCGGTGAAAGGAGTGGCACAGGCTTTCAGCCTGTGTGGCTTTAGATGGCAGCCGCAGCCCTTAGCGCATTAGCGATTCCGATTCGGCATCCGATATTTGCCCTGAAGTATTCGGGGGCGAATATCACCGCCGACCTTACCGGGATGGTGGTCGAGATCAGCTACAGCGACACCAGCGGCGCGCATACGCACCATCGCTGGCGGCGGCTGGGGGCAGAGACTGACGAAGTGGAGGTAACGCTCGAAGACCGGGAGCGGCGATGGCAGGGGCCATGGTTTCCGGTGCGCGGCGACCTGGTCAATTTGCAGATTGGCTATGAAGGCGAAGAGCTGATGGATTGCGGTGACTTTCAGGTGGATGAGCTGGAGCTAAAGGGGCCTCCTGACACGTTCTACCTGAAGTGCATCGCCGCCGGCATTACGTTGTCGCTGCGCACGCCACGCGATTTTGCCTATGAGTCCAATAACGTACAGGGTAATCCGACCGGCAATTTAACTTTGCTCCAGGTCGCGCAGACCGTCGCAGACCGGAACGGCCTGACGGTGACCGGCGCGCCGAATGACGTGAACGTGGGATGGCAGCGGTTGACGCAGCATCGCGAGACCGACCTGCAATTTCTGCGGCGCCTGGCGCTGGCTCACGATTACGATTTCACCGTGCGCGGCACGCAGCTGGTCTTCTACTCGCGCGCGCAGCTCGAGCAGCAGGCCTCGGTGACCACGCTGCGGCGGATGGCGATTAAGCGTTTTGAGTTCCGGACCAAGACCCAGGCTATCTACAAGAGTTCGACCGTCGCCTATCAGAACCCCTGGCAGAAGCAGTTGATCGCGGCGCAAAGCGATGCGGCCGATGCCGGCGTCGCGGACAGCGATATTCTGGCGATTCCCCAGGAAATTCCGACCGGCGACGACCTCCATATCGTCGCGCGCTGCGAGAATCCGCAGCAGGCGCAGCTCAAGGCGGACAGCGCGCTGCATGACGCGAACATGCTGGAAATCACCGGGAGAATCGAAACCGAGGGGACGGTGCTGCTGGTGGCCGGCGTGAATATCGATATCTCGGGGTTTGGTGATTTCGACGGCCAGTATCACATCGACGCGAGTCATCACCGATTGGAGCGCAGTGGCGGCTATACGACGGAAATTGAGGTCAGGCAGCTTCAATGAACAGAAAAACGCCTAAGGTTCTCGTTGCGCTGGCGATTGTGCTTCTTCTGCGATCGGGGGCGCATGCGCAGCTTAGCGGTCCGGATTTCTGCCAGGGGCCGAACGTCGCCAAGTCCTCGGCGGTCATCAATTGCAGCGGCACCGGCGAATGCAAGCTGGTCGGCGCGGTCGCCAATCAGCAGATTCAGGTCTGCGGCTTCGCGTTCGATACGACGGGAACCTCTCCGACGACGCAGTTCGATTACGGAACCAAGACTTCGACGGACTGCGATACCGGCGCTACGCATTTGAGCGGGGTGATGACAGCAGCCAAGACCCTGGCGGGACCGCTCGATCACATGACGGCGCCGGCGGGCAACGAATTGTGCCTGAACCTCGGCGGCACCACTCCGACGGCGGTCGGAATTGTGACGTACGTGCAGAAATGATGAAGCGCTTCGCGGACACAGAAAAGAACCGGTACCGGCTTCGCTTGCGCGAAGCTGTCCGAGATCCCTCGTCGCCTTGCATTCGCTGCGGCGCTCGGGATGACAGGGGAGAACGTTCGCTTGTCGGTGAGGCCCCGCGACGAAGGAGCGCGGCCAGGTGGGTGAAAGGAGTGGCCATAGGGTTTAGCCTGTGTCTTGCCGCCTCAATTGCCCATGCTCAATCGGGGTCGCTCGGCATTGAGCCGGGAGTGAGAGGCCCGGGAGTTATCAACGGGTCCGGCTGTCTTACCAGCGGCACGGCGCTTCTCAAGGGGAACGGTTCAGGTGGCTGTGGGCCAGCATCAGCGGGAGTCGATTTCGCTCCCGCTCCTCCGAGTAACTTCTCGCTGCTGAAGGGGAACGGCTCGGGCGGTTTTGCGAGTGCTGTTGCGGGCACCGATTATCAGGCGCCGATTGCAGGCCAGCCGATAACTCCGAGTTCAGTCAAGGCCCCGGTTTTTACCAGCAGCGGAAATAATCCGGCCAGCAGCGCCCTGCTTAACGACGTCAATAACCACATCATCTCAGCCGCGCGCAATGCCGAGAATACCGCTGACGTTCCGGTGGCGAGCGTCGGCCTCGACGACCAGATTCATTTCGGCGGCAGCGGGGCGACGGGGATCAGCTTCGACAGCCCCTCGGTGCAGAACCAGGGCGCATTTACGGCCAGTGCCTACCTCGATGCACCGGACAATAACAACGCGTACACGGGCGGCACGATAAACTGCCAGCAAAACGTTCACAATTTCGTGTTGGCGGCCAATGCCACGATCACGCTCGCCTGCACCGGGATGAACAATCAGACGCAAACGTTCTTCCTGATTCAGCCTAAGAGCGGTTCGGTCTATACCTATACTTTTGCGGCGGCGAACGGCGCGACTCTGCTCGGTGATACGCCCACAGCCTGTAATGTCAACGGCTGCATCGACGAGGTCCAGGTGATCTGGATCCCCTCGCAGACCGATTACATCATCAACCTGGAAAAGGCGAATCTCACTGGAATAGCCACCTGTCCGGTCGGGCAGACTTGCTATTACGTCGCCTCGCCAACCGATACGCCGGCGGGCAACGATTCCAATTCCGGTACGAGTCCGAGCGCGCCGTGGGCCACCACCAACAAGGCGGACAGCATTCTATCGACGCTGAATCCCGGCGACGAGGTCCTCTTCAAGGGCGGCGATACGTGGACCGGAGGCGGCAGCAACGGCGTATTTCTGATGGGCGACACTGCCGCGCATAAGGTCACCGGCACTGCCGCAAAGCGGATTCTCATCAGCACTTACGGCACCGGGCGGGCGACTATCGACGCCAACAATGTGAACTATTCCTGCTTCAGCGCCCTCAACCCGGGAAACAACGTCAGCTATGTGACGATCAGCAATTTCGAGTGCAAGCACGCCTGGTCAATCGGGATCAACTTCGAGACTTCGAGCAGCAGCCAGTTCGCCGGAATCACGATCAGCAATAACTACGTGCATGATACCGGTCCGGGATGCGCGACGCAGAACGGCGCGTGTGTCGGCACCGACGGCTGGCCCAATTGGGCGAGCGGGACAGCGTACACATCGGCGACCTATATCGAGCCGACTTCCGGCAACGGCAGCAATTATGTCTTCAACGAAACGGTAGCTTCCTGCACTTCGAGCGGTGGGCCGATAACCTGGCCGCAGACGGCGGGGCAGACTGTGACAGATGGAAGCTGCTCCTGGGTGAACACCGGGATCGCCGGGAACTATAAGAACCAGATCAATTTCGAAGACGATGCCCACAACCCGCACAGCGTTAACATCCTGAATAACATCGTGAACTCCTGCGGCGGCCACAACTGCCTGCAGGTCCATTACGACACGGGTTCGCCGCTGGTGCAGGGCAATCAGGCCGGTCCGGGCTGCGTTCACAACTGCCTCGACGTGAAAGGCGTCGGCAGCACGCTTACCAGTCCGGCGACGGTGGCCCAGATAGTCGGCAACGTATCGACGTGCGGTTATTCCCGCGCGCTATGCGGCACCACCCAGACAGTCGGGCTATACACCGAAAACTCAGTCATCGCGGTCAGCGCCAACGAACTCTGGGAACTGAACACCGTGTATGACGATGGGGTGGCGATGCAGATAGTGCCGAGCGCCATATCGTCCGGCTCCGGGAATTGCACTAACTCCACAGGCGAGTGCCCGATAGCCGCAAAGTATTACAACAACACGGTCTACGGACCTACCGGGATTGCCAATTCCTGGGGGCTATATGGCGGCGGCGGCAATGGCACCCGCACCAACAGCAGTATCGACGCCCGCAACGATATTTTCGACGGCTTCGGCACAGACAGCGTGGATATCCCAGGCACTTGGGGCACGCACACCGAAGATTACAACGATATCGGCGGATCGCAGGGCAGCCCTGGCTTTATCTTTAACAGTGGCAGCACCAAGGGCGCCCATGATGTGACCAATGTCGATCCGCTCTATCAATGCGAGTTGACCAGCACTTGCGGAACGGCAACACCGCCGGCTTTTCAGTTGCAGGCGACGAGTCCGCTCAAGGGTATCGGCAATCCGAGCCTGGGAACCGGTAACACGAACATTGGGGCGTACTAGCAGTAGAGAAATGGATCGCTGCGCGGACACAGAAAAGAACCGGTACCGGCCGCCTCGCGAAGGCTTGGCGGCTGTCCGAGATCCCTCGACTTCGTTCGCAGTTGCTCACTTCGTTCGGGATGACAAAAAGACGCGACGCTCTCAGTTTGTCATTCCCGCGCGTGGCTGCCGCGCGAGGAATCCCGATTCAGAGGACAGACAGTTAATGGCTAAGACCATCGGATCGATAGCAATTGCACTTCTGCTCTTTGCGGCTCCCGCCGGAGCGGTGTGCACCAAAACGGGCACTGTGACCTCGTCTTCGACGCAGATTGCGCCGGCGAACGATATCAACGGCATCGAAGGACGGCATTACATGCTGATCCAGAACACCGGCACCAGCAACCCGATGAACGTGGCCATCGGCTCGAGTAACGCTGCGGCCACTTCGGATTTGTACCTGGGGCCCGGAGCGAGCTGGGTGATGACAATGCAGGGGTTGAAGATGGTCCCGGGCGGCGACGTGGCCGCGATTTCGACCGCCGGAACGACATATTCCTTCTGTGACTGGTGATTTTTCTGAGTGGCACAGGCTTTTAGCCTGTGAGCCCTAAAGGGGAGAGCTAAATGCGGATGAAACCACTAATCGGGATGTTGCTGCTGATGATGGCGGCGCAGGCGGGAGCGCAGACCAAGCCGATTTCGGGAGTGATATCGGCGCATCCAGCGGCTTCGACTACTGCACCAGTCAACGAGATTCCTCGCGCGGCAGCCACGCACGGAAATGATGAGGTGTGCCACGGCCTCGGAACGCAGGGCGGCCAATACACCTGCTATACGGGAGTGGCGGTAGCCACGGTTGATTGCATGATGGACCGCTATCTGAACGAAACGCCGGTCGCGCAGATGTGTGGACTGTTTGAACTGCCAGTTAATATGCAAAAGCCCCAGAGCGGCACAGTGACGCTCTCCATATCGTCGAAACCGGTGCCAGTCTCCTCGAAAAAAAAGTAATCAGACTGATTATGGCCATGCAGGTCAAAAAAGGCGGGTCGGCAGGGCAGAAATAAGACACAGGCTGGAAGCCTGTGCCACTGGGGACAAAAAACACAGGCTGGAAAGCCTGTGCCACTGGGGACAACAGACAAAGGTCGTTTGACGACGAGAATCCGCGAGGAACGAGCGCGGCCGTATCAGTGAAAAAAAGGGAGGGTCTTAGGTGAAGAAACGCTGGAAGTGGTACGCGGGCGGGGCGATCGGCGCGATTGTAGCGCTGCTCTATTTCATTCCGATGCCGAAGTCGCAGGTCGTGGTACGCGGCCCGAGCGGCTGGCCGGTCGGAGTGGCCGCGCTGAATGGAATCAATGCGAAGGGCGCCGGCGCATCGGCTTCGCTGCCGGGACCGGAGGTCCTGGGCTTTACTCAGCCGATTCTCACGCCGCGGCTGGTGGCGCGCTATCACGTAGTCATTCGCGATGCGCAGGGACGGGTTCGTGATGACGAGTATCTGCCGAATCCCAAGAAGATCGCCTTTTGGCAATCGCTCGGCCTCGGACCGACAGACGCCTGGGCGGCGGCCTGCTCCGCTTGCACCACGACGGTAGGAGCGAATCGCCTGCTCGGCATTTTCGAGGGCGGCGTAAACGTGTCTGGCGAATCTGAGGGCAATACTCCGGGATCCGGGACGACCTCCAGCTTTACTGTCACCAACCCGATGATTGTTCCCGGGACTTTCTCGGTAGCGGTCGCTTCAATCGGCACCTGCACCGACCAGGGGAACGGCACCTGCACCGGCTCCGGCTTCTCTGGCTCGTCATCTACTATCAACTATGATACCGGCGCGGTAGCGCTGACCTTCTCGTCGTCGCTGGCCGCCACTCACGCGCAAACCGCCGCGTACAAGCAGTACGAGAACTGGGCATCTTGCTCGCTGGCTTCTATCGCAGCGACCGGCCAGGGCTGCTGGTACATCGGGCTGATGGTCGGCAATTCCACCCCGACGCTGGCGACCGGCGATACCATGGCCTCGCATTCCGGCTGGACCGAAGCGACGCTGAACAGCAACGCGAACGGCGGTGTGACGCAGACCGCACGGCCGATTTGGACCGGCAGCGGAGCACCCT
>JAMXLL010000340.1 GCA_024281015.1 Candidatus Binataceae bacterium
TCTATCGGACCAGGAAATGGCGCTGATGTCCGAAATCGCCGATTTCCAGAAAATGAATGAGATTCGCACGCGCGTTGACACAGTCGTGAAGGATCCCGCGACCGCCGAGGCGCTCAAGCCGTGGTACGGCCAATGGTGTAAGCGCCCCACCTTCAACGACGATTACCTGCCGACTTTCAACCGGCCCAACGTGAAGCTGGTGGACACCAAAGGAAAGGGCGTGGAGCGCATCACCGAAAAGGGGGTGGTGGTCAATGGCGTCGAGTACGAAGTTGACTGTCTGATTTTCGCAACGGGCTTTGAAGTTGGCACGGCCTACACACGGCGCGCTGAGTCCGAGGTGTATGGCCGCGGCGGTATGTCGTTGTCCGATTACTGGGCGAACGGCATGAAGACCCATTACGGATTTCTCAGCCACGGCTTTCCAAATCTCTTCCACATGGGTCTCACCCAAACCGGACTTGCGCCGAACTTCACCTATATGTTGGAAGGGCAGGCCACCCATATTGCGCACGTAATGGCCGAGGTGAAGGCTCGCGAAGCCAAGTCCGTGGAACCTACTCGGGAGGCCGAGGCCGACTGGGTGGAGCGTGTTACTCGTAAGACTTTCATGAGCGACTACCAGAGTGTCTGTACCCCCGGATACTACAACGGAGAGGGTCAACAGGGTGGGCAGGGGTTTCTCGAAGCATCGGATCCCGATGGTGCGGTGCGGTTTTACGAGATGCTCGCCCGCTGGCGTCAACAGGGCGATTTAGAGGGCCTTACGGTCGAGTAGCGGAGTAGCGAAACTGATCCGCGGCGGTCGCTTATAGTTTTACCAGTAGGCGGCCGCCCGTCGGATCGCTGCTGCGCGGCCTGCGGGGAAAGAAGCTGGCGAGCAGAGGCGCATTGTCAAGCCCGCAGGAAATTACAGGAAATTAAAAGGGCTGTGCTTGAACGCACAAAGCATTAAGTTCAGCAAGGCCATTCTTGCTCCCCAGCCTGAACCGGGACCGTTTGATGTTGAGTTGGCGAATGTTGGTGTTGTTCCTGCACGTTACGGCGGTGATCGTCGCGCTGGGTGGTTCTTTGTTTGTGACGTTCACGCTGACACCGATTCTCGTAGATGAACTCGAAGCTCCAGCGCGGGTGCAGGTAAGCCGCCGGGTAACCCGGCGATTAGGCGTAATCGTGCTTGGGGCCCTCGCGCTGCTCGTCTTTACTGGAATCCTCAACGTGTTGTTTACAGGAATACTCTCATCGCTATTGCTGATTAAGCTGCTGCTGGTAGCCGTCGTGATCGCGCTGGCGACGTATCAGTATGCCAACCTCGGCGCTCGGATTTGGCAGCTTTCGGCCGCCGGCCCCCGCCCTGAACTCGCACCCTTGCAGAAGCGCTTTCGGCGGGTAGGTTTAACTGTAGGAACGCTTGTCCTGGTGATCGTCTATATCTCGCTTTTACTCACGCGAGCGGGTGCAGGTGGCTGGCGGTGAGGCTGACCCAGCGGCCGTTTGGGCCGAATGGTCTGCCGGTCGACCCGCCATATTGCGGGCAAGCTCGGGCCTGTTTCAGGCCCGAGCCTTAGCATTCATCGATCAGAAAGTGCTAACCAGCAACGATGCTGGTGTCTCCAGAGATTTTACCGTTCAGTAAGCAGCGTTTGCACCCCGATTTCCGTGCATGTTTGTCGCGCTCGGGTCTTGGCTCGTCGCGTTAGCATTCAGATTGGTGCGCGAACTGTTGTATTGTTCGCTATTGCGGCTCATGCGGTAGCCCTCCGCACGCAATTCCCTTTCTGCCCGCTGAAAGTGCTTCATAGCGGCAGGCCGGTCGCCTTTCGACAGGGCTACGCTACCGAGCCATTTGTCATGCTGAGCCTTGGCTACGTTTTTGCCGTTCGCCCGCGCTGCCACAATGTCACGCTCGACTTTGGTTTCGAGCGCGCGCGCGTGGGTCTCCGAGTTTGTTTCAGTGGGACCGCTCATTGATCCGTTCTTTGCCCCGCTGGCACCCTCGTTCGCCATGTAATCGCTCGAAGCGCTGCCGACCGGTGCAGCGCTGGCGGGAGCCTGCGTACCTGGCTGACCGGCTGATGGTGATTGGCGGGTCATATTTTCGCCCCCGGCTGAAGTTGCCGGCGCACCGCTGGCTACACCACCAGCGGCCGCACCACCGCCGGCACCACCTGCCTGCGCAAAAGCACAGGGCGCAAAAGCACCGATGGCTATTGTCAGACCTGCTGCAATTGCTGTTTTGCTAATCTTCATGCACTAATGCCTCCATGGTTGATGAGACGCCCGGAGAGCCGAATGCGGGCGCGCGCTGGCCGCACAAACTGTCCCTCGGGTAATATCCTTGTGTTCAAGAAACGTACCCGTCGGCGCACTTGCATTTAATGCTGATTAGGCCGGTCCGATTCTGTCCTAGGCTAATTATCTCAGTTGAGAACGATGACGACCGCGGTCGAACGTGGGATAAAGCTGCGGCACGATCTTTCGGAATGTACAGAGATGTCTCGAATCCTCAGGTGGCAATGTTCGCTGTAGAGGGTGAGCCCGGACTTCTGTTAGGAATCATCGGCCGGGTGAGCTCATTAGAGCCGCCCCGAGTGCAAATGAGCCGGCATAGCTGGTTGGCGCCCGAGTGTATGATAAATACGTTACATGAACTCTTCTGCGGCAGCGTTTCCCGGCTGACACCGTATGGATGCAGCGCCGAGAGCGTATCCAATTAATCCCGGTGTAGCCGACTCGCCGCCTTCCCGGCGTTACCTATGTGCGCTGCTCGGTATGTTGCTCTCCGCAACAATATTCGAAGGCTACGACATCACCATCTTTCATCTTTGCACTCCGGATATTGCTCGCACCTTTCACATAAGTGATGCCGCAATTGGTGCTATCGCGACTACGGTTCGGTTCGGTGGAATCCTGTCGTTTTTCGTGGTGAGCCTGGCGGACTGTTTTGGACGAAAGCGGATCCTGGCTAATACCGTGCTCTGTTACGGATGCTTTACATTACTCACTGCGCTGTCTAGTGGGGTTTGGACGTTCACTATTTTTCAGAGTGCTGCGCAGATTTTTCTCGCCGCAGAGTTTGGTGTGGCGGTTATTATGATTGGCGAGGAATTTCCAGAGAACTGGCGAGCCCGCGCGATTTCGCTGTTGTTGATGGTGGCATTTCTGGGCGTGGCCGCCGCCGGATTGCTCTACGGCCGGGTCGCGGATTCACGCTGGGGATGGCGCGGGATGTATTTCCTGGGCATCACGCCGCTTTTGTTCATTGCATGGTTGCGGCGGGGTATGCAGGAGACGGCGCGTTTCGCCGCCCTCGAACGTGAACGCCGGCTGCGCGGCGAAGGCCGGCGTCCAATCTTTGAGCCACTACGGCGTTGTCTGGATTCAGCCAACGGACCCTGGATGGGGCGAATGCTGCTGGTCTCAATGGTGTGTAATTGCATCGGCCTGGCAGGGGGTCCCACGATTTCGTTCTTCAGCCTGTTCGTGAAGCGTGATCATCATTGGAGTTCGAGCGAGGTCGGCACCGCGGTAATCTGCGCTTACCTGCTCGGGACCGTCGGGACTTTGTTGAGCGGCCAATTGCTGGACCGGATCGGACGGCGCGCTACCGCTACGCTATTCTGCGTGATGACCGCTCTGGCGATGGCAAGTTTGTTTCAGAGCAACAGTCGCACCAACATTCTGCTCGGCTTCATGCTGACGATGTTTGCGTATCAGGGAGCGCGAACCGCAACATCGGCCCTTTCGTCAGAGCTTTTCCCGACTCGCGCGCGTGCTACGGGGTTCAGTCTCACTATGCAGGTGGTTGGACAGCTAGGCTGGACGCTGGCGCCTATCTTCGCCGGGCTGTTGTCCGAGTTGGTCGGCAGCTTGGGTAATGCCGCATCACTGTTCGCAGTCGGTCCGTTTATTGGTGCGCTGCTCGTTCTGGGTTACATCCCCGAAACTCGGGGCAGAACGTTGGAAGAACTCTCGCCTGAAACATTGTCGCCGAAGATAACGCCCGGCTGAAGCCCCGGGATGATGCGTCACGGCCCAGCAGGCGCATTGTTAGCAACTTATCCGCGGGTGTACGTACATCAAGTGGTCCGATCGGAGTCGTGCTGCTAATCACCATCGGCTGCGGCCGCGAGGTGCGCCGCCACCGCTCCGATCCCGGTTTCCGAAATTCGACTCGCGCGGCTTGGCTTCGTTTACCTTGATGTTGCGGCCTTTGAGCTCGGTACCATCGAAGCGTCTTATCGCATCGGCGACTTCTTGCGGAGTTGTCATCTCGACAAATCCGAAACCCTTCGATTGTCCGGAGAATTTATCCGTGATCACAGTGGCGCTTTGGACCTGACCTGCCTGTGAGAAGAGGTCTTGCAGATCATCATTAGAAACCGAGTAGGCCAGATTGCCTACGTATAATTTGCTGGGCAATTCGTTGCCCTCCGAATGTTTTGCCGGGTAGCTCCTAACAGAAAACCCGGGCTCATTCCCGGGTCGGATGAAGGGAACATCCAAGCGTTAGGCTATCGATAATATGCTTTTTATGCCAGCGCCGATACCCCCTCACCGATTTCAGTGATTTGCCCGAAGCAGGTGGACTCAAATTGCTCATTGCCTGAATTCGGAATCAGTAATAGCGGCGCAAGAATTCCTGCGTGTAGACTAACCAGGCAATGAGTAAAAACCCAGGGGGCGTTCTTAAAGCCAACGCGTCCCAGGCGCGGTGGGTGCTTCCTCAGCGAGGAAAGCAGCCCACGATGTACTTTGGTGTTACCAAGGCATACAGTCTTATCCTGACTTCAAGCGAGGCCAGCACTAATATCCCCCGCTGGATCCCATCGCTCGGTAGCCGGGAGCTTTCTTGATGGCGTTGGTGAGCATGACTTCTGCGGCGGAATTGGGGTGTAGCCCAATCGTGTCATCAGTCTGCCTTGTAAAGGAACAAAAGCGGAAGATCATTCGTGGGTATACGCGCGCCGATGACGTTAGAGGACTGATGCAAGTTCTGGGGGCGTTGACGTCTCTGGCGGTACTTTGGTGGGCGGCTGCCGCCAGTGTCAGCGTTTCCCGCTGGCTCACCGTTGCAGTGGTGTTTCTAATAAGCTTGTTCTCTTTGCGCGTGTTTACGTTGATGCATGAATGCGGACATGGCAGCCTCTTTCGCACACAGCGGTTAAACCGCGCGTTCGGCTTCCTCCTGGGGGTGGTCTCTGGCATGCCGCAGTACGTATGGTCGCGGCATCATAGCTATCACCACGCGACTAACGGGAATTGGGAAAAGTACCGTGGCCTTTACACCACGTTGTCGGTAGACGAATACGCGGCAAAGACCGCTTCGCAACAACGTCTGTATCGTTATAAGTGTAGTATCGCGTTCGCCCCTATTGCCGGTCTCATATATGTAATTTTCAATCCGCGCTTTAATTGGCTCAAAGGCAGCATCGGTCTCGTGCGCCATATTGTGAGGGGGAAAATTGCGCAGCCGCACTTATCGATGAAAGCGCTTGCTGCCGGTTTTGAAACGCGCTACTGGCGATCGGGCAAAGAGTACCGGCATATGTTCTGGAACAACATCATGCTGCTCAGCGCATGGCTGGTGATGTGCTGGGCAGTCGGTACGATGTTGTTTTTTTCGATCTACTTAAGCAGCACAGCACTCGCCGGGGGCGCCGGTGTTGTGTTGTTCACCGTTCAGCACAATTTTGAGCACTCCTATGCGAGTGACGGCAAACATTGGGACTACGACAGCGGCGCGATTGAGGGGACCAGTTTTTTGATTTTGCCGCGGTGGTTAAACTGGTTTACAGCCAATATCGCGTATCACCACATCCACCACCTATCCGCCAAAATCCCCAACTATCATTTGGTGAGGTGCCACAATGAAAGTCGGCATCTCTTTTCGGATGTGACCCGCTTGAGATTATGCCAGATTCCCAGAGCATTGAAGTACATTCTCTGGGACACGCGTTCACGGCGGATCATTTCGGTAGCCGAATATCAGCAGCAAATGGCCCGAGCGCATCCTGTTTAATCAAGGATGCTCGGACTCTGCCCGATCACCGCTTTCCTGACGGAGTTGAAAGGATTCCGCCTTCAGCAGCCCGGGAATAGTAGACCTTCACTTGATAGTCAGCTCGCCGGAAAGATGTCGCGCATTTCCGGAATCACCCATAAGGGCGCCTGACCACTGGCTACACGCTGAATATTCGCGTAACCGTTGCCGAAGCGTTTGCGATAGCTATCGACCGTTGGCCCTGCATTATGCGGGGTCAGGGTGACGTTCGGCAGCTTGAGTAATGGATTATTCGGATCGGCGGGTTCCTTTTCCTGACAGTCCAGCCCCGCAGCCATGATCTGATTTTCCTGGAGAGCTTTTATCAACGCTGCTTCATCTACAACTTCGCCCCTGCACGTGTTGATTAATATGGCTTTGGGCTTCATCCGTGCCAGCTGAGCTGCGCCAATCATGGCGCGCGTACCATCGTTCAGCGGCACATGAAGAC
Organism: Candidatus Binataceae bacterium; assembly: GCA_024281015.1. Lineage (GTDB taxonomy): Bacteria > Desulfobacterota > Binatia > Binatales > Binataceae > JAMXLL01. Next base: position 6,495 of record JAMXLL010000340.1, read on the forward strand.
TGACTATATCGGCCGTTTCGAGCAACGTCACGAGCGGCACGTATTCGACCCCCAACCGGGCTTCTTCATCCGGGCTGTGCCGGAAAAGGTCGTAATAAATCACGCGTGCGTCAAAGGCCTTGAGGCGGCGTGCAACCTGCTGGCCGATATTGCCGAGGCCGACGATACCGACTGTCTTGCCTTCGATTTCATAGATGTCTTCCGTGCGCGGGATCCCGCGGTGCCAACGACCAGCGGCCACGTTCTGATGAAACGCAACCAACTTACGGTACACAGCGAGCATCAGCATAATCGCGTGTTCGCCGACTGCTACGGAGTTGGCGCCTCCGTTGGAACAGATCGGGATGCGCGCCTTGCGCGCGCCTTCGATATTGACCATGTCATAGCCGGCGCTGAGCACTTGGACCAACCTCAGACGCTTGGCATTGAGATAAGCCTCATCAGGCAGGAAACGCAAAAAGCCGAGCAGATAATCCGCCTCGCGCACCCCCGCAGCGATGTCATCGGCGCTCGCGCGGGGCGGCAACATCTCCATCGCGAAACCAGGGGGCTTCATCTGCCGCGCCTGGTCAATGATGTCAGGAGGCATCTCGATACCTTGGGTGAAAAGGATTATCTCCTGTGCCACGGTCAACTCCGATGCGGCGCGCAGTGGCACCGCCAACTAACCGGTTTACCTGCCGCCGGTTGACGGTGATTGCAACGCGCTGGCAGCCATCTCAACTCGCACGGTCTCGCCCGCAGTCTCATGCAGTGTGAGGCTCATTGCAAATGCCAGCGACGGTACTAAGGCGACGAGGAACATGGCCGTACTAAGACCGTAATGATCGGCAATTGTTCCCAGAACCGGCGTCAGCATTCCCCCAATCGTCATCGACAACCCAAGTGTAACGCCCGCAGCCAGCCCGACACGGGTAGGCAGATAATCCTGGCCCATCACCACAACGACGCTGTTGGCGGCTGCAACTGCAATCCCGATCGGCAGGAGCATTATCGCGGCCACAAAAATTCGTGAATTGAGGAATATTAACAACAGGGGAACGAACGCGCCGAGCGACCACGCAATAACTGTTTTTCGCCCATACCGATCGGCCAACCTGCCGCCGATAAGGGTGCCGAGCGCCACCGACGCGGCCAGAGCTGTCAGAGCCATAGCTCCGCCGGCTTTTGTGCCATGCAAGTTTGCTGTCCAGTAAAGTGGCAGAAAGGTGTTGAGGCCGAAGAACGCAATTGAACGCAGAACCACTACGGTAGTAAGCCGAATAAAGTCACTCCATCGTTCATCACCCTCTACCATGACGCGGCCTTCAACGCCGGAGTCGGCCGGCTCGACCGAGGCGAGCCGGCGGAGGTTAGACGTCAGCACGATCGCCATCACGAGAACGGGCAGCGTCAGCACAAGCGCGCCACGCGTCCCCAACATCATTAGTGTTGGCGTGATCAGTATTGGCCCAAGGGCGAAACCGACCATTCCGCCGACGGTGAATAGGCTCATGGTGGTCGCCTGGCGAGACCCGCTGAGGTATCTGACGCGGCGAGCCGCCTCGGGATGGAAGGCCGAAATGCCGAAACCGCTGAGCGCGATCGACAGGAAAATCAGGCTGTAGGTTGGCGCCAGGCCCGAGCCCGCCACTCCCAGCCCGGCGAGGGTCATTCCGGCCGGAATCAGCCACGGCGAGGAATGCCGGTCCGCGAAAAAGCCAAACAACGGCTGAACGATTGAAGACGACAGAGTTTGCGCGAGTACCAGCCCCGCCGCCGCCGCATAGCTGAGATGGTATGCGGCGATAAAGAACGGCAGCATGGCTGGCAGGACACCTTGATTGATGTCGTCGCACAAATGCGCGGCAGACAAGAGAGCGACCGAACGGTAATCGACTTGCCGAGTTAGCTCGGGACTGGTGGCCGCCAGGGAATTCACGCTTTGTTGCTCCGTTTCGCTCCGCGATTAAAACGTCGGAGACTACCTAAGCTGCTCGGCCCGGTCTGTACTTATTGCCAGAAAATGGTGAAAGACGACAGCCCCGACTCAAAGCGGCTGATCTGACAATGCTCAAGGTGTAGAAACAAGTATGGACCCGGCCTCACACTTCAATTTTTTCGGCTCGCCCAAAATTGAATGGGTACGGCGGAATCGGATACTTCTGAGCAGTGATGGATTCAGAGCCTGACCAGGCGCGTCGTTTTCCGTTTGCCGTCCCGCTGATTGTCGGCTGCGCCCTGTTCATGCAGACGCTCGATTCGACAGTCATCGCTGTTGCGCTGCCGGCGATTGCGAGGTCGATGCATCAGGATCCGATTCGGCTGAATCTGGCGATTACATCTTATCTATTGAGCTTGGCCGTATTCATTCCGGTCAGCGGTTGGTGTGCCGACCGTTTTGGGGCGCGTGGCGTGTTTCGTGCCGCAATCATCATTTTCACCGCCGGCTCGATCTTGTGCGCGCTCGCGAGCAACCTCTCAGAGCTGGTAGGGGCGCGCGTGGTGCAAGGTTTTGGCGGAGCAATGATGGTCCCGGTCGGGCGCATTTTGGTTCTCAAAAGCGTTGCCAAGCCAGACCTCGTCGATGCCATGTCCTACCTGACGGTACCGGCCGTATTCGGGCCCGTCGTTGGTCCGCCGGTCGGCGGCTTCATCGTGACGTACGCTTCCTGGCGTTGGATTTTCCTGATGAACGTGCCCATCGGCGTGCTCGGGGTGGCGCTCGTAACCGCCTATATCAGCGACATTCGTGAGGAGACAGTATACCCGCTCGATATCCACGGTTTCTTACTGACAAGTTTTGGACTAGCCGGCTTGATGTTCGGAATTGAGACTATCGGGCGCGGTGTGATACCGGCCGGCTTGGTCATGAGTGGATTGGTCGGGGGAGGAATTTGCGTCGGGCTCTATATCGTGCATTCAGGGCGCATCGCGAATCCGATCGTTGATCTCGGCTTGATGCGTATCCCGACTTTCGCCGAAGCGACCGTCAGTGGCTCACTGGGACGAGTGGGCATCGGCGCGCTGCCGTTCCTGCTGGCGATGCTCTTGCAACTAGTGTTTGGCCTGAGCCCGTTTGGGTCGGGAATGATTACGTTTGCGAGCGCGGCCGGGGCATTGATGATGAAGCCGACCGCCGCCCCGATAATCCGGCGGTGGGGATTTCGTCGGGTGCTGATCGTCAACGGCATTATTAGCGCGGTCATATTGATGCTGTATGCACTGTTCCGCCCGTCGACGCCTTATGTGGTGATTATCCTCACGCTCTTCATAGGCGGGTTCTTTCGTTCGCTACAGTTCACGTGTCTCGGCACGCTCACCTATGCCGATGTATCGCCGGCGTTGATGAGCAATGCGAGCACCCTGGCCAGCATGGTCCAGCAGCTATCTCTCAGTTTTGGCGTCACTATCGCGGCGATGCTGCTGCATCTGAGCCTCCATCTGCGTGGTGCCCATGCGCTCGCCACCCGCGACTTTGTCGCTGCTTTTATCGTGACCGGAGTGCTGTCACTGATTTCGGCGCTACTCTTCCTGCGGCTTTCATCAGATGCCGGCTGGGAACTCAGCGGACACGAACAGATCCCGGTGCGAGGAGTAGCGGAGGCCTCCCAAAGCGTCACCGACGCCGCGGCTGAAGCAGATTAGTAGAGTCTCCGCTCTTGATGGCGGCCTGGTAAATCTCCCGGCGGCTCGCGCCCGTAATCTTCGAAGCTACCGCAGAAGCATCTTTGACACTTAATCCGGCCTCGCGCAGTATGTCGAAAACTCGCGAGTGATCCAGTGGAGATGCAGGGGCCGCGGTTTCGGACCCATGCGCCCCCTGGATGACCAGCGTTACCTCTCCCAGCAATTGTCGAGTGGCGAATTCTTCGGCCACTTGCGCGAGGCTGCCGCGCACGATTTCCTCGTGCGTTTTAGTAGCCTCGCGGACAACAGCGAGACGACGGCCGGGACCGAACGCGGCAATCAACTCCGAAAATCGTTGAGGAAGCCGACGGGCTGCTTCATAAATCACCAACGTCCGCTCTTCAGTGGCGAGCTGCGCCAAAATGCGTTCCCGTTCGCCGCCTTTCGAGGGCAGGAAGCCTTCGAACGCGAACCGGTCAGTCGGCAAACCGGCGACTGCGAGTGCAACAATAGCCGCGCATGGCCCCGGCACCGCAGTGATGCGAATTCCAGCGTCGATTGACGCGCGCACTAGCCGGTAGCCCGGGTCGGAAATCGTAGGAGTACCCGCATCTGTTACCAAAGCCACGCTGGTACCGGACCTGAGCCGCATGACCAACTCTGGTAACCGTCGAGCTTCGTTGTGCTCGAAATAACTTGTAGTTGGGGTGCGGATTGAATGAGCGGCAAGCAAGCGGGCAGTACGGCGAGTATCTTCGCAGGCTACCAGGCCCACTTCGCTCAGAACGCGAATCGCACGGGCAGAAATATCTTCGGCGTTGCCGATGGGTGTCGCCACCACATAGAGCATGCCAGCCTGTAGAGAGGAGCGCGCGGAGGGCAAAGACAGGTCGCGCGCGGGCGCTGGCACCCCCGAACGCTCTCGCATGGCAGGTTCGGCGATTATTCTCTTCTCGTTCGCTTCTCTCCTATTCACTAGCCCGTGGCATTTGTTTCATATGAGCAGCCCGGAAACTGCGCGATTTGAATTTCCAGCACTCGCCGAGCTTTACGTACTCGTCTTCATAAAAGCCGCTACCGGCCCATTGGAAATTTTTCTTCGCGTCGCGGATTTCGACATAGCAACGTCCGGTGGCCTGACCACCGCCCTTTAGGTCGACTACGTGATTGTGAATGTAAGGGCGCGGGGTCATATCACCAGCGGTCAAGCCGCCATAGAGTTTCAGCAAGGCGTCCCGCCCTTCGGCGCGATGCTCCCGCTTGCGACCTTTGGTGATGAAGGCTCCGTTATCAGTAAACAAATCGACGATGCCGGTTACATCGTTTCGCCAAACGCAATCACAATATTTCACTGGCAACTCACGAATCGCCTCGCGATCGGCCAGATCCGAGATCACTTGTTCGATGGTCTTCGCCATTTGCCGTCTCCGTCCTAGTGTTGCGGTGGCGCAGCGGTTGGCCTTCGCTGCTCCATGTGAACCTGCTGAAAGCGGCGCGATTTGAACTTCCACTGGTCACCAATTTTAACGTATTCGTCGTTGTAGAAACCGGTGCCGAGCCAGGCCATGTTGTCGCTGGCGTTGCGCAATTCGACGTAACAGCGGCCGCTTGCCTGTCCGTTGCCCTTGAGCTCGATTACGTGGTTGTGAATGTAAGGGCGTGGGGTCAGGTTCGCGAGACCCTCGCGGTAGGACTTCAACAGATTGGCCCGGCCCACGGTTTTATTCTCGTTCTTGTTGCCGATAATGGTGAACTCACCGTCTTCGCTGAACAGATTGACAATGCCTTCTACATCGCCGCGCCATACGCAATCGCAATAGCGCTGCGGCAGCTCGCGGATTGACTCGCGATCATTCAACTCTACGGCGAGTTGATCGACGCTCTTTGCCATCGCCCGGTCCTCCTGTAATGACCGATGCTTACCATCGAATGCGGCAACTGAAAAGCGGATGTCACATCCGGATCAGAGCCGCCGTTCGCAACTCTCTGTTTCTTACGGGAACGCCCTCACTCCCGAGTGGCAGGAGACAGATCTCGCCGGCGGGGCTTTGAACTGACGCACGCAAATGGCAGAGGCGGTCGTACTGTGCCTACTGCTTGACAGCTAAATCATTTCTAGATAGTGGACAAGATAAACTATTAACTGAATTAACGGTTTCCGGTTCCGCAGAATGGAGTCGTCGCGCGCGCCTGCCGTTGAAAGGAGCACCCGGTGGATTACAACCCGCTCTCGTCCGAAGCCCAAGAAAATCCCTTCCCCTTCTATACTTTCCTACGCCGGCATCATCCAGTCATGTGGCTCGACCCGGTCAAGGCATGGGCCATTAGCCGTTACGACGATGTTGATTTTGCGATTCGCCATCCTGAGCTCTTCTCTTCGGCAAAGTGGATTTCACAATCGGCAGGAGACTTGAATCCCGCCCCGGAAGTCCCATGGATGATCGAAACCGATCCGCCGGATCACAGCCGGCTGCGAAAATTGGTGAGCAAGGCTTTTACTCCACGAACTGTCAGCCTGCTCGAGCCGCGTATCCGGGCAATCGCGGAAGAATTGCTCACGCCACTGCGTGCGGCGAAGCAATTTGACTTCGTGCGAGATTTTTCGAGTGTGTTGCCGGTCATTGTCATCGCCGAGATGTTGGGTATCGAACCTAACCATCGAACCGACTTCAGGCGATGGTCGGATAATGTGGTGCGGGCCACGAGCCGCCCGGGCAATGAAACGGAACGCGCCGCGATTCGCCGCACCAATGCGGAAATGCGCGCCTATTTCCAGGATGCTATCGCCGAACGCCGGAAGGAACCGCGAACTGATCTTATGACGGCACTTGTGCAAGCCGAGGAGGATCGGCAGGTGCTGACATCGGATGAGGTGCTGGCGATGGCGATGTTGGTGCTGCTCGCTGGCAACGAAACCACGATGAATCTGCTGGGCAACACCATCTTGGCGCTGCTGGCGCATCCGGATACGCTGGCCGCAGTGCGACGGGAGCGCTCGCTGGTTTCCCAGCTCCTTCAAGAAGTTCTGCGCTACGACTCGCCCGTGCAAGTCATTTTTCGGCGCACCACCCGGGAAATTGCACTGAGCGGTACCACAATCCCCGCCGAAGCCACCGTATTCGTACTGCTGGGCTCCGCTAATCGAGACGAAGCCAAGTTCCCCAACGCGGATTGCCTCGATCTGCAGCGCGATGCTTCTGAGCACCTCGCATTTGGCTTCGGTAACCATTACTGCCTCGGTGCCGGGTTGGCGCGACTGGAGGCGCGAGTGGCACTGGAGGAATTCCTCTACGAATGTCCACCATTCGCAGGTGACACCGGACGAATGGAACGAGTCCGTTCGCTCGTCGTGCGCGGCCCAAGAACGATGCCTCTGAGCTTCGCAGCCTGACAGCGATACGGCCCGAGCTCAACGTGTCGCGCGTGGTTGGATCAATGCCCTTTCCCGCTCCGAAACGGCGAGAAATTCAGCGCACACTGCCGAGTCAATTCGGCCTTAACCCGCCTCGCTGATACCGAACTCAATCCGCGCGTCGACGGCCTCACTCGTACGCAGTTCTATCAATGGTGAGAGTCGTAGATGCGCGACCACGTATGGGATTTGACACCCAAGGAACAGCGCTACCTTTCAAAATTTCCCTGAGACATCGAGAGCTCGTGTTATACTTCAGGCATTGACGTCGTCGTCAAGGACCGTCGCCCGCAGGTTGCTCGGGTCAAGTCCGACTGATTCAGACCGGGGCTGGATTCGTCCCGTGTTTCCGCTCGTAACCATATCGGCCCAGCACAAAGAAATCATGCAATAGCGATGACTACGGTTATGGGGATGGTAATCGCGTGAGTCGTTCAGCTGAATTATTGTCGAGTACTAAAAGGGCCTGGGCCGGACATAGCCGTGGACCTTCCGCCGTCCGTGTCTCAGTCGCGCACAGTAAGTTATATCGGGTGGTGTCGTTATCAATTTCATCGTAACTGGGATTGCACTGGCAAGCTTGAATCCGTGATGCTTGGCAGCTAAACGTGATGGTGACCCGATGCGCGAGAGTGGCGGAATGGCAGACGCGCAAGGCTCAGGACCTTGTGGGGGCAACCTCGTGGGGGTTCAAGTCCCCCCTCTCGCACCAACAATGCGCGCATGATCGGATACGATGTTGGCGCCGGAATTTGAAGCCGCGCGAATCGTTTTGCCGCTGAGAAAATGAAAATCGCCACAGCATGCATTCTTCGTCGATAGGCTCCGCGTGAGCCGTCGAGCTGGATTCCCCGTAAGTCTGGCCATCCGAATTCACAAGGCGGGCCGCCATAGAAGCTTGCCTTGATAATGTCCCGCTCTGCGGCGCAGCGCCGCATCTCCCGCTTAAGGGTATAGACTTTTCAATCCCCCTCTCGACCAGCGGCTATTGGCCTTCGGAGACTGCACGGCGCGGCTCGGGCAGGCCATGATAGACCGCTCCCTTCGAGCCGCGACACGGCGATGGTGAGCGCGTCCACTTTCGGGGTAAGCAGCGCTTCGAGCGTATCAATTCTCGCGGTCAGCTTCGCATCCAGCGCTTCGATGCGACTATCGATCCTCGCAGTCAGCTTCGCATCGAAGTGCTGCGATCCGGTCATTGACGGCCGCAATGCGATCATCGATCTTGCGATCGAGGGGATGGAGGCTCGAGGCGATCCAGCCAAAAAAGCCGCATAGGACACGACCAGTAACGCGACTAGCTCTGCGATGATCTGGGCTTGACTAACCCCGTTGCCATCTGACCTCAGCCGCCGAGCTGAAACATCGAGCGCTCCCGGGTTGAGCGGCCCTCCAGCAAGTGATGGCCGGTAGGTTTCATCCGAACGGCGCGTGACAGGATGCGGGTGACCTGGCCTACGCCGCCATCGGCGTCGCCGGCGCGCAACGCCTTGCGGACGTCGAGTTCATCGTCGTTGAGCAGGCACAGATGGAACTTACCGTCGGCCGTCAGCCGCATCCGGTTGCAGGTGCCACAATAGGGTTCGCTGACCGGGCTGATGAAGCCTATCACTCCGCGCGCGTGCGCCAATCGGTAGTTACGCGCTTCGTCCGAGACATTACACGCTTCCAATTCGAGCAACGGGCCGAGCGCCGCTTCGATGCGCCGGCGCGTTTCGATGTTGGAGACATAACGCTTGATCGAGAGCGAGGCGCATTCGCCGCCCCCCAGCGGCATCAATTCGATGAACCGTACGTGCCAATTGCGCTCGAGGGTCAGCCGAGCCAGATCTACCACGTCAGCTTCGTTGTAACCTGCAGCGACCACGGAGTTGAGCTTAATCGGGACCAGCCCAGCCCGCTCGGCGGCCATTATCCCTTCCCAAACCCGCTCAAAGCTGCCCCATCGCATCTGCCGCTCAACCGTAGCCGGATCGAGACTATCGAGATGGACATTGATGCGTTTCAGGCCGGCGTCTCTGAGAGGACGTGCCAGCTTGGGCAGCAGCATGGCATTAGTAGTCAATGAAAGGTCGTGCACTCCCGCCAGATTCGCCAACCGCTCGACGATTTCCAGCAGATCGGCGCGCAAGGTTGGTTCGCCGCCAGTCAGGCGGAATTTCTTAAAGCCTGCATCGAGCGCGGCCCGCACGACGCGCTCGATTTCATGTGCGGTCAGCAGTTCGGGTTTAGGCAAGAATTGCAAACCCTGCAACGGCATGCAGTAAACGCACCGCAGGTTGCAGTTATCGATTATAGATATGCGGAGATAGTTGATTTCGCGGTTGAATGAGTCGAGTGGCATGAAAAAGACATCTCCCAAAGGGGAGGGTATGACAGGTCTTTGACAGACTCTGTAAGCTCTTGCTCTCCTTTTCTGTCATCCGGGCCAGAGCCGCTGTTGCGAAGTGGAGGAATCAACCGTTAGCGATTTGCCCGAGTTCGAATTGCGTTCGGGCTTTTTCTCGCAAATTGCTCCGCGCTGATCCACGTCAACTCGCTGGCGTTCCGGCTTGTTCGGGCCGGTTTGCTCGGGGATGACAGCAAGAAAAATACTTCTGCAGCCGCCGAAAAATCATTCGGAGCTTTTATCAAAAGTGGACCTCGACAGTCCGACTATTGTCAGTCTATCCGGTCACAAACCGCGGGCACAACCCGTTATCGCTCTTCACCCACCAGGAAAATCGCGAGGGCGAGCATCGCGAAAATGATGTTTGGGGTCCACGCCCCGAGCCACGGCGGAATAATCGCCGAATGGCCGAGCGACGACGTTAAACCAAACGACAGCCAATAGCCGAAGCCAATCACAATCGCGCGGCCGAAACTGCGGCCAAGGCTAAGATGGCGCGGCAACGGATCGAGGCTCAGCGCAATACCCAGGGCAATCATAATTATGCACGACAACGGCATCGCGTATTTGAGATCGCGGTCGACCAGATAGCCGCCCGGGTCAAGCCCTTTATGCTGAAGGTCACGGATGTAGCGGTCGAGTTCCCACAGGCTGAATTCCTCAGGATCCAAGCGCAGCAGGCTCAAATCCGACGGTTTCAACGACGCGCCAACCAGTCCGCCCCGCGCCCCGCTGGACACCGAGCCATTGCGCCCGACGTGATAGCTCGTGGAAGCACCGGGGACCCATTCGCGTCCGTTCCATTGCGCGCTTGCGGCGTGCACGATACCCCGTACGGTGTAGTCGGGCGCTATGTAATAAAGCGTTACACCGCGCAGCACCGCGGTGCGTGGATCGTAGTGGTCTGCCGAGAGAAAGCCGCCGCGGACTCGTACCCATATCGATTGATTGGCGAACACGCCCTTGAGCTGGCGTTTCTTCAGCTCGACCTCGTATAAATAACGCGAGGCGCGTGTCGCCGTCGGAACCAATGTCTCACTCAAGGCGAAATCGAACAGCGAAATCAGAGCGGCTACGACCAGGACTGGTACGGTCATTTCCAGCCGGCTAATGCCTAATTGTTGACACGCGAGGACCTCACCTGAGCGATTGAGCATTGCAAATCCCAGCAACACTCCGGCGAGGCTCGCGATCGGCAATAACTGCGATACGATCAGCGGCAGCTTGAAGGCGAAATATTCCAGGCCGAGCAGGCCGAAACCACCGTAACGAATCAGATCGCTGAAGCGGTCGAACATATCGCCGAGCAGGTAAGCGATTGTGAATGCCGCAAGGCTCACCAGGAAGGGACCAAAAAATTGTGCCGCCAAGAAACGGTTGACGGTTGGAGATAACGCCCGGTGGAGTTTCACTCGGAATCTGTCCCACTCTTCAGGAAGCGACCTCGCGCCGGCGCTCGAAACGCTCAACCAGGTTCCACAGGGCGTCGGCAGTCCCCCGGCCCTGGTCGCCGGTATCGGTGGCACTGCGCAGGAAGAGCCAAATGGCGAGCACGGCAAAGATAAGGTCGGGTATACTCATCGCGAAATAGGCATTCATCTGCGCGCGCTCGGCTAGGGCTTCGCCGGCGCGCATCAGTGAGTAGTAGAGGAAGAATAGCGCGATGGCGAGGCCGAAACGCTCAGATTGCCCGCCGCGTGCCGGTTTAAGTCCCAACGGCACGCCCATCACCGCAAAGAGTAAGGTCGTAAATGGCACGGTGTATTTGCTCGCTAGTTCCGTTTCGGACTCATAGTCAGGTTCACCCGCGGCGCGGGCGCTGGCTATCGTCTGCCGCAGCTCCGCGTAGCTCATCTCGTCCGGGCTCCGACGTCCCAGTTCAGTTCCTTCTTCCGGACGAACGTTGAGGTCATAGGTGCGAAAGCTCGTCACGTGGCTGGAATTACGGTCGGCCTCTACGCCGAACAGCGAGCCGTCAAACAGCCTGAGTGTTATGGATTTGCTGGCCTCGTCCGGGATTATGATTCCCCGGCGCGCTATGATCGTGTTCTGCTGATTAGGGTTGCGGGCATCAGAGATCATTACACCATGCAACGTACCATCGGCGGGTGATATCGTGTCCACATACACCACCAGCCCTGGGAATCCACGGTTGAAGACCTTCTCCTTTAATCCGGCGCTCGTGGCGGTCCGGGTCAAGTCGAATATTCTTTGCTCGAGGTTGCGGTTGGCCCAGGGTCTGACCGAAAAGGCGAGCCAACTCGACAGCGCGTAAACTGCGAATGCGACCGCCAATACCGGCATGGCGAGCCGGTACAAACTGATACCACACGCCCGGGCCGCGATTAGCTCGCGATCACCCGACATGCGCCCGAAGCCCATCAGGACTCCGAGCAGCACCGCCATCGGAAATGTCAATTCCAGGAACGCCGGCATAATGAACCCGATCAGGCTGGCAACCGCGCCGAGACTCACGCCGTGATTCACCACCATTTCGGTCAGTTTCAGAAGGCGCGCCGTTACGAGCGCGAAGGTCAGCAACAGCACACCCAAACCGAATGGGGCAAGGATTTCGCGGGCAACGTACGCATCGATGATTTTTGTGCGGAGCATGGTTTGATTGCGATTGTGTTCCCGATACTACGGCGCGCAGCATACTATATCGATAAATGAAGAGAGGCCATCACGATCTCGCCAGTTTCATACAGCGCCGTGCGCTAAGGCATACATTAAGCAGCGGTGCTGATAATTCGGAGGCGAAAGGAGTCGGCACGCATGGCCGCGGAGAACTACCGTTAATCATTTTCGGTGAGGAGAGAGTCCGGGAGCTTATTGCCGCGGCACCGTCCAGGGTTTGCAAGCTGTGTGTGAGGGAGGGAGCGGAAAAAAGGTACGAATCGCAGATCCATGCCGTGCGCCATAGTGGCGGTGAGATCGCAGTCATGTCGACGACTGAATTGGCGTCCCTGGCGGGCCTTGAAGCTCGCCACCAGGGAATCGTCGCGGCACTCCGCCAATCATCGTATGCATCGCTGGACGAGATCTTGATCCGCAAGCCGGACCCCCTGGTGATCCTCGACGGTGTCACAGATCCGCGTAATTTGGGAGCAGTGATGCGAGCTGCTGAGTGTGCCGGCGCCAGTGCAATTGTGCTGGCCAAGGATCGAACGGCCGGACTTACGCCGGCGGCGCTAAGCTCTTCGGCCGGAGCGTGGGCGCACCTTTCAATCGCCAGGTGTGGGAATGTCGCTCGTACTCTGGATACCCTCAAGGGCGAAGGCTATTGGATTGCTGCGATGGATCCTGGCGGTGCCACCTCGCTTTATGACCTTGATGTAACTCGCCGCCTGGCCCTGGTACTGGGGTCAGAGGGCCACGGGATTCGCGACATCGTGCGTAAAAATACCGATTTCGTAGTGCGAATCCCGCTGTACGGCCGGGTCAGTTCGCTTAACGTATCAGTGGCGGCCGCGATTGTACTTTTCGAAATCGCTCACCGGCGACACGCGTCGACACCACGTAGCGCTTAACGACAGAGGAGAGGTGAGACGCAGCCCCGATGCTGAAAGGAGACCAGTCGGTCAAGCGTCGCGTATCGAGCGGCGCGCTGGTTAATACCGCGTCAATAACCCTGCTTGACTTCCCATTGTCGCGGGGATACGGCAAAATGTTCTGAGCCCGGGCCGATGTAGCTCAAAGGTAGAGCAACTGACTTGTAATCAGTAGGTTGCGAGTTCGATTCTCGCCATCGGCTGGTTAGCGAAGCGTAGCGGAGCCGGAGCCCTTAGCGAAGCCGAGGCGAGTAGAAGGGAATGGAGTCTGCGGCGTGCGCATGACGGAGGGAGAGGTTCCCGAGCGGCCAAAGGGAGCAGACTGTAAATCTGCCGGCGTACGCCTTCGGAGGTTCGAATCCTCCCCTCTCCACCACGAACAACAACTGGCACAGCAGAGCGGGAATAGCTCAGTTGGTAGAGCGCGAGCCTTCCAAGCTCGGGGTCGCGGGTTCGAATCCCGTTTCCCGCTCCATGACCGCCCGGGAGTTAAACGCACGGTTGGTGAATATTCACGTAGCTCAGTCGGTAGAGCACTTCCTTGATCGCTAGGCGGAGCGAAGCGCAGCCGAGCAAAGGGTCTGCGACGTGCGTGATTTTAGAAGTATAGAATGGTGAGAAATGCCCACGTAGCTCAGTCGGTAGAGCACTTCCTTGGTAAGGAAGAGGTCATGGGTCCGATTCCCATCGTGGGCTTCGCCAACCAACTCAGACGTCCAGGCGGCCGCTCCATTGGGTAAATGCCAAGGTTAACCAGGGAAAGAAGCGAAGCTGGCGAAAGCTCGCGGGAAGCCCTGAAGCCAAGTTGAAGGCCAGCAAATCCGCGAGGTGCGAATTTAATTATGAGGGATCTTATCGGGCTTCAATGTGACGGCTGCAAGCGGCGTAATTATGTGACCAGCAAGAACAAGAAGCGACAGACCGAAAAGTTTGCGATCAAGAAATTTTGTCCGAGTTGCAGAAGTCATACAATCCATAAAGAAGCGAAGGTCTGAAGCGCGGGTGACCGCTCCGCTATCGAGGGGCTATCGCAGCCAGCTTCGCGCTGCTGGATCTCATACGTTCTGCGAGTGGCAACCGCAGTAATCGGGTCAGTAGCTCTAACGGCTAGAGCATCGGACTCCAAATCCGAGGGTTGCAGGTTCGAATCCTGCCTGACCCGCCAATCAGGCACAGGCGAGTAGTGAGCCGGTAAGGTGCGCATAGAAAAAGACGTGCCACTTGTAACGCAGAATAAAAATGAATAATCTAAAGGATTACATCGAGCAAGGCACGAGTTTTGTCCAGGAATCATGGGCCGAACTCTCGAAGGTCCACTTCCCGTCACCCAAGGAGACGACTCAGGCGACGGTGGTAGTGGTGGGGTTGACGCTCGTCATGTCGGTATGGCTCTGGATGGTGGACTTAGGCGCGACGTGGCTAGTGCGTTCGCTTATTCGCTAATTAGGACGCTGAGCGGGGAATATGCCCGTTCAGCCGGGTGCCTGAGGCAATTCTGACGTATTTACATGGAAACGGCGACTACGGAGCCTAGGACAACGACCAGTAAAAAATGGTACGTGGTCCATACTTACTCGGGTTATGAACAAAAGGCCAAAGCCGCCCTTGAGGAGCGGGTTCGCGCCCTCAAGATGGACGACAAGATTGGCGAGATTGTCGTTCCGGTCGAGCGAGTACAGGAACTCGGCAAAGGTGGTCAGCGCAAGGTTTCCAGCCGCAAGTTTTTCCCCGGCTACATCTTCGTCAATATGCAGCTCGACGACGAAACCTGGCATGTTATCAAGAATACGCCGAAAGTGACCGGCTTCGTCGGCCACTCCGCGACGCCATTAGCTGCATCACCACCAGCACTCGAAAGTATTCCCGAAGTCCCCGAGGCCGAAGTCACTGCCATCCGGCAGCAGATGGAAGAGGGCGCCCTACGACCAAAACCCAAAATGCTGTTCGAGGTGGGCGAGTCGGTCAAAGTGATCGATGGGCCGTTTCAGGATTTCAACGGAACAGTCGAAGAGGTGCGCCCGGAAAAGGGTAAGGTGCGCGTGCTAATTTCGATTTTCGGCCGCGCCACTCCGGTCGAGTTAGATTTCGTACAAGTCGAGAAATCGTAAACGGAAAGCGGGCGATTAGCCGCCGGGTTACTGATGGTCCGGAACACGGCTCTTGGAGCGCCCGGTCGTCAGGCAGTCCCAAAAGAACCAAATGGCAAAAAAAGTCACTGGCCAGGTAAAACTTCAAATTCCGGCCGGATCCGCCAATCCCTCACCTCCAGTTGGCCCCGCGTTAGGCCAGCGCGGCGTCAACATCATGGAGTTTTGCAAGGCCTTTAACGCCCAAACGCAGAATATGCAGGGGTTGGTTATCCCGGTAATCGTCACGGTTTATGCCGACCGCTCGTTTACCTTTGTCACGAAGAGCCCGCCCGCCTCTGTCTTATTGCTTAAGGCGGCCGGAGTAGAAAAAGGTTCCCCCACTCCCAACAAGAATAAAGTGGGTAGAGTCAATCGGAAGCAAATAGAAGAAATCGCGCGGACCAAAACCAAGGATCTGAGCGCAGCCAGCGTCGCTGCGGCCATGCGTACGATCGAAGGTACAGCGCGGTCGATGGGTCTTGAGGTTGTCGAATAAGGGTACGGCCCGGTCGCAAGCTTGGCCAGGCAACGCGTCGAACCCTCTTTGGAGATTAGCGGAGCAAAATCAGCATGGCAGGCAAAAAGTATGAAAACGCAGCTAAAAATATCGACCGCCAGAAGCGCTATGATCTCCAGGATGCTCTGAAGCTGGTCGCCGCAAATAAGGTCGCTAGCTTTGATGAAACCGTCGAGATGGCGGTCCGCCTGAGCGTTGATCCTCGGCAGGCCGACCAGAACGTCCGCGGTACCGTGGTGCTCCCCAATGGCACCGGCAAAGTGGCGCGCGTGCTGGTCCTGGCCAAGGGAGAGAAAGAAAAAGAAGCACGCGATGCTGGTGCCGATTACGTGGGCGGCGAGGACCTCGTCAAAAAGATTCAGGAGGAAAACTGGCTTGACTTCGACCGGGTCATAGCCACCCCGGATATAATGGGCGCAGTTGGCCGTATTGGTAAAATTCTCGGTCCGCGTGGGCTGATGCCCAATCCCCGGGTCGGCACGGTTACTTTTGACATCGCCAAAGCGGTCCAGGAGGTTAAGGCCGGCAAAGTTGATTACCGTGTGGACAAAGCCGGGGTCGTTCATGCCCCTATCGGTAAGCTCAGCTTCGGTGACGAGAAACTAGCCGAAAATGCGAACGCGTTGTTGGCGTCGATCATGCGCGCCAAACCTGCCAGCGCCAAAGGCAATTACATAAAGAGTGTCGCGCTCGCATCCACCATGGGTCCTGGAGTCAAGGTTGACACCGCCAGCACTACCAAAGTCGCGGCTGCGGCCTAGCTTCAGGTTACCCCTCTGAGAGCGTAGGTATGAAGAAGGAAGAAAAAACGGCGTTGGTTGCACAAATAGCGCAAAACCTCGGCCGCGCCAGTATTGCCGTCATTTCAGAGTACAAGGGAATAAAAGCCGGCGAATCGGACGACTTGCGCCGTCGGCTTCGTGCCGTGCAGGGCGAGTTCCGAGTTGCCAAAAACACCTTGGTGCGGCTGGCGATAAAGGACACAAAGTTTGAAGCCCTGGAGCCAAATCTGGGCGGCGCGGTTGGCTTGCTGTTGAGCTATGCCGATCCGGTTGAGCTCGCCAAAACCATAAGTTCACTGCGGGAATTTGGCGAGCGCTTCAAAGTGCGCGGGGGTGTGCTGGACGGCAAACCGTTGACCGCCGCGGAGATCTCCGCGTTGGCTGCACTCCCACCTCGCGAGGTCATCTTCGCGCAGTTACTCGGCCTGCTGCAGGCGCCCGCAACACGATTGGCGCGCCTGCTCAATGAACCTGGTTCGGCGCTGGCCCGTTTGCTCGATGCCGCAAGCAAAAAGCAGAGCGAGTCGGGGAGCGATGATGGAGCGGCGGTCGAGGCAGGTTGATTGGTTTCGGTGCCGAATCACACAATTGGCTCAGATCCCCATGCATCAGGTCGCGTCGCAGGTGCGGGCAACAGCTTGCCCTCAAAACCGCCGGCCAAAGGAGATTGACGAATGTCAGAAGCAGGAGCGCTAAACCGCGATCAAGTTAAGGATTTTCTCAAGAATATGAGTCTGCTTGACGCAGCAGCACTGGTTAAGGAGCTCGAGGAAGAGCTAGGGGTCTCGGCGGCCGCCCCGATGGCATTCGCCGCCGCTCCTGCGGGCGGTGCTGGTGCAGCAGCGCCCGCTGCCGAACCGGAAAAGGACGAGTTCGACGTCGTTCTGACCGCCGCCGGGGACAAGAAAATTCAGGTCATCAAGGTAGTGCGCGAACTCACCGGCCTTGGTCTCAAGGAAGCGAAAGATCTCGTCGATGGCGCACCCAAACCCGTCAAAGAAGGTGTTGCCAAAGCAGAAGCGGAGGACATCAAGAAGAAACTGGAAGAAGTTGGGGGCTCAGTCGAGCTTAAATAAAATCGCTCGTTTGGCGTAACCGCTTTGGCAATTGTTATCCGCAGGCCCGGGGTTCAGTCAATCAGGCGGAGTTGCTGTTCAACGGCAATATGATCTGCACGCTGCGAGAAATCTACAGCGCGTGCCGATGCCCCGCTGTTGCCTTGATGACGGGCGGAGGGTGGCCGCACTGAACGGCAACCCCACAACGATCAGGACGGAAGAATCTTTGCAAATCGGCCGCACGCGGCTAAGTGTGCGGCCCTCGGTGTTTGTGGCGATGGGCGCGCGGTGTGTAGCGCGCCTTTTGGTCTTGAACGCCGCCGCGTTAGAGCAAAGCTTGTTCTGGCGCCGGATGAGGTAGAAATGGCTCAGCAGTCGCAGGTCACCAGCAGTTTTCGTCTCCGCCGCTCGTTCGGCAAGATCAAGAAGATCATCGATATCCCGAACCTGATAGAGATACAAAAACGGTCTTACGAGGAATTCCTACAGGCGGACGCAACCGTCGAACAACGGACCGATACCGGCCTGCAAGCCGTCTTCAAGTCGGTTTTCCCGATTAAAGACTTTAACGAAACCGCCTCTCTGGAGTTTGTCAGCTACGAACTCGGTCAGCCGAAATACGACGTTGAAGAGTGTCATCAACGCGGGATGACGTATGCAGCGCCGCTCAAGGTAAAGATCCAACTCGTAATCTGGGACGTCGAGGGTGGACGACGGTCGATCAAGAACGTCAAAGAGCAGGAGGTCTATTTCGGCGAGATTCCTTTGATGACGGCCAACGGCACCTTCATGGTCAATGGCACCGAACGAGTCATTGTCTCGCAACTACACCGTTCGCCAGGCGTGTTCTTCGAGCATGATAAGGGCCGCACCCATTCGACTGGCAAGCTGCTGTATTCGGCCCGAATCATTCCCTACCGCGGTAGTTGGATCGATTTCGAGTTTGACCCGCGTGATGTGTTGTACGTGCGGATTGATCGCCGGCGCAAATTCCCCGCGACGGTACCGCTGCGTGCCTTGGGCATGACAACCGAGGACTTGCTCAATTATTTTTACAAGAAAGACGTCATTCTGCTCGAGGGCGGCCGGCTCGCCCTGGAGTTCATCCCACCACAGCTGCTCGGTCAGCGCGTTACTCGTGATGTCAAGGACCCTAAGACCGGCGAGGTAATTGCCCGGGAGGGCCGCAAATTCAACAAAGCCGTTGTGCGTCAGCTCGAACAGGCACGTGTGAGCGAAATCCCCATAGGGCCCCAGGACGTGGTCGGCCGGATTTCCGCCCATGATGTAATTGATTCGACTACCGGAGAAGTGCTCCTGCAGTGCAACGACGAGGTGACAGAGCAAGTGCTCGATCAGCTCCAGCAGCACGATGTGCGGCGGCTGGAAGTGCTGTTCACGGAGGACCAGCCGGGCGGTGGTCCACTCCGGCTGACGCTGGCACAAGACAAGCTCACCAGCCCCGATGAAGCGGTGCTTGAGATCTATCGTAGGCTGCGGCCTGGCGATCCGCCAACCCTGCAGACCGCTACCAGCTTCTTCAACAATCTGTTTTTCAACCCCGAACGATACGACTTGTCGAAGGTCGGCCGGCTCAAGCTCAACCATAAGCTCAAGCTGGATGTGCCGCTCGAGCAGGGCACCCTCAGGCGAGAGGACATACTGGAAGTAGTCCGGTACCTGATCGAGCTGAAAAACGGCAGCCCGAATCACCAAATAGACGACATTGACCATCTTGGGAATCGGCGGGTCCGCGCCGTCGGCGAATTGGTTGAAAATCAGTTCCGTATCGGTTTGGTGCGAATGGAGCGCGCCATCAAGGAACGTATGAGCCTGCAGGATATTGAAACCTTGATGCCGCAAGAACTGGTGAACTATAAGCCGGCTTCAGCCGTGATCAAGGAATTCTTCGGTTCCTCCCAGCTTTCGCAATTCATGGATCAAACCAATCCGCTATCCGAGATTGCTCACAAGCGGCGCCTATCGGCACTCGGGCCGGGTGGCTTGACCCGGGAGCGGGCGGGCTTCGAGGTGCGCGACGTTCATCCGACCCATTACGGGCGCGTATGTCCCATCGAAACGCCTGAGGGACCGAATATCGGCCTGATTGCCGCTCTATCGACCTATGCACGGGTAAACGACTTTGGCTTCATCGAAACACCCTATCGCGAGGTCGATAACGGCCGTGTTAGTGACCGGATTGTTTACCTCTCCGCGCTTGACGAAGAGGATAAGGTCATCGCGCAGGCCAATGCGCCTCTCGACGCCCACGGCAAATTTGCTAACGAGTTGGTCTCAGCACGAATTGGCGGGGAATTCACCGTTGTGCCCGCCGAGCGCGTTCAATATATGGACGTGTCGCCGAATCAGCTGGTGTCGGTCGCCGCATCACTTATCCCGTTTCTCGAAAATGACGACGCGAATCGTGCCTTAATGGGCTCCAACATGCAGCGCCAGGCAGTGCCGCTGCTCAAGACCGAAGCGCCGCTGGTCGGAACCGGTCTGGAGAAGACCGTGGGCAGGGATTCCGGGGTGACCACCATCGCCAGACGCGACGGAGTGGTCGAAAGCGTCGATGCTGAACGGATCGTCGTTCGAGCCGAGAGGCACGGCCGCGAAGCACGCGACGCCGGTGTCGACATTTACAATTTGGTCAAATACCAGCGCTCAAATCAGAACACCTGCATCAACCAGCGTCCGATCGTAATTAAGGGCGAGCGGGTGAGTGCAGGCGACGTACTGGCTGACGGTCCCTCAACAGATATGGGCGAGCTTGCCTTGGGACGTAACGTGCTGGTCGCCTTCATGCCATGGGGCGGTTACAACTTCGAAGACTCGATTTTGATTTCGGAGCGCGTGGTTAAGGATGATCTGTTCACCTCGGTTCATATCGAGGAGTTTGAATGTATTGCCCGTGACACCAAGCTTGGCCCCGAAGAGATTACCCGGGATATTCCCAACGTAGGGGACGAAGCGCTCAAGAACCTTGATTCCAGCGGCATTATCCGTATCGGTGCTGAAGTGCGACCGGGAGACATCCTGGTTGGCAAAATTACCCCTAAAGGCGAAACGCAGCTTAGCCCTGAGGAAAAATTGCTGCGGGCGATTTTTGGCGAAAAGGCGGGCGAGGTGAGGGATACCTCGCTGCGCGTACCGCCAGGAGTGGAAGGAGCAGTCATTGATGCGCGGGTCTTCGCCCGCCGGGGGGTGGCGCGCGACGATCGGACTCAGGAGATCCAGAACCTCGAAATCGAGCGTTTCAAGCAGGACGAGGCGGAGGAAATCCGGATTGTGCGCCAGGAAACTCTGCGCAAACTCAAACGGGCACTGGCCGGTAAGAAGCTGGCCGCCCGGGTAATGTCGGATGACCGCCGGGTGCTCTTCAACAAAGGTGATGCGATCTCGGCCGACGAACTGGAAGAATTGGCGCCCCCCTTGTGGGGTCAGTTACGCCTCGAACAGGAACATCTGCAGGCCGAAATCACCCAAGCGCTCGAGGCGATGACTGTCAAAGTTCGCGAGGTTCAGGAGCATTACGGCGCCAAGCTCGAACGGGTCAAGGCGGGCGACGAACTCGCGCCGGGCGTG
>JAMXLL010000341.1 GCA_024281015.1 Candidatus Binataceae bacterium
GCATCTCCGGCGCGGCGGCCGCCCGCTGCGGCGGCTGGATCATCCGGTGCCCGATGCGCTGGAGGACGGCCTGCTGGCCGCGATCGCTGGTGATCGCCCTGACCTGCTGATCGATTAACTCGCTGAGCGGAGCGGTAGTGGCCGTTGTCAGCGCATGTGCGGAGACCTCCGCCGCACGCGCACCCAGCTTGTCGCCGTCCTCGCACGTCGTACCGAGCGGAACCGGATAGCGGCGACGATTGACCCAATAGGCCATGCGGCTGCGGTCGCCAAGACGGGTGCCGAACAGCGCCATATCCCATTGGCACTTCAACACTGAGGCCGGCGGTTTGTTGGCGATGCCGTGCACATATATGACGGTGCGGGCTGTCTTCGCGCCGGCGGATTGAGGGGCGTCGTCGATTCCGAGCTTGTGGATCCGGAGCGAGACCTGTGTTCGCACGGCATCTGCACTGGCAGCGGTTATCTCACGGGTGCCTCGTGGAACCGCTGCGGCTTTCCTGACCCCGGTTTTTCCGAGACGGCGCGCGGGTTTCGCAGATTTGGATTTCGGTCCAGCTTTTGGCGGGCGCCCCATTTATTCCCCCTCTAATATGGATGCTAGCGGCAACGCATCGAGCGTGCGGAAAAATCAATCAAACAGCGGTTTCCTTTAGACTCCCGTTCAATTGGCGCGAAACGAACGCTACGAGATGGCCCAATGCGCCGAGAAGCAATGCAGTTGATTTATCGCGATCGCTGCCGGTAATTCCTCAGCGCATTTCAAGCAACTGTAAAAGCTCAAACTCACGCGCTGCATCATCCCCTCCATATTTAATCAATTTTAACGTCGCGGGAGCGTCAGGCGTCCTTATTGTTATGATAGGCGCGAGCGGCTTGCCTTCGCAACGCGCACGTTCTGTAGACGGAGCGTAAAATATCGAAACGGTTAATGCCACGAAGGTCCCGAAGGACCGCAGGCGGGAATTTGGCGAAGAAAAAGGCCCGCCATGGGGGCATGGGAGCGGCCTTGCGATGTCTCGGGGTGGTGCGATCTTGCTGTCCTGCCTTGAACCGACCGGCCCCGACGTGCGGCACGTGAATGCCGCCGTACGGGCCCCTGTCAAAAATGGTCTCAACAGTGCATGCCACAGACGGATGCGGTGGGCCACCCCATTTGACTGGCGTCATCGACAGCGTCCGGGCTGCTCGGATTCCGATCTTGCGCGAAGCGTTTCCATATCGATTTTCTCAATCATGCGAACAAGGGTAATCGAAAATGGTTCCATGAGAGAGGTTGGCGAGAGAGGTCGGCCACTCTCAGCTCCGGCCTATGCCGGGTTGTTGAATCTGGAAAGATCGTACGGAGCACTGAGTTGATAAGTAGCTCCAGCGCGCAGCTACAGAACGAATTTTGGACAAAGTTGGCGTTATTTCTGCTCGATGTCGCATTTGGACATCGACTTTATGCATTGAACATGACATATCGATTCTATCAGAGTGATTCGCAAACTTGATCGACTTACTTATCGAGATTTGGCCTGCTTGCGGCCAGAGGAAGATGACGTCGTTATTTTGCGACTATCTGATGTTGCAAAAAAGAAGATTTTCGGAAGTGGGGGAGCTGGCAATGTGCAATTATTTCCGGACGGCCATCGTCGTCATTTCTTCGGGTTTGACGGGCTGCGCCATCCATCCCTTGCCTGAGGATGTTACGGGCGTCACAACAGAAATGATCGCGAAGAAGATCCGCTGCGAGGCGCGTCAGGCCGTCTTGGACAATATGGCGGATTACCTGATACAGTGGGGCGATTCGGAAACCACCAAGAAGATAGGCGCGGAGTTCAAAGACGGAACCAGACCGCTTAGCAGCTTCAAGGACAGCCTGTTTCACGGCTACGTGAAGGACACCATCCAGAAATTCGAAAACTCAGCCATCGCCTATAATTTTACTCTCGATATGACGGAGATAAATAATCTGGATACGACAGTCGATCTGTCATGGCCGTTTGCACATGGGTCGGGTACGGCCGGTATTGGAGCGGGCATGGATCGCACGCGGGAGAACATCCGCACCTTTACGCTTACCGATACTTTCCTCGGCCTCACGAAAGTCAGCTACTGCGACGGAAGCGATGTCTCAGGCAAGAATTATATTTATCCCATGACGGGCACAATCGGCGTCTACGAGATGATCCATACATTCGCCTACCTTGCCGTGCTTTCCAACCTGTCCGGGAGCAACGGCGGACCTCCAACGATGGGCGATACTATCATATTCACGACAAAGCTCCAGGCTTCGGCGGTGCCCAGGCTCGTCTTCTCGCCAGTGAAAGCATTGCAGGTTGCTGATGCATCGCTCAATGCGAGTGCGAGCCGCACGGATCAGCACAAGGTGATCGTGGGCTTGGCATTGCCCGGTAAAACGGCTGCTACCGCCAAGACGACATCCGGCACCCAAGTCGGGTTTCTAGTCGGCGCCCGCGGGACCGCAACCGACGCGGAGATCGCTGCCGCAAAGACGATAGAGCAGGTCATTGTCCGGTTCGAACTGGCAAGACCCGGCGCCGTCATCGTTCCAACGACTACCCAGTAAGTGTCTGTCCAGCGGGTCGTTGATAGGGCCGTTCCGGTTACATTGAATCGTTCACGGCGTATTCCCTGCGGCAGCGAAAATCGACTTAGCCGGGTCCGGCCCTTCCAAGTCTTTGATTGTGCTGAACGGAGCGCAGATTATCGCGAGGGTGATCGGGAGAAATCGTGGCCAGAACTGTTTCGGG
>JAMXLL010000342.1 GCA_024281015.1 Candidatus Binataceae bacterium
CGCCAGGAAAAAAATTTCGCGAGCGCCGGCGGGCATGGTGGAAAACAGGCTAAATGCTGCACCGGGATTTAGTGTATACGTGAGATCCAGCCAGTTCGGAATTATGGTGCGCGTCGCGTAAAAGCGAAAATGTGCAGCGACGTAGATCTTGCTTAGCTGATCGAGGCCAGTGATTGGCAGCGTTATACAGCCGAGCACAAGGCATAGGCGCCCGAACGACCATGCAACCCTATCTGGAACCGCTACTTCCGCGGGTAGCGCCGTCTCCATCCCCGTCATCAGGCTTGCACCACCGCCCGACACCGCTCACAAAGGTCGGGATGCGCGCCGTCGCCGTAATAACACCAGCACCTCTGACATTTGCGCCCGCCCGCTCGGCGGCCGAGGAGAATTGCGGGCGGATTGGTGCTGATCCGCGCGAATTGGCCGTCGCTGGCCAATTCGCGCGCACCATCGGCCTGGGCTCGTAGTTCGGCAGCTTCTGAATCAGCAAGGATTTCCACTTCCGAAACAATAAACAATTCTTTCAGGAGGTCGCGGCTGGTCCGGAGCGTCTGCGCCCATCCGTCGGCCTCGGCGCCGATCGCGATGCTCGCTTCAAGAGGGGCTCCGATGGCCCCCGACTGGCGCATTTGCTCAAGCAACTTGAGTGTTTGTTCGCGCAATTCGAGCAACCGCTCCCATCTCGTTTCGAGTGCTACGTCGTTAAACTGCGGCTTACTTTCAGACAAGGTCAAGAAGTGGACACTTTCGGCCGTTCTGCCCGGAATGCGCTGATACACCTCGTCGGCAGTGAACGGGATAAGTGGCGCCAACATTCTAACCAGGGTATCCAGCACCGTGTAGAGAGCGGTCTGTGCCGAACGTCGCTCGACCGAGGCCGCCCCGGAGCAATAGAGCCGGTCACGCGCAACATCTATATAGAGTGAGCTTAAGTCAACCACCACGAAGTTCAGCAGGGCATGAAAGGCGGCCTGGAAATCATAGCTTTCGAAAGCGCGCAGCACAGTCGTCTTTAGCCGTTCGAGCCGCACCAGAATGAACCTATCGAGTTCCGCCATCTGCTCGACGGCCACGGCGTCCCGGCTGGGATCGTAGTCATATAGATTGCCGAGCATGTAACGGCAGGTGTTGCGGATTTTACGGTACGATTCCGATACGGCTGAATAAATCGTCTCGCCCAGCGCGATTTCGGCCGTGTAATCGAGCGAGGCGTAGACCAGGCGCAGAACGTCGGCCCCGATCCGATCGACCACCTCGAGGGCGTCGGGAGAATTGCCGAGCGACTTCGACATCTTTCGCCCTTGCTCGTCAACTGTCAGTCCATGATTGATAACATTTCGAAAGGGTGCGGCGCTGCGTTCAGCCACTGCGCAGACCAGCGAGGACCCAAACCAGCCGCGTGCCTGCTCCACCGCTTCCAGGTACGCATCAGCCGGCCACCCCAGCTCCGGCCGCAGGCTCAGGACGGCATTCTGTGACGAGCCCGAATCAAACCATACGTCGAGAACATCTTCTTCCTTGACAAAGTCGACCGTTCCGCATTTCCCGCAGGCGAGCCCCGGCGCCGCGAAATCCGAGGCGGGGCGTGCAAACCAGGCGTCGGACCCTTCGCGCGCGAAGATTTGCTCTACCCGCCGCATCGTTTCAAGATCCAGCGTTATCTCCCCGCAAGCGCCGCATCGGAGCGCAGGAATTGGCACACCCCAGGCACGCTGGCGCGAGAGACACCAATCGGGTCGAGTCTCGGTCATGTTGCGAATCCGCTCACGCGACCATGGCGGTACCCAGTTAACATGGTCGATCTCGTCGACAATCCGCCGGCGCAACTCGCGATGGTCAACATTAAGGAACCATTGCTCAGTCGCACGGAAAATCAGGGGGTTCTTACAGCGCCAGCAATGCGGGTAGCTGTGGCTATATTCATGTGCCGCGAGCAAGGCGCCCGCCAGACGAAGCTGCTCGACAATGCTTTCGTTGGCCTCGAACACATTCTGCCCGGCCCATTGCCCCGCCTCGGCCGTAAAACGGCCTTGATTATCAACTGGAGTGTACGGAGAAAGCCCGTACTGTGCACCTATCACAAAGTCTTCGTATCCATGCCCAGGAGCGGTATGAACGAGTCCCGTGCCAGTTTCTGCGGTAACGTGGTCGCCGTACATCAACTTGCCATCGCGCGCAAGGAAAGGATGGCGGAAGATATCGCAGCCGTCGAAGCCGCGTAGCGCCTCGCCGTCGAGCGGGATCGTTCGCTCGACAGTCATGGCACATTCTTTCGCGACCGCATCTGCCAACCTGGCAGCAACAATATACAGGCGCTTGCCGCACTTGAGCGCCACGTAATCGAAACCGGCATTGAGGCAGACGCCGAGGTTGGCAGGCAATGTCCACGGCGTGGTCGTCCAAATTACCGCGTAGAGATTGCCGGCAGCATGCACAGCCGCCAGTTCGGAACGGTCTGACGGGTTAGCCGCGAGTGCCGCGGCGTCAGTCAAACTGGAATTGAGCTGAAACGCTACGTAAATCGAGGGCGAGACGTGCTCGTCATATTCGACCTCGGCCTCGGCGAGAGCGGTCCGGTCGCTGAAGCACCAGTACACTGGCCTGAGCCCGCGGTAGACGTAGCCGCCATCAACCATCTGGCGAAGGACGCTTATTTCGGCTGCATCATACTCGGGACTCATCGTCAGGTAGGGAGCGAACCAGTCGCCGATTACACCTAACCGGCGAAAGTCCTGCCGCTGCACCTCTATCCATTTTTCCGCTTCAGCCCGGCACAGCCGCCGCAGCTCAAGTTTAGAAATCGTCCGCGCCTGGTCACCAAGGTCGCGCGACACCTTGTACTCGATGGGCATTCCGTGGCAGTCCCATCCGGGTACGTACGGCGTGGACGAACCCATCATGGAGCGTGACCGCACTACGAAATCCTTCAAGATTTTATTGAGCGCCGTGCCTAGGTGGACGCGACCGTTCGCGTAAGGCGGTCCGTCGTGGAGAATCCACCTGGGGGCGTCCTTGCGCAGCTCTAAGAGCCGTCCATAAAGGTTCAATTCATCCCAGCGCCGCAGCGTTTCCGGTTCACGCTTGGGCAGATTCGCCTTCATTGGGAAATCGGTCTTCGGAAGTTTGAGGGTAGCTTTATAATCAGTTACTGCCACGGACCGGCTCCGCGCCGGAAAGTCATTCCGGCGTACTTACCTCCTAGTACAATATGACCCGCTAAAACCCCAGAGTACGGAAGTTTTGTAATCGGCACTAACAGGCTAGCACAACTGTTGGATCATCATTACATGAGCGTGGCGAGGCGCGAGCTAATTCCTCACCGGCTGCGGATTGCTCGTCCCGAGTCTACGTTGCGGACGGGGAGCATCTGAACCCTGGGCTACTCACGCGGAGTCGAGATGTGTTTTCCGCTCGGTGATTTGGGTATCTGGGCAGTGCCGCCGATGCAATCGTGTTCCGCGAAGGCCGATTTGAGCCTCGGCAAAAGTTCGCTACCGCCAGCGGCTGATCCGGTGGGCGCCCACGAACTGAGGTGCGGTTTTAATTCGATGCAGCGACTGCATCCGAACTAACCCATTTCATTCCACTGCCACTGGAAAGCTCGGCAGCCCTGCTCGACATGCGCGAGAACCCCCGTCCGAGCTCAAAAAAATGAGCTGCTATATTCCACGCGAGCCGAGCGGAGCCTCAAAAATGTCCTCGATATCCATAAGTTAACCTCATATTAACACGACCGAGGCGCCCCTTCGGAGCCGAAGCAAAAGCATGCTGCTGGAACCGAGTCAAGTTGTCGTTCGCAAAGATTTTTTTCGAGCGCCATTGCCGGATGTTTGCGCAAGCGCTAAATGAAACAACAGCTTGGTGGAGCTAAACACTGACGACCTGCGCGTCGCGAGAACAACAAACCCATAGCCTGCACTGAAGCGTGAACCAACAGCGCGCTTACAGGCAGTGGTTCGTTGCCGGGGGGGCGGCTGATGGGGAGAAGCAGTAAGCTGGTCATAGTTCGGCGCCGGCCTGGATTCTCATGTTCAGTATCGCGCTTGTCGTGGCGAGATGGTTTGCTCCGGTTGGAACAATGCGAGCACGTGGCGGATCATCGTAGATACCTGAAACGATCTGCGCGAGTCGTTGTACGGAGGCTGAAATTTGCGGACCGGACCTTTAGTACGAAGAGGCGCCAACGCATCGCGAACGGGCCAGCCGGCAACGACAATACCGCGCATGCTGCCGCGACTGTTCGGTAAGCAAAGTGTTCCCGTGACCGGTTTTCCACTACCGGCCATTAAGCCCAAGCCAGGAAATCGATCCGGTTGCCGTTTGCCAATCAATTTGCGCAGCTTTCTCGCTGCACAATTGGGATGCCAACCAGACGCCAGCGATGAAACTATTTTGACCTTTGCGGCGCGTGCCGACCAGCTAACCCTCAACAAAGTCGCACGCGCCATCCGCCGTTATTCAACCGCTCGCGCCCATGAGGCATGGGCTGAGTGCAGCTTGCCCGTAACCGCATTCGTCGAGGCTCAGCGCCACGGTCGTCTGGCCGTGCTGTGTCTACGTTGTGTACGGGTGGATTTTGGTGACGGCGCGTCGCGTGAGCATCAACGGAACGCATGCGTTCCAATTACAATGGCGGGTACCGACGCCTCGCAATGCTTCGAAATCGCTACTGAAGAAGTTCCGGAGAAGGTTCAGCGTCTGGTCGAGGAGTTTCGGGCATTGCGCACCGCGTTCGGCCTACCCCACTTCGACCTCGATTGTTACCTGCGAGGCGACCAACTCACCCTGATGTGGCGTCCGCTGCCATGAGAATGGCCAACACCCGGACCGTTTACGAAGTTTCACCACCACCGCACCGGACTGGCCGCGCCACCAACCAATGTTGGTCGACGACCTTCGGTTAAAGTTCGGGACGGTAGACGGAGATACCGGAGAGCGCCTCCCGGCAGGCGGCTCTCGCCGGGCGGCCATCGATTGATTAAGTCACATAGCTGAGGCGCGCCGACGGCGCTGCTCTTTGCGGCGACGACGCTGGGCTTCGGAACGTTTGCGTTTACGGCGGACACTCGGTTTCTCGTAAAATGCCCGCTTCTTCATCTCCTTGAACACGCCTTCCTTGGCCAGCTTGCGCTTGAGCACCCGCATCGCCTGGTCGAGGGAGCCTTCGACCCTGATCTCCATAAACCTCCGTTCGGCCGATATGAATCGACGATCGACAATAAGGCGAGCCTGACGCAGTGTCAACTAAACACTATCTCACACGCTCCGCGTTAAGCGGTGCTCGTGATCGGTCTTATTCGGCAGCCGTAACTTGGCTTGTGGTATGGTCCGCTCTGGTCGCTTCAGCAGAAATAGCAGCAGCAGCGCAATCAGATTCAGACCTGCGCTAAGATCAAACGCGGCGGTATAACTGTGCGCCTCGTTGTATATATATCCGGCGATCAAGGGACCGAAGGCTGCCGGGGCACCGGCGATGGCAAAAATCAATCCGACTATTGCACCGACTTGGGTACGCCCGAAAAAATCACCAACCAGGGCGGGAAACAAAGCAGTGACTCCCCCGTAGGAAAAACCAAACACAGCAGCAGCCATATACAGTGCCACCAGCCCTGAGCTGATGGTGAAACCGCCAAATGATAATGCCTGCAGGAGCAAACAAGCCCCGAGCGCCGCGACCCGGCCGAAACGATCGGACAGGGTGCCAATCAACAAGCGCCCACCAAATCCGGCAAAACCGATTACGCTTATCGTCATAGCCGCCCGGAAGGGCGAAATACCCATATCCACCGCAAAGGGCACGATATGCACCATCGGCATAAAGACGACCAGCCAGGTCAAGCCGAAGATTAGATTGAGCATCCAAAACGTCGCGGTACGCCTGGCCTCCGCCAATGTGAAGCCTTGAGCCTCCGCAATATCGGTAACACGTGGTGCGAACGATGGTTCCTGCGCACGCCCGTCAGAGTGTAATCCGATGGTTTCGGGATCGCGGACGACAAAACTCGCAGAAACGATTATTATAAAAACGGCAATCAAGCCCAGGACGAGGTACGCTCGTCGCCATCCATAACCAACGATCAGTGCAGTGGCCAGCGGCGGGAAGATGAACATACCGAAACTCGCACCGGCCGACGTAATGCTGAGCGCCAGCCCTCGCCGCAGAAGAAACCACCTCACAACCGTGGCGTTGCATGGTACGTAAGCCGCGCTCATGCCTGAGGCGGCGAGCACGCTCAGCACGATATAGAGATGCCATAACGTGCTGATGCGGCTCATCAACATGATTCCACTGCCCAGCAAACAGCCGCCTCCAATAAGTACAACACGAGGTCCCCACCGATCAGTCAGGCGGCCGCTGAGCAGCCCCAATACGCTATAAACGAAAACATACACGGAATAAGGCAAGGATAGGGCCCCCCGATCCCAGCCAGTATCGGCGGAGATGTAGGGCATGAAGACGCCAAAGCTGAACTGCACCCCGTACGCGATGCACAATATGGTGAACGTGCAAGCAACGACCACCCAGCCATAGAACACCCCTCCAGCCTGCGACTGAGTGCTTGCACGGCGGGGTTGACCCAAGATGCGCGGTGTGCGTTGCGAAGGCGATCTGCTCAAGTCAGTTTCGATTCAGCAATTGTAGTATCTGGAACTATTCGTCCGCGCTTCATTGGTTGAGATGATAAACCTCCATGCCCGGTTCATAGGTATCGGCTTCTACCCCTGAGCGCAAACCGAGAGGCGGCGCAGCACCCGACCACCAACGGTCAGCGCCTGAGATGATGATAAAGTTATGCGACGCAGAGCCGGTTTATGCCGAAATTACGCGATGTACTCACGCACCATCCGCGCGTGTTATTCGTTGGTATCAACCCGAGCTTGCGCTCGGAGCAGGTCGGCCATCATTTTGCTGGACCAGGTAACCCTTTTTGGCGTCTGTTGTTTGCCGCTCGAATCGTCCCCGAACAACTGACCTATGAAGATGATGCGAAGCTCGCTCAATATGGGTTGGCGTTAACCAATTTGTGTGCGCGGGCGACCCGCTCGGCAGCCGAGTTGGAGCGTGACGAAATTCAGCGCGGCAAAAATGAGCTACTGCAAAAAATCGCTGGCGTACAGCCAGCCGTTGTCGCACTTGTCGGCGCGACCATCTATCGATATTTCTCCAGGGATCGGGCCGCCTACGGCGTTGGTCCCAAAACCGAAACACTCCATGGAGCGCGTGTATTTGTACTCCCCAATCCCAGCGGTCTTAACGCAAATTTTCCGGGGTTCAGGGACAAGCTGGTGTGGTTTGAACAGTTAAGGGAATTTGCTCAATTGACCGGCGCCGAGCAGAAATCGGTGAAAACGCCCGGTTCTGGCCCATCCAAACGAACTCCGGGCTGAGCAAAAATAGCGCGAAATCTCCGGGCGGCATCCTCATTGCTTTCAAATAGGTTGGAGTCGCCGGCGGGATTCGACACTCATTCTACCTCCGCCGGCTGCGAGAGCTGTTCACGCCAAAAGACTCACCTAAATTGCATACGCATTAGTAATAATCCAAAGGTTCGACGAATGCAGAGTACGCTTAAGATTACATCCAAGGATTTCACCATTTCCGAAGACCTGGAAAATGAGATTCGCGACAAGGTCGCAAAACTTGAGCGATTCTCTAGTTACCTCATCGACTGCGAAGTAGCTATTGAAGCTCCGGTCGGCCACCATAAAAAGGGCGGACCCTACACCGTCCGAATTGACATGCAAGTGAAGGGGAAAGAATTAGTGGTCAGCAATCGCTCCAATGTTGACCTCCAGGCCGCGGTGCGCGATGCGTTCGATGCTGCGCGGCGGCAACTGGAAGACCATTCGCGCCAAATGCAGCACAAAATCAAATCGCATGAATCAACATCCTTTGCCCGCGTAGCCAGGCTCTTTCCCGAACAAGGTTACGGCTTTATCGCGACCCCCGAGGGACGGGAGTTATATTTTCACCGCAATAGCGTGCTGGAGCCCGGCTACGACCGGCTCGAGGTCGGAACGGAAGTTCGATTCGACGAGGAAATGGGAGAACAAGGTCCACAGGCAACCACTGTGAAGGCAATCGATAACTACACTGAATCCATGCGAAAGCTCTAGACCAATGTAGTGCCGAGGAAATTATGCGAAATACGCATGAAACCACCTGGTACATTGTTGCTGACGCGACGCGAGCGCGGGTAGTCACTCTTCAGAATGGGCCTGTTCGCTCGACCGGCGACACCCACCCCACGATTGTTCCAGCACTGAACGAGGAATTTGTGGGTAGAAATCTCAAATCCCGGGAAGTTCTTTCCGATCATCTCGGGCAGCGGGCCCCCGGCCATCCGGCAACACCGGCCGATCCGCATGAGAACGCTAAAGCCGGATTTGCGCTGGAACTAGCTCAGGTGCTCGATAAGGCTCTCAATGAGCGCCGATTCGACCATCTCGTTTTAACTGCGCCGCCGGATATGCTCGGCAAAATACGAAACGCACTAACCAGCCAGGTTAGTCGCCGGATCCTGCGAGAAGAAGACAAGGATCTGGTGCCGTTGCCTGATAACGAATTGGCTCAGCGATTGGTCCAACTTGCCGAGCAACCGGCCGGAGACCGCTGAGTCACCGGTTCATTCACCAGCGCAATTTGGAAAGACCTGGCGAGCAGTCGCGCAATCATGCTTTTGGGCCCGGCGACCTCGATGCCGAGCCTTGATCGTAGGACCGCTGCAGAACTATATCTTCCCCGATTCGGCGTCACCAATTCGTCGTTGGGGGAGGACTATGCGGTCATCGAAGCGCATCGGGACGTTCACGACTGTTGTGGTTGCGTCATTAGCAGCGGCACCGGTAATGGCGGCGGACGCATCCAAAGTGAGCGCGGGCGATACTGCCTGGGTTTTAACTTCATCGGCCCTGGTGCTGCTGATGACTGCGCCGGGCCTGGCGTTGTTTTATGCAGGAATGGTGAGGCGCAAGAACGTCCTCGCCACGCTGATGCACAGCTTTATTCTTGCGGCGCTTATTTCCGTGCAGTGGGCCCTGTGGGGTTACAGCCTGGCCTTCTCCCCGTGGCATGCCCTGATTGGCGGTCTGCAGTGGGTAGGCCTGGCAGGCGTCAGTGCGACCGAAGCTTATGCAGGTTACTCCGCGACAATCCCGCACCAGGCCTACATGGTTTTCCAATGCATGTTCGCGGTTATAACCCCCGCCCTGATTACCGGCGCCTTTGCCGAAAGGATCTCTTTTAAAGGATTCCTGGTGTTCAGCGTTTTATGGACGACGATCATTTACGATCCGCTCGCCCATTGGGTATGGGGCGTTGATGGCTGGCTTCACGCGTTGGGGGCACTCGATTTTGCCGGTGGCACCGTCGTCCACATTTCATCGGGCTTTTCCGCCTTGGCCGCAGTACTGATGATCGGCCGGCGCCAGGGCTATCCGCGGGAGCCGATGCTACCAAACAACCTGACCCTCACCGTAACCGGGGCTGGTTTGCTGTGGGTCGGATGGTTCGGCTTCAATGCCGGCAGCGCGTTAGCAGCCAATGGGTTGGCAGTGTCCGCCTTCGTCGTGACCAATCTCGGGGCTGCAGCCGCGACACTCTCGTGGGTGATCGCAGAATGGGTGTGGGTCGGCAAACCGACGGTCCTCGGCGCCGCCAGTGGAGCAGTAGCGGGTCTAGTCGCGATTACGCCAGCTTCTGGTTTCGTTGGACCCATGCCCGCAATCATTATCGGCCTCGGCGCAGGGGTTATCTGCTACACCGCGGTCCGCACCAAAACCAAGTTCGGTTACGACGACGCGCTGGATGTGGTTGGTGTGCATGGCGTTGGAGGTACGTGGGGCGCCCTTGCCACCGGTCTGTTCGCTGATATCGCAGTCAACGCCGCAGGTGCCAATGGCTTGGTGTTCGGCAATCCGAAACAGCTAGGGATACAGGCGATCGCAGTCGCCGTCAGCATAACGTTCGCCTTCGTTGGGAGTCTGGTGCTTTTGAAAGTGACCGACGCGCTAGTCGGTCTGCGCGTCGATGATGAAGCAGAGCGTATGGGCCTCGATCTGAGCGAACACGACGAAAACGCCTACGCATTGGAGGCCTAGGCGGTGCTCCCTCGAGTTTTGCAAGAATTATCCGTGCTCGAGCGGAACGGCTACTGTCCAGCGGCTTCTATCGAAGCCGCGAAGCCGCGCAGCGCATTGGCAACGAATGCACGTACCCGCGCCAAGTCCTTTTTGCCGCGCTGACCAGGTAGATCTGTATGAGTGAATGAATCGACTCCCCACGGCCGGACGGCGCTTATGGCCCGTTCTACGTTATCGGGTGACAGGCCGCCGGCGAGGATTACCGGGACGCGTGAGCGTTCGACGATAAGGCGGCTCACCAGCCAGTCGTGGGTCTCACCACCGGCAAACGGCACACCCTTGGCGCCTGATTCCAGCATCAGGTAATCGACGCTTTGTTGATGCGCCTCAGCTTCAGCCAGCGTCTCACCCGCCCGTACCGCAATCGCCCGCAATAGACGCACAGGCGCAATGCGGGTCCGTATCCAGGCGCAGTCGTCGGGTTCGATCTCCCGCGCCGCTACGTGAACGATATCCGGCTGGACGGCGTCCACCAACGCACAGATCTCATCGCGATTATCCGATAGGGACAGTGCCACACCGCGCGCCTGCGGGCGGATAGCTGCGAGTATCGCGCGCGCAGTCTCGGTTCCGACCGCTTCGGCGAGGACTCCGGGCTCGCTTAGTACAACGCCAATCAGGTCAGCTCCGGCATCGGCCGTCGCAACCGCATCGGCAATGCTGGTCATACTGTAGATTTGAACGATCATCGCGAATGGCTCATCTGGATGATTCGTGAACCATGATCCTAACAAAGATTGTGGAATGCGTGCCAACCGCGAATTCGGTTTACACTCGTCGGCCATTTCATGGTAAGCGAATGCCATGGCCATTTTCCGAATGTACACGGGCGCGGACGGCAACTCCCACCTGGAAGAACAGAGCCTGACAGAACATCCGATGCTGCGGCGGCCGCAGGCGGCCGAGCATATCGTCTTTGCTCAGCAGCCGGGCGGCACGTTTATCGATTGGCATCCCGCGCCGCGCCGGCAATACGTGATCCTGATATCGGGTGAATTGGAAATCGGATTCGGCGACGGGACTGTGCGGCGCTTCGGGCCCGGCGACGCACGGCTGGTTGAAGATACCACCGGCCAAGGACATACAACCCGATTTCTGGGCAGTCAACCGGTGATAACTGCGGTGATCCCGTTAGCTTGATTCGCCGGACACAGGTGCCTTTTTGGCCGTCAGCATCTCCAGCTCTTCGAGGGTGCTAGGCCAATCCTGGTGTAGCAGGCGGGACAACGCGCGGTCGGCGAGTAGTCTGCCGCCCGTTTGGCAGCGCGCGCAGTAGTTCGCTTCGTTAGCCGCGTACCGGATCCGCTGGATGGGCGCACCGCAGCGCGGACAGGACTCGCGATAGCGCCCGTGTACCGCCATTCCCTCCTGGAAGGCGGTCACTTTTTCGGGAAAACCCCCGCCTGTCCTGCTTCTCAGCTTTACCACCCAGCCTTCGAGAGTAGTGCGAATTGCGGCGAACAGCCGCGCGACC
This sequence comes from Candidatus Binataceae bacterium, assembly GCA_024281015.1. GTDB lineage: Bacteria > Desulfobacterota > Binatia > Binatales > Binataceae > JAMXLL01. Next base: position 11,621 of record JAMXLL010000342.1, read on the forward strand.
TCCTCGCCGTTAAGCTTCAGCGTCATCGCGGCTGGCGAGAGGGCGGCCTCGAACAGGATCTCGTCCGAATAAGCATTGCCGATCCCACTGAATAACCGCGGGTCGGTAAGTGCGCGCTTGAGCGTATGATTCGCCGACCGGAGCGCAGCGGTAAATCGTTGGAGATCAGCCTCGAGCACTTCCAGGCCACCTGGATCCAAAGCTCGTAGCCCTTCCTCACCAATGACGAGGTGGAGCGCTGCGCGGCGCTGGGTGCCGGCTTCCGTCAGCCACAAGGTGCCGTTGGAAAAATCGAAGCTTGCCAAGGCGCGCTTTGATAGCGCCCCTTCCCGCCGTTCTTTCCAATGAAGGCGCCCGGCGATCATGAGATGAAGCACCAGCCAGATATCGCCATCGAGGCCAATAGCGATACGCTTACCGGTACGTCGCAGCTCGCGGACGGACCTATGCTCCGCGTCGGAAACTGGCGGAGTTACTGTCCGCAGCAGAAAGGGACTGGTCAAACGAATGCGCTCCAGGGTCTGACCGGTGATTCGCCGGTCAAGCGCTTCGATATAAGTGACAATATCTGGCAGTTCCGGCACGAGTTTTATCTCATCGACAGCGTACGCGAGGACTTTCTTGCTGAGATCGATGTCACTGAGCCACGGTCGATCCCCAACTTCAACGCAGAAAAACGAGAGGGTTGAAATAAATGGCGGCGGCTGTCATTGCGGGGTAGCCGGACCACTAACGGGAGCCGGGGGTTGTCACTGTAGCTATTGTAATTGACGGACCGGCAGTTTGTTCGATGTAGGTGCATATTTTCAGGAAGGCGGCCGTCGAGATCGCAGGGCTACTTAAACATTACGAGATCGAGTCGAACCAGGCCGAAGCTCCTGGTCGCTTGAAGCGGTGTACGGCCGCAACTCCTCAGGGTGATTCCGAACATACTCGACAACGCACCGGCGCTTTTCTTTACCCCGGCTGGATTCCGAAATGCGTGCTGTCTGAGTGACAAAAAGCTCGGGTGCCACCGATTGCACTCGCTCGTAAATGACGCGCCATCGCATTTTCACCGCGGACAGTGAAATATGGAGGTCGTTTGCCAGTGCAATGTCGGTGTCGCCCTCCAAGGCCCCTGCCAAAAGCTCTTGCGCTCCCTCGGAGAATTGGAAGCGTGGAGGCGTGTACATAAACATCGAGCCCGCGATAGATGCCGGCCTTTCCAGCCATTCTTCTCGGCTGATCCCAAACAGTAGCGGTCGAGGTCGCGGTTTAGCCAGCCGGTTTTTATCGTAAAAATCTGAGTAATCTGAGCGAAGCTTCCCCCATGACTGTACCCATTCAAGATCGCCTTCGTCCCAAACTTCCTGTAGTGCCTCCTTGAGGCGGTAACCTCGATGCGCCCACATGAAGGCTTGGAGAACGTTAAAGCGAATTTCCTGGGTGGTATCGCTTAGCTGGGACTCGGGCGCTGCTACATGGATAACGATCACATTCAATCCTGAGCCGGCGTTGTTTAGTGCAATCGCATTTCGGCGCATGATTGGGGTGGTTTTGCCGTACAATTCGCATCGGATTAGCCGTTCAGTCAGGCCCGGCTCCCGTCCTGCCCGCGCGTCGGCCATGAACGAGTCGGTAACGAATACATCAGCGCCGAAAGCCGCAATGGTCGCGGGTGTCCTCGGGTCGTGACTCTCGATCACTGCCGCGATCATTGCCCGCTCGTCGAACAATCGCTTCCAAAGACTTGGTAGCTCGGCAAGCGCCCGAGGACTGTATTCGGGATACGTTCGCAGCAGCCGAATACACGCAGCGGTGTCGCCCGGGTCGAACCGTCTATACCGCAATTAATGTCTCCGGCGGCACCCTTGGCCGCGAACTATCCTTTTAGGATATGGGACCGCCCGCGACACTAGCACACATTCAAACGCTGTCGACTCTAATAAGCGAGTGGCTTGCAAGGTTGGCGCTGCCTGCGAGAGCGCCAGGGCGGACGCTTACGCTCAGCCCAGGATGCTCGGGAACTCGAGTCCCGAGCCGAGCCCCTATTATGAAAAGGTCGGGAACATTGGCCGCGTCTTATCTCAGGGCAGACGCTGAACAGACGGCGGCTCAGGTGATCGTCCGATATCTGAATGAAAACCTGCGCTGACAGAGGTGCTAAGTCTCGCTGGCATGACAGCTAATCAAACTTTGCAGTCGGGCTCTCTAATTCTCAACTAACCAAGTCCTGTTTTGGGGCACCACGGTTGCTATCGGCTCCCGTTTTGCCAGAGGGCGACTTTGATCGTCTGTGTCTAGCGCAGGCTGAGATGGCGGACGCATACATTATGTATGGGCGATCGTACATAGCGACCATTTCTACTTGAGGAGAAGCTCCAATGGCACCAGCAGTTGCGATTCGCTCAGCGCCCTTGAAATTGTTTCGAACGGCTGGGTCCATGCCAACCCCCTACCACAGACAACCCCAATCCATCGTTGGACGTCGTTCGACTACGCATTTTTCCTTCGCCGTCACGCGACGGCTTAAGTTCACGGTTCAGAAACTGGGTCGGTTTGCTGTTAAGTGTCTCGCGGATGCGGCGAGTGATTCGACCACAATGTGGTTTTGAGCGCGAGCGACGCCAAGACCAATTATCCATCTGCCTCATCACCACCATATTTGCAGCTGGGCCCCAGCTCGCGACCACAAAAAATCGACGATCAGGCGGTGGCCGGAGCCTAAGAGGGCAAGATGCTATCCGGGTTGAACATGGAGGACGACATGAGCGAAGCATCAGTTGAGTCGGACAACGGATTACAGAGCGAAAGGCTGGTCTATTTTCCGCGCGCGGACGGCTCGCGAATACCGTTCAAGCTGTACAGCTCGCCGGAAATATACCAGCTCGAGCAGGAGCGTATCTTTCGCGGGCCGGTCTGGAGCTTCGTCGGCCTCGAAGCGGAGATCCCAAATCCCTGCGACTTCAAGAGCACCTTTGTCGGGGATACGCCCGTGGTGGTCACGCGTAATCCCGACAGCAGCTTGTCGGCGTGGGTGAATCGGTGTGCTCATCGCGGTGCGATGGTCTGCCGCGCCGCACACGGCAATGCGAAAACACATATCTGCGCCTACCATCAATGGAGCTACGACACCCAGGGCAACCTGCGGGGAGTCCCTTTTCGAAATGGCGTGAAAGGAGCGCCCGGGATGCCGGCCGATTTCGATGCGAAAGATCACGGTCTGGAGCAATTACGCGTTGACAGCTATCGCGGTTTGGCTTTCGCGACCTTCAGCGACGGAGCACCTTCGCTCGATGACTATATCGGTCCGCAAATGCGCCGCCGGCTTGACCGGATCTTCCACAAGCCGATCGCATATCTCGGGTGCACCCGCCAGTATTCAAAGTCTAACTGGAAGCTGTATGTCGAAAACGTGAAGGATCCCTACCACGCTTCGCTGCTGCACCCGTTTTTCAGCACCTTCAA
>JAMXLL010000343.1 GCA_024281015.1 Candidatus Binataceae bacterium
TGCCAGCTTGGATCGCCCACTACAACGAGGTTCACCCGCACAAGGCTCTCGGATATCGTTCACCGCGTGAGTTCATCGCAGCTCACGCAAGACCCTGACCGTGTCCGGTCGTTCGGGGGCTACAACACGAGGCCCTTGTCGAAATCCTGCGTGGCCGGCTGGAAGGGCTCGGGCCGGTTCGGCCGGATGAATTGGGGCGCGGCCTTGGTCTAGCCGCGAACGAATGCGCTGCTCCGCTCGCCGCGCTAGAGGCAGAGGGTTTTGCAATGCGCGGGCGCTTCACCCCGGACGCGAGCGCCGAGGAATGGTGCGAGCGCAGGCTGCTGTCACGCATCCATCACTACACGCTCAAGCGGTGCGCGCAGAGATTGAACCGGTTGCGGCGCGTGATTTCTTGCGTTTTCTGTTCGACTGGCAACACATGTCCGCTGACACGCGGATGGCGGGGCCAAAGGCGCTTGACGGCGTAACAGCACAACTCGAAGGGTTTGAGGCGCCCGCGGCCGCTTGGGAGAGCGAGATTCTGCCGTCGCGGCTGGCTGGCTATGAACCGGGATGGCTCGATGAGCGCTGCCTCGCTGGCCATATCGTTTGGACGCGTTTGCGCCTCCGCAATGGCCGGACCAATGGCGGCGGAAGGCCGGCACCGGTGCGCACCACCTCCACGTTTTCGCAGGCCCGCCCTGCGCGAACTGTTGGCTTCGTACCAGTCCAACAGTAGCGTCGTGTGCCATGATGGCCAGACGGTCCCAATCGGCGATGGCTATATAACGCTGAGCAGGGCGCCACCCGTTTGGGATATTATTAATTAACCAGGAAAAGAGTCGTTAAAATAAGTATCCGGCGAAGATGGATTTGACCAGCTACGCAGCAGCCTTTTGCTGGCGCTTGTGCTTCCAGTTCCAGCGCAGAAACTCGTCGATCTGCCTGGCCGGATGATCCTGGAGGCGCGCGAGGACCCGGTCGTGAGCCTGGAGGTCTGGATCAACGTATAGATCGCAGCGGCGCGGTGGCCGCGGTGTCAGGCCGTTGATCGCCCGCTCGATCGCGAACAGGGCATCGATGCCGCCGCTCGACCGCCTCGACGGCGATCGGCGCCTCGCCAGATGCTGTTCGAGATGTTTGGCGCCGCGATCAGGAGAGTAGAAAGAAGACGGCGGCCGGCGATTCTGGCGTTTTAGCGCAGCGTCAATCTTAGGTCGCGTTCTCTTCGTATCATCCGCTTTTAGCAACGGCAGCCGTCCGTCTTTAAATAATTGACAATTGAACGCATTCCGTTTTCAAAGCAACCCGAACATTACACGTTAAGTCCAGCGCTAGCCGTAGAGTGCTGTTCCCTTGAGGTGCTGAATGCTTGACCGCAGCGACCGTTTGTCGGTAGGGGCTTTGGCTGCAAGATATCGCGAACGTACCGCGATTGTCGCGGTCGTTGGACTGGGGTACGTTGGTCTGCCCTTAGTTCGAGGATTGATCGGCGCTGGGTTCAGGGTCATCGGTCTCGATGTCGACGCAGGAAAGATCGACGCTCTTAAGCGTGGTGAAGCTTATATCAGTCATCTGTCTGCACCGATGTTCTCAAGTGCGATCGAAGATGGTCGATTTAATGCAACAACCAGTTTTAGAGATTTACATGAAGCGGATGCTATTCTTATATGTGTGCCCACTCCTCTGACCGCTCACCGGGAACCTGATCTTTCGTTTGTCGAAAATACAGCGCGCTCTATCCGTCCGAATTTAAGAGCTGGCCAGCTTATTGTTCTCGAATCGACATCCTATCCGGGAACAACCCGCACTGTTATCAAACCGATTTTGGAGCAATCGAAGCTCAAAAGCGGAAAGGATTTCTTTATTGCATATAGTCCTGAGCGTGAGGACCCCGGTAACATCAAGTTTTCGACCAGTGAAATACCGAAGGTCGTAGGTGGGGATGGAGAAGATGCCCTCAAACTAGCGGATGCGCTTTATAGTTCATTTGTGCGACAGACTGTGCTGGTATCCAGTCCAGAAACCGCCGAAGCCGTCAAAATTACCGAAAACGTCTTTCGTTCCGTGAATATTGCGCTCGCCAATGAACTCAAGGTTATTTATACGGAGATGGGCATTGATGTGTGGGAAGTTATAGAAGCGGCCAAGACAAAGCCGTTTGGCTTCATGCCATTTTATCCGGGCCCTGGTCTAGGCGGCCACTGCATTCCCATTGACCCATTTTATCTAACTTGGAAGTCGCGGGAATACGGGCTGGCAACACGTTTTATTGAATTGGCTGGGGAAATAAATACGATGATGCCACGATATGTTATATCGCGCATTGTCGATGAGTTGAACGCGCGGACAGGACGTGGACTAAACGGTACCAGAATTCTTATAATGGGTTTAGCCTATAAGAAAAATATCGACGACGCTCGTGAAAGTCCATCATTTAAGCTTATCGAACTTTTGGAAAAGCAAGGTGCGATTTGCGAGCTACATGATCCACTTATTTCAGTAATCCCGTGCACGCGGGAGCACCCCCACCTCGCAGGACGCCGATCAGTGGCTCTGAGTTATGAGGCGGTTTCCGAGTATGATGCGGTGTTGATCGCGACGGATCACGATTCGATAGACTACCAATTGCTCGCAAACAGTGCAAAAATTCTTATTGATACGCGAAATGTGTGCGCTCGTGCAGGTGCCGTCGGCTCAAATATTGTGAAAGCCTAAACTCGTAAGTGGCCGAACCTCGCCCTCGGTTCTCATCAATGAAATGCAGACGTAGAACGTGCATTGCCGCCATCGTACGACGTAACGCAGGTCAACGTGATTTATTATCTTTGTATGCGGTTTGACAATCTGACATAGTTCTAATGAATGGCGCTGATTGTTCGCATCGACGTGGATCGAGCATATGGAAGGAGACCATTCCTTCGACATGTGCTCAGCAGACTGAGCTCAGATATCTATTTTCCTAGGGTCGAGAGCTTTGGCTATCTAAGGGAGCTCAAAGTCATCTTACAACTGCTTAACGCCGTGAGGGCTCCATCCTACATCTTCTTTCGCCGTTGTACCTTGCCGTCTGACTCTATACTCGGAATGATTCATATGGGCGGGCACAAGATCGGACTTCATCTCGAAAACTCCCGTTCATTCGAGTCTTTTGCGAAGGAGAAGGCGATATTGGAGCGGCATATCGGTAAGCCAGTAGTGGCGGTTTCAAAGCATGGTTCCGGCAAAGCAAAATACGGCTTTCATCACTACGCGCCATACGACCCTGACAATTATATTCGTTGGGCGCAACAAAGCGGCATGAAATTGTTCCTGGGTAATCTGGAGGACCCCTCAATCCGACCTTCGGAGAACGAGACCGGTTTTCGTGTATTTCCCTCCGCATTCTGGCTCGAACCGGCATGGAGAGATACTCGGAGGTTTACCATCGATTGGCTGCGGTCCGAAGCACTTCTCTTCGACATCATATTGCTCATCCATCCGGAGAACGTTTTGGCCGACGAGTCGCTATATGAAGATTTTAAATGCCTGTTGCATCTGCTTGATACCAGAGTACTGGAATGAGGCACATCGCAAATCGCGGCTCCGTGCTGATGATTGCTTACACCAATTATCAGACTGATCCTAGGGTAATTCGTGAGGCCGAAGCTGCCCTAAGCGGAGGTTTCGACGTTGACTTCATCGCTCTTCGGCGCGCCGGCGACCCACCACAGGAACTTATCAGAGGTGTTCGGCTGATCTACCTCGATCAGATCCGGTACCGGGGTTCTGGACTAATATCGTATGTGTTCTCATATCTTCAGTTCTTCTTTCGATGCCTCGTTAAGACCACGTGGTTGCAGCTTGAGCGGCGCTACAGCGTCGTACACGTGAACAACATGCCCGACTTCTTTGTTTTCTGCGCATTGCTCCCAAAGCTGATGGGGGCGAAGATCATTCTGGATATTCACGATCCGATGCCGAATACCTTTTCCTCCAAGTTCAAGAAAGGAGAAAATGCTTTGCTCTTCAGGCTTCTTCTCTGGGAGGAGCAAATCAGCGCGTTTTTTGCAGATCAAATCATCACTGTTCACGATCCGATCAAGGACCACGTTCTCGTCAAGCAGCACGGACTCAATCCTGCGTCCATTAAAGTCATTGCAAACTTTGCAGATGACGAATTGTTCACTCCGCGAGACCGTGCGGAGGTTGATGGAAGGATTCATCTCGCTTTTCACGGTACGATCTTGGAGAGATACGGGCTGCACAATGCAATGCGTGCGCTGGCGCGAATGCAGCACAAGGACCGGATCACGATGACGATCATTGGCGAGGGCGACTTCAGCGCACAACTCAAGGACCTGATCGGATCGTTGGGTCTGGGCAATGTTGTACAGTTCGACAACCGAATGTACCCCGTGGAAGAGCTTCCTCGTAGGCTGGCGAACTGCAATCTTGGCTTAGTGCCCCTGGAGATTTCCTCAATAACAAATTATGCACTGCCATTGAAATTGTTGGAGTATCTCTCCATGGGAATCCCATCGATAACGGTCCGCAATACAGCCATTAGTTATTACTTTGGGGCGGATGATTGCTTGTTTTATGAGCCCGGGGATGTGGACTCATTGCGGACAATTCTCGATCGTCTGGCCGTGAGTCCAAAATATCTTCGTGGATATCAAGAACGCGCTATGACGCTCCGCGAGAAATTCACATGGAGTCGCGAAAAGCGGAAGTACGTAGCTTTACTGCACGATCTTGCGGGTCATTCGTGACCTGAGAGAGAGCGGCTTACCGCATGTTATGACAATGATGTAAGTACACGGTCTTGCAAGGTTAATGGGTGGAGCAATTGGTGCCGGTTCGGATCGCGTCGGGACATGTTGGAAGAAGTGGGAGCATCTACATCAGGAGACCGTTGTCGCATGGAATTTATTGATCTGAAAGAACAGTATCGCCGCTACAAAGCGGAAATTGGTGAGCGCATGCTTCGCGTTCTAGATCATTGCCGCTTCATCATGGGCCCGGAAATTCTTGAATTGGAGCAGGCTTTGCGCGCATATGTCGGCGTAAAGCACTGCATCACGGTGGCGAGTGGTACCGATAGTCTGGAAATCGCCCTGCGCGCACTGAACATCGGAGCAGGTGATGAAGTCATTACCGTTCCCTTTACCTGGATCAGCTCGGCGGAGGTGGTAGGCCTTGTCGGTGCTAAGCCTGTTTTCGTGGACATCGAGCTGGCCACATACAACATCAATGTGGATTTGATCGAGGCGGCCATCACTCCTCGCACCAAGGCGGTGCTATGTGTGAGTTTGTTTGGGCAGATGCCGGATTACGACCGTATCAATACCATTGCCGCTCGGCATGGGTTGCCGGTCATCGAAGATGGGGCCCAGAGCTTCGGCGCGACCCAGCGCGGGCGGCGCAGCTGTGGTGTTACGACCATCGGAAGTACTAGTTTTTTCCCGGCAAAGCCGCTTGGCTGTTTCGGCGATGGCGGAGCGTTATTCACAAATGACGATGCGCTCGCCGAGAGAATGCAGGCAATTCGCACTCACGGTGGTGTGAAGCGCCATATGCATCCGTTTCTGGGAATGAACGGCCGCTTCGACACACTGCAGGCTGCTATTCTGTTGGCCAAGCTCCCTCACTTTGACTGGGAAGTGCAGGAGCGTGGCCGGATAGGTGCGCGCTATTCCTCTTTTATTGGGTCCCCGTGTATTGTTCCTCAGGTGGCTCCAGGCAATACCCATGTCTATGCCCAGTACACGATCCGGGTTCCCGAACGCGACAAGGTCGCGGAACGGCTCAAATCGGCGGGCATTCCCTCCGCGGCATATTATCCGAAGTGCCTGCACGAGCAGCCGGTGTTTTCCAGCCTAGGCTACAGGTGGGGCGATTTTCCGGAATCTGAAAAAGCATCGCGCGAGGTGTTAAGCTTGCCGATGCATCCATTCTTGTCCGAATCAGACCAGGATACGGTGGTAGCCACACTCGCTAAGATCTTGAGTCGCAAAGAATTATGCTGGGCGCCGAACGCAAGGAATCAATCCCCTGCGGCAGTGCAGGCTGGCATGGGAACATCATGAAACCAAGAATCGCGGTCCTCGGTTGTGGGCATTGGGGCAGAAACCTGGTTCGCAATTTCAATGCACTAGGCCATTTGGAGATGGTCTGCGATCCAGCGGAGGCCGGTCGTGCGACGGCAATGCAAATTGCACCCAAAATCACAATATTGGAGCGGTTCGAGGATGCGATTGCTAATTCGTGTGTCGAAGCGATAGCCATCGCAGCGCCGGCATCGCTGCATTACGCGCTAGCTAAGGCCGCTCTTCAAGCGGGCAAAGACGTGTTCGTGGAAAAGCCACTTTGCCTGGATCAAATCGAGGGAGA
>JAMXLL010000344.1 GCA_024281015.1 Candidatus Binataceae bacterium
ACTTCTCGGCGGGAAGCATGGGTTGCACGGGACTATCGAAAGGCTAGCGGCCATTCGCCGAGTCCGAGAAATGGCGCGCTGGCGCAAGTTGAGTCGACAAAATGTCGAGCTTTGGGAAGAGCCTTGTTTCAACTGGACGGTCGTGTTCGATGATGACGCGAGCTTCACGCCCTCCCCCGGTTTTCGCACGGTTTTTGTCTCGGCGTTCGGCAGTCCATCGGACCTCGAAGACCGGCTCGAGCCGGTACGCGGCAGAATCGAAGCTTTGGCGATTACGGGGTATACCGGCGTAGGCGATACTGCTGGGTTGCCGCGCGGGAAGGGATCAGCCACTAATGATGATTTGGCGCCGCTGCTGGCGATAGCCGGCCACTGCGGTGCAACCTACATTTGTGCGCCGGGCGAAATGCAATCACCGCCGCTCGACTGGCCCCACGGCGGGGGTGAGTTTATTCGCTTGTTCATGGGCTAAATGCGTGAGCCCGCAACTAATTTGGATTCTCGGAGTGGGTGAAAAGATGCCGGAGAATTTTCTTTTTGAAAGCGCGGGACCGATCAGCACAATCGCCTTCAACCGGCCGGAACGTCGCAACTGCATGACCCGTGAGGTAATGCTCGAATTCGAGCAGCTAATCCTGCAGGTGCGCGACAATGGTGGCACCACACGCGTGCTGATCGTTACCGGCAGCGGCACTTCATTTTCGGCCGGCGCCGATGTTTCCGGCGCCAAGGGGGTAAGTGACCCCGCTGAACGCATGCGTATCTTTGCGGCGCGTAACCGGGGACTGCCCCGTATCATTGGCCGGATATTCGATACGGTGTTGCGCTTGGACTGTATGACCATTGGAGCGGTCAATGGGTTCGCGGTCGGTGGAGGATGGGCGCTGGCGGCGGCATTCGATTTCATCATCGCTTCCGAAAACGCACAGTTTTGGGTACCCGAAGTTGAACTGGGAGTCCCCTTCGCGGGTTCACCGGCCGAGGTCATGGCAAAGCGCCTTGGACCATGGCTAGCCAAGGAAGCAATGATTATGTGTCGTCATTACAGCGCGCGGGAGCTGTTTGATCTTGGAATGGTCAACAAAGTGGTAAAGCATCCCGAGCTGATGCCGGCTGCGCAAGAGTTTGCCGAGCGGCTGCTGAGATTGCCCCGCAAGGCGGCGACCGCGACCAAACACGTGGTCGATGGCGTATTTGCCGGCCCGCGCTTGTATTGAACGAGAGCTAATCCGCTTTGCACCCGGCCGCTTGTCTGTCATGCTCACGGCCGAAAGGAGGTACGACATAATGATCCTGCCAAACAGAATTGGACATGTGGTGATCAAGGTGCGCAACCTGGAACGTTCCAAGCAGTTCTTCACCGAAGTGCTGGGACTCCAGCTCATGATGGAATTGCCGCGGCTCAAGATTGCATTTTTCGCCAGTAACGGTCGGGATCATCATGAGATCGCCTGTGCCGAGGTCGGCGAGGATGCTGATCACCAACATGCCCGGCAAATCGGGCTGCAACACATTGCCTTCCGACTGAACGACGAACAGCATCTGCGCACGGCCTATAAACAGCTGAAAGAAAAAAATGTCCCGATCGAGTTCACCGTCGATCACGGGGTCACCAAGAGCGTTTACTTCCGCGACCCCGACGGGCTGCTGTTCGAGGTTTATTGCGATAACCCGCCCGAGTATGTGGCCCGCATGAAGGCTAACGGGTACGCGGGGATGGATAAGCTCGAGTTCGCGCCAGACGAGCGCGGCCTCGCCGAAGCCATGAGCGGCCTGATGGAATGAATAGCAAGTTGCCACCCTGACGATTTGCCGCCCGGACGATTGGCTTCTTGCTTGCTGGGCTGCTACGCTGCACGCCGGAATCTCGGCAAGGAGATTTCGGCCGTAACGTCGTCAAACGCAACCTCGACCGGCATTCCCAACCTCAGCTCATCCGGCGTCACGCCCGTGACCCACGTGACCATGCGGACACCTTCGTCGAGTTCCACGATGACCGGGCTGTAGGGCACTTGGTCGGCGAATTGGGGCAGCATCGGCTGGGTCGCGGTTGTCCAGGAAAAAACCTTGCCCTTGCCGGACGAGCGTTCCCATTGCCATTTGAAAGAACCGCATTTCGCGCACATGTCGCGCGGTATATGGCGCCAGGTGCCGCATTCCGTACAGCGCTGAAAGCGTAGCTCGTGTTGCCGGCAGAAGCGATAGAATTCCGCTGACATGCCGCCGGTGCGAGGCAGGGGCATTTTGTATGATCGGCTTGCAGTCACGGCTTTACCTCCTGAGAATTGCGAGCCCGCCATCGCCGAAATCGCCCCATCCCGTCACTAGCCCGATTTCCGCATCCGGAACCTGGCGCGCGTCACATTGGTGGCGCAATTGACGGACCGCTTCGACGATATGATTGGTGCCCCAGACGTGTGCTTCGGAGAGCAGGCCGCCATGCGTATTAACGGGCAACTCTCCGCCAAGCTCGATCCGTCCGTTACGCACGAAGTCCTTAACCTCTCCCCGGCGGCAAAATCCCATTGCCTCGATTTGCAGCATCACGACGTAGGTAAAGCAGTCATAGACTTCCATGAAATCAATGTCCTGATGCGTAATACCAGCCATCGCGAATGCCTTGGGCGCAGCAAAACTCAGCCCAATCACAAATGGATCAGGGCGCGCCGGGATATCATCGGCGGGATAAGGATGGCCCTCCGCTACGCCCGAGATATAGACGGGTGATTTGGCCAAATCGCGGGCGCGTTCGGCCGCGCTGACTACGACGGCGCAGGCAGCATCGGTTTCGAGGCAACAATCATAAAGCCGAAACGGATACGAGACCCAGCGGGCCGCCATGTAGTCTTCGATTGTGAGCGGCCGTCCCCGCATCATTGCTTTCTCGTTGAGCTGGGCATGCTTGCGTTCGGCAATGGCTATTGCGCCCATCGACTCGAATGGCGTGCCATACATCTGCATATGTCGAGTGGCCAACCATGCGTAGAACTGGGCTGGGACGGTCGCGCCGTACGGGAGATAGTAGGCTCCAACGGTGTTGGCCAGGGGATTCGGTGCGGGCATCGGCCGCTCGCCGGTTTCCGCTCGCGCGCCGCCGCCTCGCACTGGATTTGATGAGTAGCCGTTCCACCCGCAGGGAATCAGCACGTGAGTAGCAATACCGGAGGCGACTGCAAGCGCCGCACTCTGCAATGCCACTACGGGACTGGCGCCGCCCATATGAACCGTGGTCGCATAGCGCAAATCCTCAATTCCGAGATTGGCGGCAAAATGTTCAGCAGTGGCGCCGAGCGGCGGGCCGACGATCCCGTCGATTTCGTGCGGCTTTAAACCAGCGTCGCCGATTGCGGCCACCGAGGCTTCGAGCATCAAGCGAAGCTCGGTCTTGCCCGAGCCGCGACTAAAGGCCGACTCACCCACTCCCACGATACATGCTTTGTCTTTCAGTGAGTCCATTTCTACTCCTTTTTACTCCACGACCTGCTGCGGTTGTGTCCACTAGGGGCGGGTAGCTATCGCTGTATAAAACACCCGCGGGTCTGGCCTCTCTGCTCCGCTTGCGCTGGCGCTGCACGGGTTGATCATCAGAAGCGTTAGTTCCAATAGAAGCGTTAGTTCCAATCGAGCTTTTCCTCGCGGATCTCCAAGGTGACCTTTTTCCAGGCTAAGCTGACATTGTCGGCACTGCCTTCGACAATCAACTCGTACAGCCCCTGATTGAGTTCTATTGGAGGGCGGGATAACAGCCGCATGAACGCCTCTGCCGCTTCATTCGTCTCCAGCATCCGGGCTTGCCAGCGGCCAAACACGCGCGGATTGTTGGCATATTCGTCAGTCATCCCGGTTCGGACGAACGGCAACATTATGCACGCGGCCGAGACCAGGCCGGCATTTTGCCCCAGGTTTACAGCCAGCACCTTGGGCAACTGCAAGACGCCCCAATTGCTGATTACATAACCCGGAACAGAGACACCGGGATCAATCGCCTGGCGCGACGAAACGTAGACAAGCTGAAGCGGCTCGCGATGATATACCGCCTCCCCGGCCCACAAATGGGTGCTGGCGAGGAAACCATCGACCTTGGTATCCAGGACCAGCCGCGATTCTTGCAGATTATCAATGAAGTGCTGCCGTACCCGGGCACGCCGCATTGCCAGCGGCTCATCCGGAATTTCTCGCAGCGCCCGGCCAAATGAATAGCCCTTTTCCGTCAGCCCCGAGTTGCAGATCAGCAGATTCGGCGGCAATCCCCCCATCTGCTCAATGACATAGCTGCGGGTTGCCCACAAATCACCGAGGTTGGTAACGTCGGCCTGGACCGGAAACGCGTTCACGCCGGCTCTACGTAAAGCGTTGACCAGGTCGAATCCGTCGACATAGCTGGTATGGAAATGGATGCCCACGGCGGCTGCTCCGTTGAGTCCCGCGGCCAGGGCAAACCCCTGGCCGAGTCCCCCGTCCTTTCCGGAGCCCGTGATCAAAACGCGTTTGCCCGAGATACCGGCATTCAAGTCTGGTGGAAAGCGGAACTTATCGAGCTGTGCTGTAAAGGCCATTTTCCATGATCCAGCGCACGGCGAACCGGAATGGATCCGGTCCGCACGTTTCACATTCGAGATTTCTGGTGCGCCTTCCTTATAGCTCAACAGCGTGATTTGCGGTATCTCTATTTCCGAACCAACCCTCATCAGCCGCGAAAAGCGCCGCGGTTCTGCTGCAAATAGACGGGCCCGGATTCGGACGGCAGACCATAATCCCGGCGGAGTAGCACGAGGAGTAAATTGGTGACTTTGCGGCGCCCGCAAAGCCAACGGGCTGGTCTCGCGCCGCTTTTAGTTGAACCCGTGATCGTGCTACTCAAACACTGGCACGGGCTTCTAAGCTTGGGGACCCGCCGTTGACTGCAACGGAGTACTCCGGCATCCGTATGAGTGAGGAACGAGCAACTTAGGTCCGAGCTGTTAAGAGTGCGCAATGACATCTGGAAATGGGACAACAGAATGGCATGAAGAGACGGTCCGCATCGAGGATGAGGACCTGATCGTGGTCAAGGGAGGTAGTGGAAGACCGCTTCTAATCCTTCACGAGGAGTTAGGTTGGCCGGGATGGCTCAAGTGGAATTCAGCGCTGGCCCAAAAGCATGCGTTGCTGATTCCGCAGCACCCAGGTTTCAGTCGCACGCCGCGCTCGGAATGGATAACTAATATTCGCGACATGGCAGGGCTCTATGCCTGTTACCTGGCGCAGCAGAACCTTGCGCCTATCGATGTGATTGGGTTTTCGCTGGGCGGATGGATCGCTGCGGAGATGGCCGCGTGTAATCCTGGGCAATTCCACAAACTGGTGATGGTCGCGCCGATGGGAATTCGCCCACGCCAGGGGGTGATCCTCGATTTCTTCCAGCTAATGGCGCCAAAACATCTCTACGCCACCGTCTACGATCCCGACGCCACACCGGAATTTGATGAGCTGTATGGCGGTCAGGGTCCCGAGCAGTTTGAGCAATGGGAGGAGGCTCGCGCACAGACCGCGCGCTTAGCATGGACGCCGTTCATGCATAATCCCAGCCTGCCGCACTTGCTTGGGATTGCGGCCAATTTGCCGACGCTCCTGGTATGGGGAAAGCAGGACCAAGTGGTCCCGCTTGCCGGCGCTGACGAATTCAAGCGGGTAATCAAGTCGGCGCGGCTGGTCACCTTCGACCATTGCGGCCATCGGCCCGAAGTTGAAAAAACAGCTGACTTCCTGCGGGAGGTTCAAGCTTTTTTGGAATAAAAACCGGCCCAACGCGCGATTGTCGTTGTGGGCGCCCGCACCAGGCGGCACTTAGTAAGTAATAACGGACTCGAACGATTTTGGCCGCACGAAACTGCGGCTTGAGCATAACTAAGGAGGCGGTGCGATGCACCTGATGTACTTCACGGAACGGCCCTACCGATACGTTCCCAATGACGAAGTTATCAAGACCGGCTTTTTTGGTATCGAGAACAAGCATTTCGATTCCGTGAAGGGTGGTCAGCTGTTGAACGAGTACCTCGACGAAAAGGTGCTTGCCGAGCAACTCGGCTTCGATGGCGTGATGCTTAATGAACATCATGACACCGCCTTTTGTATGGGATCAGTAATGGACGTCGAGGCTTCAATTCTCGCGCGCATTACCAACAAGGTAAAAATCGTGCTGCTCGGCAATCCGCTTCCGGTCGTCGGCAATCCCCTGCGTCTGGCGGAAGAGCTTGGCATGATCGACATGATCTCCGGCGGGCGGCTGGTCGCAGGCTGGGTTCGCGGTGGCGGCAGTGAGCAATTTGCATCAAATGCCAATCCGGCCTTCAACCGCGAATATTTCAATGAGGCCCACGAGGTGGTGATCCAGGCCTGGACCAAGCCTGGCCCGTTCCGGTACGAGGGCAAGCATTTTCACTATCGCTTTGTTGATCCGTGGTGCCTGCCGATACAGAAGCCGCATCCGCCCATCTGGATTCCAGGCTTGCTCAGTCCTGAGACAGTCGTGTGGTGCGCTCAGCATCGTTATCCCTACATAGCTCTGGCGACATTCCTCGAACCGACAGTCGAGCTCTGGGATCTTTATCGCGATGCGGCGGCGGCCGAAGGTTACCAGGTTGGCCCTGAGAATTTCGGCTACCTCCAGAAGGTTTACGTTGCCGACACCGATGAAAAGGCCCGCGAGATAGCGAAGTGGGATATGTTCGGAGGTGCCGGCATTGGTTATAGCCTCTTTGGACAGCCGCAGTGGATGTTCCCGCCAGGGTACAACTCCAAAGAAGCCACAAAGCGAATGGCGCGGCAGTTCACCGATCCGCACGCCGACAAAAAGAGTCCCTGGGCAGGACTCGCTGACGGCACTACCACCTCGAAGATCGCCGACGCGCAGGTCAAGACCCGTTCCGCGGTATGGCAGGATACTGGACCTGTCAATGTCGAAGAGACCCGCCGCCAGATTTTCGAGGCCTTTCCAGCGGTCGAGCGCGCCATGCAGGTGATTTGCGGCACGCCCGACACCGTCATCCCGAAGCTACGCACGGTTCTCGAAGTACTGAGACCTGGTATCTTTGCCTTCTGGCAGAACGATGGACCGATTTCAAAGGAAGATCGTGTTAATAATATTCGCTTGATCGCAAATGAAGTTATGCCGGCGGTGCGCGAAATCGGCAAAGAACTGGGATTGACCTCTCCATTTGAGGTTAAACCAGGTTCACGCAAGTTGAAGAATGGCGAGCAGGCGCACTCAGTGGGTTCGCTCGAGCCCCTGCAGCGGATGAACGGACAAGCCGCCGCGAATCCGTAAGGCGGATCCCGTCCAGATTGTAACCAGCGGCAAACCAGCAAAGGCTGCTCGCGCGTCGTTAGCCGCGCGGGCAGCCAGCGGATCCTTCCTCATCTGTGAAGCAAAGGTGGCCGCGGAATGAATTCCACTGGACGCGGGCTATCTACCCCTTCAGCGGCCGATTGGACAAAAGGCAACGTCGCCAATGCTGTCGCGCGTGTTGCTATCCAGGTCGGTGCGGAACGTCGCGTGAACCCGATTGACCAGCGACGACAATCCCACCGACAAGCACAGCTCAAGCAGTTCCTCCCGTGAGAACCGCGCCGCCAGCTTGGCATAAAGCTCGTCGCTGACCCGATTTTCGCGACTCAGCACTTCAGCGTAATGGATAACCAGACGATCAGTTTCGTCAAACAGCGGACTGTCGACCGCATCCGCCATCGCCGCAATTTCTTGATTTGAAAGTCCGACGCTCCGACCGAGCATCACGTGCGTGGGAATTCAATAATGGCAGGCATTGATTTGCGAGGTGCGGAGGTAAGCGAGTTCGCGATAGCGGGGAACGAGCTTCGCGTTGATGTAGAGACCTTTCGTCATCTCGAACAGAGCGGCAACAAATTCGGCCTTGTTGCCGAACATCTTGATGACATTTAGGATGCCGAATCCGGCCGCCTCGTATTTGTCGTAAACAGCCCGTACTTCGGGCGGAGCCTCGTTCGGTTCGATTCCTGGAATTCGCGACATTACCAAACTCTCTTTGCTTACTGGCCTATCAACCACAGACCGCGCATTTTATCGTCTCTAGTTCGCGGCCAAAAGATTTGCTTAGATCGATGCGCAGCGGTGTCGTATTCGGGTCTTTTTGTTCATCGCCACTTGAATAGGCCCCACGCGCGCGATTCGCTTAGGTACGCCGATAATCACGCGGAACGAAAGCCCGCACTGTCTTTAGCGGAAAAGAGCATAATAACAATGTCTGCTGCGGCAAACCTGTTGCCCCCGAGTTAGCCGCCCCTGCTGAGGCGCTTTCCGACCATCTCGTCGGTGCGATCACCGCGTGCGCGCGGAATTTTCACGAATCGATGTGATGCTGACCACGACGCATGCTGCGGGAGCTGATGGTGTATTACGTGTTTTGAGGCGTAGCTCCCACCGCTCGCAGAACCCGGTTCTCCAAAACTCCCTTCGATACGCATTGAGCGATCGTTTCGGAGCTGCCAAGTGCATAAATACCTGTAAGATTAGCTGTCACACTGACCTCGCTGAAGCTCCTCCCGCTCGGAGAAATCTTCACGGTTATAGCGGCTCTGCCGTCTTTCAACTTATAGAGGAGCTGGGCCGGGCCGAGTTTGCAGTAGGCCCAGTCGTTCCAGTTTTTGTCATCGATGCTATCGCGCTCAACAACCAGAAGCTTCGCAGAATCTCCGCGTACAATTTTGAAAAAACCGCCTCTCAACGGATCAGAGAGATAGCCTTTCAAAAGTTCGTACGTTTGCGCTGGCCTATGTGGAGCTCTGCCGAGCCGAGGTATTATCGCCGGTTGGGCCGCTGCAGTAGAGCACAAAATCACAGTGAGAAGAATGGATCCCGCTGACTTCATCATGATTGTTGTCCTTCCCTTGTGGCGACGGGAATCTGGCGAACACCACCATTTAAAGTCGCGAGGCTCTAACGGCCAACCACAGCATTCTCAGTCACCGGGTTTCGGAGGCGTGTCCACTCAAGACACTCTTCCAGCTAGGGCAAGTCGGCGGCCGTAAAACATCCAGGCCCAGAAGTACCGGTCCTCAACCGGCGGTCCTGATGTGCCTGATGGGTCCCCTATCTCATAATTTGATTCAGACCGGGGGCAGTGGTGAACCTGACGAGATCATAGTATTCCTTGGGCGCATCCTCATTGGTATAGATTGGATGAGCGGCATTGGGATCAACGAAAAACGTCGCGTGGGTATTTTTCACATCCCAGTAGGACCAAACCAGACCACCGCACGAGTTGACCGGCCCGATTTGCGGCACATTACAGGTCTTCAGGAATAGCCCCATAAATTTCCAGGGCTGCATTTGCATATCGTATAGATCTTCCCACACCGGCGCGGAAAACTGCTTGTCGACG
The DNA here is from genome assembly GCA_024281015.1 of Candidatus Binataceae bacterium. GTDB lineage: Bacteria > Desulfobacterota > Binatia > Binatales > Binataceae > JAMXLL01. Next base: position 9,399 of record JAMXLL010000344.1, read on the forward strand.
TACAGCACTCGCTTGCCATAACAGTAACCTGACGCGTAGGCGGGCAGCTTACTCGCGCTGATTACGTATACATCGCGTAATTGCCATTTGCCCCATGAAGGCGTGGGCCATCCGAGCGGCATGTCGAAATTCTGCGGAAATCTGCCCTGCGGCGTGCTGATGTCGACCAGTGACAGCACCTTTTTTTCAGCAAGCAAATCGACCTTGAGTTGCGTCAGGTTCGAATCGAAGCCTTCGCGTAACTCCTCGGTCGTCGCATCAGTCTCGTGTGTAGGGCTGCACCTCGCCAGGGTAGAGATAGGTTGATAACGCCGCAGCGCCGGAATGAAGGCGAATTGGTCATCCGGCCGCGAAAGGTCGGTGTAAGATATGTACAGATTCGCGGCGTAACGTAGCTGTTCGGGTTCCAGCACCATTAGCCATTGCGTAACGAATTTGCCCTCGGAGCCGGGAATCGTCGCGGGAACGCCGGGGTCCGTATTGAAAGCCAGTTGGCGTTCAACCAGCTCGGCTGCGTTGCAATTTATACTGCCATAGTGGTCAACCAGGCATCCGTCCGCATAGGGGATAACTGTCAAATGGGGCGAATACCGGTACCATAAGTTTGCCAGGATCTTCCATCCTTTATGTGGTTCCTGCGGATTGGGGAAAGGTGCTCCACCCTGATAGTTACGCAAGGTCAACCCGCCGCCGGGCAATTCTTCGAGCCGCACCTGGCCGGCATACCGTTCTGTCGCAGCCAAATAGTTTCGCGGCAACGGGTGAATAATAGTTGGCCCGACTTCGAGCGCGACATCATTCGGCATTTTCCACGCATATTTGCCTTCGAACAGCGCCGCCATTCCATCGGGCATGAATTGCTGGTATTGCCGCCAGTTTTGCATGTTGATGGTGGTGCCGGGCGCAACTGGCTCGCTGGCCCCATCCGCCAGCGCCTTTGAGTTGTTCGTCGGGGACTGCGCAACAGCAGAGACGGGGCAGACTGCGAAAAGAACAACAGCGATTAATCCAATAACAACAGTCATCGTAATCCTCACTGGTCCAGGGGCCCAGGCCGGCTAAGGCCGGGTCGCGGACCTTTCAATACCGAACCGCGAGCATGGTATGCGTACGGCTGTCCTGCGGTCAAATTAACTGGCTGGTGAATGCAAAGCATTGAGACCGAGCGAATGGAGGGACTGATTTGATCAGAATAGTGCTGGGCACTCGCCGGTTCTCGAATCTATTAATTGGAGGTACATGGGCGTTGTTCAATTTCGTCAAAATTTGATAAGCAAGCGTTGAGTTGTTGATAGCTACCGGTCAAAGGCGGCCGGAAGCTGCGGCCGTGCGTGAAATGAGCAATTATTCTTCCGCATCGAACATGCGAGGTAGCCGATGAAATACGGTGTAGCGATTTTCCCGACCGATTATGCGATTCGGCCCGACGAAGTCGCACGGGAAACTGAGCAGCGCGGCTTCGAATCAATCTTCTTTCCGGAACACACGCACATCCCGACCTCGCGGCGCTCGCGCTTTCCCAGGGGCGGTGACTTGCCGGCTGAGTATTCCCATACGATTGACCCGTTCGTAGCTCTCACGATGGCCGCCGCTGCCACCCGGAATCTAAAATTAGCGACCGGTATATGCCTGGTAATTGAACGTGACCCCATCGTGTTGGCCAAGGAGGTCGCCAGTGTGGACCTGGCATCGAATGGCCGCTTCATCTTCGGCATCGGCGGCGGCTGGAATGCCGAGGAAATGGAGAATCACGGCACCAACTTCAAGACTCGCTGGAAGCGCCTGCGCGAAAGCATCGAAGCGATGAAGGCGCTCTGGACCAAAGACGAAGCTTCCTATCAGGGTGAGCTGGTTCGCTTCGAGCCGTCCTGGTGTTGGCCCAAGCCGGTGCAGAAGCCCCATCCGCCAATCCTGCTCGGCAGCCACGGGCCTCGTGCTCTGCAGCGCGTCGTCCGTTATTGCGATGGATGGCTGCCCAATTGCGGCCGTGGTGGCGACTTGCCAGCGGAAATCACCGAACTGCGGCGATGCGCTGAGCAGGCCGGGCGCGATCCCCGCACGATCTCGATTACCGCGTTTGCCGCGCCGCTCGATCAGCGCGCCATTGAATCATACGAGAAGGCCGGCGTAGAGCGAGCGGTCTTTTTTCTGCCCCCAGAGGGCCGCGACAAGGTGATGCCAGTGCTCGACCGCTGTGCGAAGATGATGTGACTACTCCGGGTTAAAAACACTAGGAGGCCCTTGCCATGGCGACGGCGTTGAACAGGGCGAAGCTCGGCGCACCCGCGCAAGCTCCGCCAGTGGCGATCCGTTCGGATGATTATCGCTGGATAAGCCCCACCCTTATAGTGTTGGTTTGCGGGGTTGTCGGCATCCTGATGATCGCGGCCCGCCTGTACCAGCAGGTTTATGCGTGGAGCGCAGGCCTGGATGCTACTTCCCCCGAGTTCCGCTCGTACTGGATGAATCTACTTTTCGCACAGTTTGCCGTCGAAGCTGTGGCGGCTGCGAGCATCTGGGGTTACGTCTGGTTCTCTCGGCCGAGCGATTTGGAGCAGGTCCAAACGCGAGAAGAACTCAGGCGCTTCGGCGTCTTTATCGCGCTGATCTTGTGCTACGTATTCGCGGTGTTCTGGGCGGCCAGCTTTTTCGCCGAAGAGGATGCAAGCTGGCATCAGACGGTGGTTCGCGACACCTCGTTCACACCCAGTCATATCATTCTCTTCTACTGGGCTTTTCCCATCTACATCATCCTTGGTATCACGGCTTACCTATACGGAATGACACGCCTGCCGCGTTTCGCTGCGCGCCATTCTCTGCCCTGGATAATCGCCGTGGCGGGACCTTTTATGCTGCTCCCGGTAGTGGCGTACAACGAATGGGCGCACAGTTTCTGGATCCTGGAGGAGCGTTTTGCCGCGCCGGTGCATTGGTGGTTCATGATCTTCGCCTGGTCCGGGTTGGGACTGGGCGGGTTGCTGCTGCAAGTCTGTGATTACCTGCATGAGCTGACAACCGGGCAAGCGCAGACCTACAGCGCCGCGAATGACCCGGTGGCAGACCCTGCGCTTGAATTCGAGCGGGAGGCGGGGTGATGCAAGAGCAGCAGGGCCGTGTTCTGCTGGGCGTAATATTGCGTTTTGTCAAGGGTTAATATGACTGCGGCCCCGATAGCCCGAACTCAGCCGGCCATTACAAGCGCGGAGGACCTGCGGCGGGCGTACAGATGGTTCGACCTGATTATCGCCGTCCTGCTGTTTTTCCTGTTCATGGGACTCTACCACATCATCACCATTCTCACGGTCGGCGATTGGGATTTTTGGTCCGATTGGAAAGATAGCCGCTGGTGGTTGTCGTTCACACCGACGGTGGAGATAGCGTTCCCGGCGGCCATCAGTTTCATCTTCTGGTCCAAGTTCCGATTGCCGTTTGCCGCCACGTTTCTCACTCTCTGTCTGGTCAGCGCTGAATGGATCAATCGCATCTGCAATATGCATGGCTGGGCGTACTTCCCGCTGAATTTCGTTTGGCCCGCCACTTTGATCCCGGGCGGGATTGCTCTCGACACCGTCCTGTTGCTCACCGACAGTTACCTTTTGACCGCGATTTTAGGTGGCCTGCTTTGGGCGATTCTCTTCTATCTGACCAATTGGCCGCTGATTAGTCATTTCCTGTTGCCGGTCAACCTTCATGGAGTGCTGATGTCGCTCGCGGACTTGCAGGGCTTCCATTACATCCGAACCGGCACGCCCGAGTACATTCGGATTATAAACCGCGGGACGCTGCGAACTTTTGGCCAGGACCCGATCTATTTGTCGGTGGCCTTTGCTGCTTTTATGTCGATGCTCGTTTATATGGCATTCCTCGGCATGGGATGGATTTTCACAAGGACCCAGTTTAAGTGGCTCAAGCGGCTCTAACACGGCATAACCAATAGATCGCAAGCGTAACGGTATGGCCCGCGAAACTTTCCCTGCCGGCCGCGAGAGCTCACCCGCGTCTGCCGAGTTCTCGCTTCTTTTGTTTCGGAAAAGACACCCGCAGTGGGATAAGGGCATCCTGTGGATTATGCCGTGGCTCGCGGCGGTACTTACATTCAGCTTGAGCAAGATCGCGTGGGCGCATGGCGAACGGGCGCAGGAACCATCATTGCGCCTGTCAACTATCCAGTGGTACGACACGAAGTGGTCGCAGGATCGGATAGGAGTGAATCAAGAACTGACGCTGAGCGGGCGTTTCCATGTCATGGCGAATTGGCCGCTGGAAATACCCTCCCCAGCCGGCTTGACGTTCTTGAATGTTGGTGTACCAGGACCCGTCTTCATCCGCACCGCCAGCTCCATCAACGGCGTCAATGGCGCCTCGTCAATGTCGCTGGCGCTCGGCCAGGACTACGAATATCGAATTGTCCTCAGAGGCCGAATTCCCGGGCGTTACCACGTTCATCCCATGCTCGACGTACGCGACACCGGCCCTATCCTGGGGCCTGGGAAATGGGTTTCGATTGGCGGCGATGCTGCCACATTCGTAGATCCGGTAACGACACTGACCGGGCAGCGGCTTGACCTGGCGCGTTATGGCCTGGGTGCAATCGCTGGTTGGCATCTCGTCTGGATAGCAGTTGCCCTGATCTGGTTAGGGTACTGGATACGCAAGCCGTTGCTGATGCCGCGCTATGAAGCGGTCCAGGCCGGTAAAGGCGATCGGCTGATCACGCGCACAGATCGGATGGTGGCGGCTGCCATGCTCGCACTCACTCTTATACTTGCTATTGGCGAGACGGTCGTGACCAACGCAACGCATCCGGTGACAGTGCCGCTTCAGTCCAATCAGGGCAACGTTGCTGGGCTTGCGGCGCCGTCTGTTCAAATGACGCTCACGGCTGAGCAGGTAACCTACCTGGTACCAGGACGCACCGTGCAGTTTCGTCTGCGCGTCACGAATCGGGGTGCTAAACCAGTCCGTTTCGGCGAATTCACCACCGCCAATCTGCGCTTTCTGAATCGGAACGTCGCCCAACCAGAGCCTGGTTACCCGCACGATTTGATTGCTCCAGCAGGATTGATCGTAAGCCCTGACGATCCGATTCTCCCGGGCAGCAGCAAGGAAGTCGCGGTCGAAGCGACCAGTTCCGTTTGGGAAACCGATCGCCTGACCGCATTATTGAGTGACCCTACCAATCGGATCGGCGGATTGTTCATGTTCTACACTCCTGATGGCGACCGTTCGATGGTCGAAGTCAGCAGCCCAATCGTTCCCACTTTTGTTCAGCCTGCACGAGATCAGCAATGAAGACATGCACGGCGCTGGGCGATCGTTCATTTAGTGCTGCGACCGCCCACCTTATGCTTGTGACGGCCGCGTTTGCCATTGTTTTCGGCTTTGCCGAAAGTATAGCTGAGGCTCATGGCGGCGGGCCGGGACTCACCGGCGAATCTTGCGTGCAGCAGGCGGGCGCCGATGGCTTTGTTCATTTGGTCGTGTATCAACCGGCGTTCAATCCGTTTGCCGAATATTGCAGTGTGCTGCCAAAGCCAGGGGCTACGTTGCTGGTTTTCGATTTGATCGGCGCCGAATTGCCGGATGCTCCGGTTTCATTCGAGGTGGATGGCCGACGCCTTCAAATGTCGGTGCCGGCACGACGTTACCGCTCCGGGATCGCAGGCCTCCGGGCGGATTTAGCTCCGGGAAAGTACACAGTTTCTGTGCGCATTGACACGCCCGGAGGGCGCCGCCGCATCTCGTTCGCCCTCGTGGTGGGTGCGTGGTGGATGACGCTGCTAACTCCGATGATCATCATTATGCTCATCGGCGGTGCCGGTGCCGGCTATTGCATCTTTCAATTCAGACAGCTTTCATCCGAGCGGGGCTATTCCGCGACAAGCGGCCGCGTGGAACTCAGAAGCGTTGGGAGAACGCCTTAGCGGCAATCGCGATCTCGAGGTCGCGACGGCGAATCAGACGCGCTTCATCGGTGCGGGGGTCTCATTGCTAAGCCTCTGGCACTCGCATCCGAAGCGCTAAGCCCCGCCTTCAACGTGCGGCTTCGATTAGCAAGATGCGTTGAAGAGACGCGCGGGCCTGCGGAATTTGTCAACTAACTCGCATGGATACGAACGAGCTGGAACCCAAGTGTGGTTTTAATATCACGGACTATCCGCCTTGCAGCACGAAAAGGAACAATCGGCCGCGCTGAGGCAGCGACGCGATTCTGCTGATTCGAAAGGTAATTCGATGACTGACGGTACGCCCAGGCACTTACTCGATGGTTACAGGGTGCTGGATTTTACCCACTTCATTGCCGGACCGACGGCTACCCGCCTTATGGCAGGGATGGGAGCCGAGGTGGTCAAAGTTGAGCTGGCGCCGAAAGGCGACCAGGCACGCACCATTCAATTCATTCGCGACAAGCGCAGCGCCTATTTTATTCAGCAGAACCGCGGCAAGCAGAGTCTCTGCCTGGACATGAAAAAGCCCGTCGCGCTCGAGCTGATAAAGCAGTTGATTCCCAAGTTCGATGTGATGGTGGAAAATTTTGCCCCCGGAATTATCAATGACATGGGGCTAGGCTATGAGACGGTCAGAGCACTGAATCCGCACATTATCATGTGCTCGATTTCAGCGCTGGGACAAACCGGCCCGCTCGCGCATGATCCCGGCTTCGACTTCATAGGACAGGCCTACGCGGGAATAACCTCGCTGATCGGAGAAGAGCATGGTCCGCCCTACATGCCGATGGTCGCGATCGGCGACGTGAGTACCGGGGTCCATGCGATGGGAGCTATAGCCTGCGCCCTGCTTTATCGCGAAAAGACCGGTGCGGGGCAGTATATCGATATCTCCTTGCTCGATTCCTACTTTCATTGTCAAACGGTGGGAGTTGAATTGTATAGCGCGAGTCACGGTAAGCATGAAGTTAAGCGGTCGGGACTCCATCATCCATTCTTTGCCCCGGCCGGGACGTTTAAAGGCCGCCGCTGGCACATCATCATCCTGGCCTGGCTGGATCAGCATTGGGCCCGAGTCTGCGAGGCGATTGGCAGGCCGGAACTCGCGTCAGACCCACGCTATGCGGATGCGGACAGCCGCGGCCGGAATCGCGACGAGATTATCAAGCTCATCGAAGATTGGCTTGCCTCGATGCCCGATGACCAGGAGTCCATCGACGCACTGCGCGCGCGCCGGGTGCCGGTGGCGCCGATCCTGTCGGTCGCCGAGGCAATGCAGCATCCCCACTTGATCGAACGCGGCACCGTGCGGACCATCAACGATAAAATTCTGGGCGAATTTCAAATCCCGGGCTTTCCCATGCGCTTTTCCGGGTTTCCCGACGAACTGGAATTCGAGGCGCCCTTGCTCGGCGAGCACAACGGCGAAGTATTGCAGAAATACCTGGGCTATTCTCACGAGGACATTGCCCAGCTAACGCGCGAGAGCGTTCTCTACAACGCGGACTATTAGCGCGCCTGTTGCAAAAAGACGCGGCGGGACGGCTCGATGTCCGCCCGCCGGTGCGATGGAACTACCACGCTTCACTCGTGGAACTATTCAGCAGGCGGGCCGAAATGCCTGGCAGTCGGCATTTCCCATGAAGCGCAGCGAACCCAAGTATCCGGCCCGAGCAATTTTGGACGGGAAAGCCGGACTAGGACTAGGGTTCCTCCTGATGCGTGAGCGCCGGGTTCAATGCAACTTGCGCGCAATTTCTGCGTAACGATCAAGCAGCGGCAACACCTTGTCCGCTTTTGCCGGTGGCAAGCCGAAAATGAGATGACCGAAGCCCGCGTCGGTCAATTGCTTCAAGGCATCCTCCTTCGGTGGCGCACCGAATAGCCCGAGATTGCGATCCTCGATGCGCTTACCCGCTCGCTTTGCCGATTCGCGCAACTCCACGATAGCTTGCTTGAATCCATCGACCTTGCCGCGATTGATCGGGATCCAACCGTCGCAATAATCAACGACGCGCTCGAACGCCCGCTTTGCTTCTGACCCCAGCAGGATCGGCGGTCCGCCCGCTTGCACCGGCTTGGGCCAGCACCAGATCGGATCGAAGTTTACGAACTCGCCATGAAACTCGGCCTTCTCATTCGACCAGATGGCTCGCATTGCCAGCACACGCTCGCGAACCAGTTTCCAGCGCCGCCTGAAATCCGTACCATGGTTCTCCATTTCCTCGGCATTCCAGCCGCCGCCGATTCCGAGAATCACCCGCCCGTTCGAAATCACGTCGAGCGAGGCGACCTCCTTCGCCAGAACGATCGGATCGCGTTCGATCACCAGGCAGATTCCGGTACCAAGCTTTATGCGCTGGGTGACCGCGGCCGCCGCGCCCAGCGCGACGAACAGGTCGTGCGTATGGGAGTACTCCATCGGCAGTTCGCCGCCACCCGGCCACGGCGAACGTCGGCTAGTTGGAATATGTGTATGCTCGGGAAAGAAGAGCGAGTCGAGCCCACGCTCCTCGACTGCTCGCGCCAGCTCAATGGGTTGAATCGCGTAGTCCGTCGGAAACATCATCGCGCCGAACAAAGCCATCAGGCACCTCGCTTGTGCTTCATTGTTTCGACCTTAGTTGATTTTCTAAAGAAGCCGCCCCGTCAGTTTGCGCATGCCTGGCAAAGAAGGCAAATTCTTCGAGAAGATTTCACCCTGGCAATTTCATTCAGCCACCGTGATATCACCTCGCATTTAGGCATCGCTCGATCAGCTCTCCTGCTGATTCCCGACGCCGCTAGGAAAGGTTCAATGTCCGCCCGCCTGTGCATTGCGCAGGTCGCGTTGGAGAAAAAGAAAAGTGGGAACCGCCATCAGCATCATCACGCACAGCAGCCGATATATGTCGTTAAACGACAGCATCATCGCCTGCCGTTGCACGGCATGGTAAAGCATCAGCATGCCTTCGTGCTGGCCGGCTGCCAGTTGCTGCGCGAGACCGGGCCGCGCACTGCCCATCGGCGGAATTCCCTTCAACGAAAATATCGAGACGTGCTCCACCAGATAACTCTGCCGCACCTGCTGCTGTCGGATTAGCATTGTGGTCAGATACGAGGTTCCGATTGCCGCGCCCAGGTTGCGTGTCACCGCATACAGGCTAGCCGCATAACCCATGCGCTGGCGTGGCATTGAGCTCAACGCTGCGGCAGAGAGACCGGGGAAAACCAGCCCAGTGCCGATCCCCTGCAGCACTGTCGGCCATATGATACGGAAGGTGTCGGACTGAAGATTCAATCCCGCCATCTCCCACATCGCAAGCGCCACCAACCCGAAGCCGATTCCCACTAGAAAGCGAGTGTCAAAGCCGCGGCGCGAAAGCGTTCCGAGCAGCAACATGGCGAACATGGTGCCGAAGCCACGCGGGGCCATCACCAGTCCCGCTTTCATCGCATCGTAGCCGAGCAGTTCCTGCAGGAACACTGGATTGAGAATCGCGGTGCCATAAAGTGTAAACGTCAGCAGTATCACGAGACTGACAGGTAACGTGAAATTGCGGTCACGCAGCATCCGCAGCTCGATCACCGGGTCTGCAGTGCGCAACTCCTGCACCACCAGCAGGCTAAGAGCGCCCAGGGCCGTCATCGAGCAGTATACGATCCATGGACTGGCGAACCAGTCGGCGCGTTCACCGCGGTCCAGGATGATTTCGCCCAATCCCAGTCCTATCACCAAACATGAAATGCCGAGCCAATCGATAGGAGCATCTTTCCTCGCCTGCCGCAGATAAGCCGGGTCTTCGACAAAGCGCGAGACCATAAACGCGCCGAGCGTACCGATAGGAACGTTGATGTAGAAATTCCAGCGCCAGCTCAGGGTACTGGTGATCCATCCCCCGATGGTCGGCCCCATGATAGGCGCGACCATCATGCCCATCCCCCAGATCGCCATAGACATCGCTTGTTCGTGCGGCGGAAACGTCTCCATCAAAATCGCCTGCGAAAGCGGCATCATAGCCGCACCGGCGGCCCCCTGGAGCACACGAAATGCGACGATCTGATCAAGGGTACGAGCCACACCGCAGAGGGCGGAGGCGATAATGAAGGTGATGACAGAGCCGATGAAGTAGCGCTTGCGGCCAAAACGGGCCGCAATCCATCCAGTCATCGGGATCATGATGCCGGCCGCGACCAGGTAGCTGGTTACAACCCAGGCGATCTCGTCGACGCTGGCCGAAAAACTGCCCTGCATGTGGGGCAGCGAGACATTGACGATGGAGCTGTCGAGCACCTCGAGAATTGTGCCGAGCATCACGGACACCGCAATAATCCACTTGCGCGACCGCGAGATCTCATAAGTCTCAGCAGCGCGCTGATGAATTGGCTGCGGATTGGCGCTCATATTTCGGCAGTATGTGGCTCAATCGCAATACTTATAGCTGTATGGGGCCATCGCGCAACGTACGGAATGGAGCAGCCTGGGGCGCAACCAATAAGATGCGATTTTCTCGCGATGGCGGCTTCGAGGAACCGGGTACGCTTTACATCCATCGTGCGCCGCTGAAGAGAGAGCTCCCGGTATTTGACGAAAAGCGAGATTCATCCTAATAACCCCGAAGCCTAAGGATTGCTGGAGGTAGTTCCCATGCCACGAGTGTCTTACGTTGAGAAAAGCGCAGCATCGCCGGAGATCCAAAAGCTGTACGACGGTTTTGAGACCCAGTTTGGCGTGCGGGGAGTTCCGAACGTGGCCAAGGCTCTGGCCAACAGCCCCGGCCTGGCTAACAAGGTATTTCCACTCGCCAACTATTTCATGAATCAGTCGGCGCTCGACAAGCGGGTGCGTGAACTCGCGGTGCTGATGCTGATGAAGCGATGCGACTGTGAGTATGGTTTTGTCCGGCACATCGATATTGCCAAACGCGAGGGTATCAGCCAGGAACAGATCGACGAGATCGGTTCTTATCGAAACAGCTCCCGCTTCAGCGATAATGACAAACTCATCCTGCAGTACGCCGAAGAATTGACCACCAAAGCGCGCGTCGATGATGAACTGTTCGGCAAAGTCGAAGCCATTGTTGGCAAAGACAAAATCGTCGACCTGACCGGCGCAATCGCGTTCTGGAACATGATGGCTCGGAACCTGAATGCCTTACAGGTGGGCCTGGAATCCTAAGAAAACTAGCCCTGGGAGCGACCGCGGCCTGCCCGACCTGGTAGAGCCGCGCTCGCTCCGGTTGCTCTTTGCCGGAACTTGAGAGATGGTTTGCCGCGGGCAGGCACAACCGGCAAATAGTTGTTGTCCGTTTCCTTTGTTGGTCTTACCTGTTCCAACCAGCTAGCCCTAAAACCACCCGCTAGATGTTACGCACGTGCGCAATGTCGCAGATAGCGAGTAACGACAGTTGCCAATTTTGCGGCTGGCAATAAACTAATTGTGTATCTAGAATAGCATACTGTTAGTCAGCACATGCTTTAACATCTGAATAGCGAAAACAATGCGGGTAGAACAGGCGGGATGACGGCAGGCGCGATAAGCGCCGACACGGCGGCTTTTGCCGGGCGCAGTGCAGAACTCGCGATCCTCCAGGACGCAGCGGCCGCGGCCAAAGCCGGCAGCTTCTCGGCTGTACTGATATCCGGAGAGGCCGGAATTGGTAAAACGCGTCTTGTCGAGGAAACGTGCAATTATGCGCGCGCCCTTGGGTTCGCAACTGCGGCGGGGCGTTGCTTCGATATTCAGAGAGCATTCAACTACTTCCCATTCCTGGAGGCGTTCCGCCAGTTGACGAAGCAGTGGCCCGCGCGGCCGGCCAGCGCGGAACGCACGAGCACGCCCAGGCAGGACAGAGAGGCCGTAGATATCCTGACCAGGCTCGGAGCCCGTGCTTCGCGTTCCATCCGGCCAAGGGCTCAGACCAAGCCCGCCGCGCAGGCGGATTTATTCGATACAATCACATGTTTTCTGAGTAAACGGGCAGACCCCTGCCCACTGCTGCTTGTGCTTGAGGACCTGGACTGGGCTGATGAGGGCTCGTTGTCATTGCTGGTCCATCTCGTCCGGATGCTTACCAATCAGCGTGTGTTGCTCATCGGCACCTTCCGCGGGGACCCTTTGCCTCGGCGGCTGGAACTCGGGCGCGCCCTGGCTGATTTGGGGCGTCACCGCCGCTGCCGGCGGATCCGGCTGAAAGGGCTGCCGGCTAGCGAGGCTGCTGGCCTGCTCGAACAATTGCTCGGACGGGGGTCAGCCGGCGAAGCCAAGCGGCTGACTCCTGAGATCGTCAAGCTAACCAACGGCAACCCGCAGTTAATCCATCAAATCGTCCGGCATCTGGTGGAGACGGCTCGAATCAGCAGGCGTGGCGATCAATGGGTGGCGATGCCGGACTGGGACAGCAAACTTGCAACTGATGAGGCGCTGCGGGAACTCGTCGATGCTCGGCTGGCACAGCTCTCCGAACCATGCCGCCGGGTGCTGGGCGATGCGGCAATATTAGGCAACGATTTCGAGTTTGAGGTCTTAACCAAAATAGTGCCGGTCGGCGCAAGCGACCTGACCACCCTGTTGGACGAAGCCAATGAAGCCGGAATCCTAACTGAAGCGCGGAGCGATGAGACTGGCGATTATGCCTTTGTCCACGGCCTGATCCGCCGGAGCCTCTATGCTCGACAGAGCCGCCCCGCCAGGCGCGCCCTGCATGCCGATGCTGGGCGCGCGATAGAGGCCGTCCACTGTACAGATCGCGACTCCTACGTCTCCCAACTCGCCCTTCATTACACCAAGGCCGGGCGAGCAGGCGATTTGGCCAAAGCCGCCGAATACTCGATGCGCGCGGGTGAGACAGCCTCGGCTCTAGGAGCCTATGTGGACGCGGCCAGTCATTGGCGCGCCGCGCTAAAGCTGGCCAGCGTACGCAACCGCATGCTGCGCGCGCAACTCGCCGAACGCCTGGGAGAAGTAGGCCTGCTGAGCTCCGCCACGCCTGCCGAGGCGGCGCATCATCTGCGCGCGGCGCTCAAATTGTACGCTGAAATCGGCAATCCAGCGGACACTGCACGGGTTCACGCCCGCCTCGTCACGGTCCTTTCTCTATCATCGATGAACCCGGCCGCCATAAACGTCGGACAGGCGGTGGCTCATTCGCAGCGGGCGGAGAAGCTGCTGGCTAGCCGCGACGACCCCATTGCTGAAGGCGAATTGCTCATCGGCCAGGCATTCGCTGCGCACGCTCAATTTCGCACCGCCGAGGGCCTGGAGTCATCCACGCGCGCGATGCAGATCGGTGAGCTTCTCAACAATGCTACTATATGGTGTCAGGCGGCGGCGTGGCGCGGACACTTTTTGTCAGCAAGCGGAAAACTGAAGGAAGGAATCGGCCTGATGGAGCAGGCCGTTGAACGTGCCGAGCGGATGCAGGATCTGAAGCCGCGATTTGCCGCGGCCTGGCTACTGAGTTTTTCCTATTTGCTCTTGCAGGATCCTGCCGCTGCCGAACAAACCATCGAGGCGACTTTAACAGACGCGGATGCCGGCCAAGTCGATTTCGTGCGCCAGGTCCTGGTAGCGCATCTCGGCCTTGCCAATGTTTTCGCCGGTGAATTTGCCCGCGCGCGCTCACTACTCAGCCTGGCGCCGCACCGTTTCCTGGAAGCCAATCTGCGGTTTTTCGAAGGTGACTGGACACAGGCCGAGGATCTGCTGACCGAGCAGATCGAACGCTCTAATGTCGCGCAAAACAAGCAACAACATTGGACGGCGAGCCTTTGGCTGGCACGTCTGAAACGCATCGAAGGTGACGAGGCGCGTGCTCTCGACCTTCTTACGCACACCTCCCTCATTTCGGAATCGTTGCTTCGCGTTCCTGAGGAGATTGCGACCCGTTCTGAGTTGGCGCTGGTACGCCTGGCGCGGGGAGAACTGACCGAGGCTCGCGCTGAGGTGCGACGCTGCCGCGCCCTTCTAGCTCCGGACGAGGACTGGCGTGCACTGTCAGCTCTTGTCGATCGCGCCGAAGCGGCGCTGTTAACGCATGAAGGCGTTATGGAAAAAGCCAGCGACCTCTGGCGGTCGGCAGGGCAGGTGTTTTCCCAACATCGGCTCCCCTGGGAAGTTGCCGAGACTCTGGCCATATACGGTGCACTATTGATACGGCAGGGCAAGAGTGAGGAAGGTGAAGCAAAGTTGAGCGCAGCATCTCAGATTTATCGCCACCTCGACGCGGGAGCCCGCTGGGAAACTCGTATCCAGGAGCTGCGCGAACCTGTAAAAGCTGCGGTCGTCGCGGCCTCGGCCGACAGGCTGATTAAGACGACGCCAGTCCCCGCGGAGATACACTCCCTGGCTACCACTCAGGATGTGGCGCTCCTGGCTACTCTTATCCATGACGCGATAGCCCACTTGATGAATGCTATCGATAAGGCCGCCAAACTGCGCGCGCCAATTGAACGCATAGCGGCCGCCACCGAACGGATCGGCAATCTCAGCATCCCGGTTGAGCGACTCGTGCGTGCCCTGGAGCAACGCGATTCTGCGCCAAGCACGTCGCATGGCTCGAGCCAACGCACCCGCCCTGGCGCTTCCACTCGCCAGAAGCTCAATCGCAGCCACGATCCTGGCCGCCCGCTCTGAACTCTCAGCGCCATAAGGCCAACATTCATTCTCTTCTTGTTCTGATTCTCGACTTATGGATCTAGCGCGTCCCATCCATAACAGGGAGATTCGAAAGGTGTTAACCATCAGTGCCGGTCCCCGTTAACTGCTGTTCCATCACTGATACGCCCTTCGAGCGTTCATTGAGCCCATTGCTGTGCAAATCCCGGCACGGCAAACCTCACCAGCGAATGGCCGCTCCGCGTTTCGAAACCGTCGCGAGACGCGAGCTCTACTTGCCGGCGCAACTGGTCACCTTCGAGCAGCATTGCTTGCAGATATACTTTGTCGCCGGTTACGGTTTCTGCAAAAGCTAACTCGAACGGCGCTCCTACTCGCCGGAATACCTTGTAGAACTGCGAGATGTCGCGTGGAATAATGAGTGGATATATGAGGAGCGCCTGGGCTTGTAGTAATCCCAGCAGGATCATTGACCCCTTGCGCAAGGCCGGCACCGCATCGTGGGATGAGGCCCAGAGCTGGCCGGCTTCGTATACCCCGCTCGGCGGTAGATGGCTCAGGTTAGGGACAGGGAAACTTTGGCTGAACTCGTCGAGGCGATGGATGCTGAAGCCGCCGAGCAGCCGGTTCGGGTCCGCCTCGCTAAATACTCCGTACAAGCGCGCGAACGTCAATTGGATTTCACTCAATCGCGAACGCGCGGTCTCGCGAAACTTGCCGCCCTTGTTCGCCCGCGCTTCCGTCATCGCTGCCCGGTACAGATTGCGTTCAGCTTCGGTTTCAAGCAGTCGTAGCTCCATCCCCCGCTCCTTTT
>JAMXLL010000345.1 GCA_024281015.1 Candidatus Binataceae bacterium
TGGAATGCCGCCATCGGCAACCAATTTCGCCGAGTAAGCCCTAATCGCATCCTGCAGCCGCAAGCCAGCATAAAGTGCCCGCTGCGGATGGTCTTCATGGGCCAGCGGCGCTCCGAACAAGGCAAAGATCCCATCGCCTGTTGACTGCACGAGGTAACCATCGTACCGGTCGACCGCTTCGCGCATGATCATCAGCGCGGGATCGATAATGGCGCGTGCTTGTTCTGGGTCGAGTTCCTCAATCAGTTCAGTCGAGCCCTTGAGGTCGGCAAACAGCGCAGTGACTGTCTTGCGCTCGCCGTCGAGTGTTTCGGGCGTAGATGGATCAACTACGCGAATCTGAGGATCACTGGGCTCCGCTTGCGAGCGCACCGAGGCCGTCGCCAACGCATTTCCGCAATCGCCGCAGAACTTTTCGTCCGTCTGATTGGCGGCTCCACACTTCGAGCAGCTAGCAACGAGCGGCGCACCGCAGTTTGCGCAGAACTTGCGATTTTCCCGATTATGGCTGCCGCATTTTGTACAGCGCATATTCCCCCAACGCGCGACTAGGCGCGCAACTCGTCCAGCAGCGCTTTGGCCTCCTTCACGTCGGCGGTATCGAAAGCCTCGGTGAACCAGCCGTAGATGTCGGCGAGCATCGTGCGCGCTTCATAACCTCGGCCCTGATTCGCAAGCAGTCGCGCCAGATTTACCGTCGCGCGCAACTCCCACCACTTGGCCTGCTGCTGACGCGCGATCTCCAGCGCCTGACGAAAGGAGGCGTGGGCTTGCTCATAACCGACGCCTCCATTATCAGCGGCGTGCTTAACCAGTATCTCTCCTTTGATGCGCAACAGCTCGGCGTCGTACCAGCACTCACCGGTCTTTTTGGAAAGCGCCAAAGCTTCGGCCACTGCGTTGAGCCCTTCGACTATCCGTCCGAGCCTGAGGTAGGCCACGGCCAGAAATGCGAGACAAGCAGGCTGTTGCGCTTCTGTTCCAGCAGCTCGGAGCGCAACAATCCCATCCCGCAACTGAGAAATCCCCTCCTCGTTACGATTCAGTTCGATCAGCACGCATCCTCTAATTGCCAATACGCGCGCCAAGAACTCCTGAAACCCATGCTCGGTGGCCAGGCGGACGGCCTCATCGGCTTGGCCCAGCGCCGCGTCGCCTTCTCGGCGGACCCCTCGAACCAGAGCCGAAAATCCAAGGCCTATTACAAGGCGAAAGGGAAGGGAAAGTGTACGCGCCAGAGCCACAGCTTCCTCACACCGTGCCCGAGCCTGATCCGGGTAGCCCAAAAAGCAGACGATCAAGGCTGCGAGCATTAGTAGACTAGGCCGTAGGTCACCAGCGAGCGGATTGACGGCTTGAAGCCCCTCAATATGAGCGGGGTCGTAAAATGAGAGGGCGCTTTCCACGTGATTGCGCGCTGTACCGAACTCTCCCATGAAGCATAGGTTCAACGCCATGGACCAGTGCGCAGCGACAAACAACGAGCTGTCGTGTTGGCTTTCAGCCATGGCGAGAAGCTGCCGCGCTAGTGTATGTGCTCGCCTCAACTCGCCGCGGCCGTCATAAAAGGCATTAATGCCTACGAGCACCGCAAAGATCTGCGAGCTGGTACCGAACTCACGGCAAAGGTCATTGGCTCGGTCGAAAGCACGCCTTGTTTCGGGCGAGGCGATTCCCTTGGCCGCGCTCAATGCCGATCCAAGGCCGAGCTGCACAGGTAATTCCTGCTGCATGAGCACGTGGTTTGCCGGCAGCGTTTTGATTAATTCCAGTGCGGAAGTAAAGAGCTCGATGGCCTCAGAGTAACCCGAACGCTCAAGTGCCTGCTGTCCTGCGCGTTTAAGATATTCGATAGCTTTGGTGGTATTCCCACTGCGCTCATAGTGATGGGCCAGTTCAGGAAGGTTCGGTTCTACGTGGCTGGTTGAGAGTGATTCCATTGCAGCCGCAGCACGTTCGTGCAGCCGTTTCCGTCGCTCCATTAATACAGAGCTATAGGCCACCTCCTGTGTGAGTGCGTGCTTGAAGCTATACTCGGGATCGGGGAATGCTGGTTGCTGACAGATGAATTCGGCACTCTGCAGATTTAGTAACATGCGCTCTAGTTCGGCCTCAGAGCATTCGGCCACCTTGCGGATGAGCTGAAATCGGAATTCTCGCCCGATCACCGCAAGTGTCTGCAATAGCTCCTTCTCCTCGGGGGGCAATCGGTCAATACGCGAGGCAAGCACCGCTTGCACGGTCAGTGGAACTCTTATATCGGTCAGCGCATGAGCTAGCCGGACCGCGCCGTTCCGAACGACCACACCCAACTCGAATAGCGTGTGGACCATCTCTTCCATGAAGAAGGGATTACCTTGGGTTCGTTCGGCAATCAGTCGGCGCACGGTTTCGAGCTCCACCTCGTTGCCGAGCATCGCGGAGACCATCTCGCGGACATTTTGTCGGCCGAGCGGATCGAGCCGCAATTGCGTGTAGTAGGTGCGATTACCCCATTCATGGCGGTACTCGGGACGATAATTCACCAGAAGCAGAAGGCGTGCACTGGCGAGGCTATCGGCTAGCAGATCGAGCAGCGCTTGGGTCTGACTGTCAATCCAATGCAAGTCCTCAAAAATGAGTACGATGGACTGATTAAGGCTTTCCCTTAGGATAATACGCTTGATTGCGTCCAGCGTGCGTTGACGCTTGGCCTGCGGGTCAATATGAACCAGCGGATCGGGCTGTTCCTGGATTCCAAGCAGGCCGAACAAGTACGGCAGCACATCGCTCAGCGCCGGATCGAGCGAGGCCAGCCCGGCGTTGATCTTGTCGCGCCGCTGGGCGGCATTATCCTCGTCTCCGAAGCTAAAATACCTGCGCAGCAGTTCGAGTGTCGGTAGCCAGGCCGACGCCTTACCGTGGGATACCGAATAAGCCTCCAGCACTCTGCATTCTGACGCCAGCATCTGCTTGAATTCATAGAAAAGCCGCGACTTGCCAGTACCAGCATCAGCCACCACGGCGACAATTTGGCCGCGGCCGCCTATGGCGGATTCGAGTGCGCCGCGTAGCTCGGCCATTTCATGCTCGCGTCCCACGAACCTCGTAAGCCCGCGTTGCGCCGCCCGCTCAAAATGGCCGCGCGCCCGACCGGGACCGATTACTTCGTACACATTAACGCGCTCTCTGATGCCTTTAATTTCGGCGGGTCCCAATGCGCGCAGCGAGAAATAACCCTCGACGAGGTGCCGCGTTTCTTCAGTAATGACAATGCCGCCGCTCGGCGCGACAGCCTGCATTCGAGCAGCGAGATTGGCCACATGTCCGACCGGCGAGTACTCGGTGTGGCCACCCGTATTGACGATTCGCAGCACCGCTTCGCCCGTGTTGATGCCGATACGAGCTTCGAGTGGCAAAAGCTTCAGCTCGCGCTCTTCGCGCTGCGCAAGCTGCTCGTTATGCATTCGCAGTTCCTGCTGGATCGCGAGGGCGGCGTGAAGCGCGCGTTGCGGATGGTCTTCATGGGCAACCGGCGCGCCAAACATTGCGAAAATGCCGTCGCCGGTGGATTGCGCTACGTAGCCGTCGTAGCGGTGGACAGACTCCATCATGAGCTGCAGTACCGGGTCGACGATTGCCCGCGCTTCCTCAGGGTCAAGGTCGCGCATCATTTCGGTCGAACCCTTGATGTCGGCGAATAAGGCCGTGATCGTCTTGCGCTCGCCTTCAGGCAAACTGTTCGCGGCAATCGGCGGTCGTACAGCGTTCCCGATAACGGTTGATGCGTCGGGATTCATAGAGCTAGCGACAACGACTGGCAATGGCTCAGCGCACTCACCGCAGAATTTCTCGCCCGCCTCGTTGGGAGCGCCACATTTCTTGCACGTTATCGCCAGCGGCGCGGCGCAGTTCGCACAGAATTTGCGCCCTTCCCGGTTATCGCTGCCGCATTTCGAACAGCG
>JAMXLL010000346.1 GCA_024281015.1 Candidatus Binataceae bacterium
GTGACTTGCGCTCCACGACGCTCTAGTTCAAAAGTGAATGGTCCATCAAAGGCACCGATGTCCAACGCGCGGAGGCCCCATAGGCTCTGCGGAACGCCCAATTCGTTTAAGCAGAGTTTAGGGTTCACTTGTAAAAACTGGCCCGGCGTGAAAAGTCCGGGCTCAACCTCATACTTGTGGTAACAACTCCGACCAGCAAGCCTAGGATGGACACTCATGTCACCGACGTCCCCCATCAGTGTTGAATGGCATGTAGCTCGGACCTTCGGGGCCAAGGCCGTTAACAAACCTTACTCCAAGCTTACAACAAAGCTGATCGGAATGTCAAGCCGCCGGCCACGAAAGTGTTATTTTGGGGAAATTGAGAGCACTCTGGAGTAGATTATGTGCTCACCACCCGGCAGCCAATCCCCATATCGTCAATCATCGACCGCACTTCGCGCTCGTATTCTGGGTTCATCACTATTATAAGGTCTGGCAGGTCTTTTAGCAGGCAGTCAGGGCCGACAATTCTTTGCCCCGTGAGAGGTACAAAATGGCCCTGCTTGCGAGGATTTATATCGACCACCCAGTCGATACCCGCACCGGCGGGCACCCGGAGCAGGTTAAGGAACATGACACCTTTCGCACCGCCGCCCCAGATCACGACGTGTCGGCGGTTGGATTTTAATAGATCAATGCGCCGGCGCCACTCCGCAACCTTTTCAGCAAATCGTGCGCAAAAGGAGCTATAAAGCCCATCCAGCGGTCGCTTCGGCAACGCACTTGGTGCTGCCGGCTGGGTGGCGACTCGGGCTTCTATCCAAAGATATTGATCATCGAAAGCAGAGTCAGCGGAGCAAACCGAGAAGCCCGCGTTGTGGAACGCCCGCATTAACGAGGATGGGGTGAAATACGAGACGTGTTCGTGGATGATGTCCCAGATACCCAAGCGGTCTAGGGTAAATAGGCCGTTCGGCACCTCAAAGAAAACGACGGCATCAGCTCTAATGGCCATGCTCTCGCGAAGCCGTCGAAGCAAATCCATGGGTTTGGGTAGATGCTCCAGCACGTGACGGCAGCATACGAAATCAGCTCCGTGCGCATCTTCGACGGCGAAGTTGCGGCCAATAATCTCGACGCTGCCATGTCCTGCCGCGGATCGGCTGTTTGGCTGGCTCGGATCGTAGCCCTCGCCGCGATTGCCTGGGTCGCATAGGAGGCGGAGAAAATCACCGCTACCGCATCCAATTTCGACGATGCGCTTGCCATTTAGTCCGTAGCGGTTGATGACGCGATCAGCCGTCACTTCAGCATATTGTCGATAGCGTGGTGAGAAGCTCAGGGTATTCTCAAAGCGCCCATCGTAGTTGACCCGAGCCTGATCGAATGCAGAATTGACGATGTGATCGCAATCCGGACAATAACTGAGCCTGATATCGCCGCGCGGTGCGTTCCTGGCCTCAGCTTCGGACGCATAGAGACGATTGCACAGCGTCGGAACATCGGGAATAAAAATCAGTGGTTCGAGGGATTTCTGCCCGCAGATGAGACAACTATCACTGCCTTTCTCCGTCATGCCGCCTCTGTCTCAAGGTCGAGGATCGTGTACACGCGGGGATGACAACGCTGACTTGCGAGTTCTCGTTCCACCTCGTCACGGTAAATCGGGTTCATGATAACGACGTTATCCGGATGGTAATCGCGCAGGAACGCGGGCTCTATGATTCTTTGCCCCGTGCCCGGAAGGAATTTGCCGACGCGGTAAGGATTTATATCGACCACGTATTCGACCTCGTCGTGCACTCCGAGTGTCGTCAGAAACGCGACAGCCTTCGATCCGGAACCCCAGAGAACCGTGCGTAGCCCGTCAGCGGTCCAGTTGCGAAGCCGGCTCTGCCACACTGTACGGCTGTACGCCGCAGAGGCCGCAAAACTGGTGCACAAACGGGTGATGCTGGCGATACTGTTTTCATCGTTGCACGTATTGTCAGATACAAGATCCGTGGGGCTGGCCAAAATCATTAAATACTGGCCGCCGTAATCCGTCCAGATCTTCTGGACCGCGAACCCCGTCCCAACAAACAATGTCTTCAGCGACGTGGTGCTGTGATACGAACAATGCTCGTAGTAGACGTCCCAAAACGCACCCTCTTTTAGGATGCGGTCGACATCGGGTACCTGGAAAAAGATGACCGAATCCTTGCGATCCGCGACTGCGCGCACAGATGCCAGAAACCGGTGGGTTTGCCCAACATGCTCGAGGGTCATCTTGCAACAGAGGAGATCAGGCGCGGTTTCGCGGGTGTCCTCCGTAAAGAATTCGCGCACGAACCTTATATTCTGCTCTGGCTCCAGTCGGGCCGGTACAAAGCTTGGATCGTAGCCGACGCCACGATTACCTCCAAGCTTGCAAATAAGGCTCAGGAACTCGCCTTTGCCGCAACCGATCTCCAGCACCGTCTTGCCGCGAATATCGTAACCGCTAATTAGCTCCTCAGCGATGGCCCGGTTGAATGCGTTGAACGTGGGCGAGAACCCTTGGGTCTCCTCATATTGATCCGAATAAATCGTGCGTTCAGGGTCCCAAGCCGCATTGAAAATGAAGCCGCACTTGCGACAAATGGCGAGCACGATATCGCCGGTCGGAAAACCCAATGCCCGGGCTCGATCCTCCACCAGCAGACAGCTGTTAGTTGGTACGCGCCGCACTTCGTAGAACGGATGGCAATAGCCCTGAGATCTGCAGTTGGGGCATATGGTTCTTTCCAACGGGAAGACCCCCAGCGTAGCGAGATTTTAGCAGACGCCCTTAACATGTTGTGCAGTCCCAGCGGCCTCCAAGTTTGCAGCCGGCAGAATCCAGCGCAAATTACCGTCAATGGCGCCCCGAGCCATCAATGACTGCAGATATGCGAGGCGCTGATATCGCGCGCCCTCGAAGTCCTCTAACCGGAGCCCGTACTCGCTGTACTTGCTATACAAATCCCGTGCGCCGCGCCGTGCCGTCCATTGCGGTCTGAACTTAGGCAGCAGGCGAGAAATCTTCGAGCAATCGACCCGATAGGTCCGCTTGTCAGGTCCGGCCCCAGCGGCGAATTCAACGCGAGAGCCCGGCACGGTCTCCTCTACGATATGCGCGATTTCGCGGATACGATAATTCTCGGTGGTGATGCCGACGTTGAATATCTCGTTATGAACAGTCTCCGCCGGCGCCTCGATGGCCGCGACGAATGCGCGGCCTATGTCCTCGATATGGACGATAGGACGCCACGCCGTGCCGTCGCTCTTGAGCAGCACCTTGCCGCTCGTGAATGCATGCGCGGTCAAATTATTGAGAACCAAATCGAACCGGATGCGCGGGGAGAAACCGTATGCGGTAGCGCTCCGCAGGAATACCGGCGAAAACCAGCCGTCTGCCAACTGGCTTAATTCAATCTCAGCTTTCCACTTGGAAAGCCCGTAAGGAGTTATTGGATTGGGTTCGGACTGTTCGTCGATCCATTCTTGTCCAGCAGCACCGTATACACTGCATGAGGACGAGAAAACAAATCGGCGAACGCCACTGGCTTTGGAAATTTTTGCTAGCCGCACTGTAGCCGCTTGGTTGATGTCATATGTGGTTTCCGGCAGCAAATCCCCTAGCGGGTCGTTGCAGATGCCAGCGAGGTGCGCGACCGCGTCGATACCCTCGAGATCCGAGGGGGAGAGCTCTCGGATATCCCGATCGATCGTCGGGATCCCGCTGTCCTTGTTCACTCCAAAGGTGCAATCCTCATAGAGCTCTGTGTCGACGCCCACCACTTCGTGACCGGCCGCCTTTAGTCGGTCGACGAGGGGGCTGCCGATGTAGCCGCGATGTCCGGTTACCAACACCCGCATCTCACTCACTCCCACGTTTTCCAGGGGGCCTTGCCCTCAGCCCAGAGTTCCTCGAGCAACCGCTTTTCACGTAGCGTATCCATGCATTGCCAGAACGAGCTGTGGCGGAATGCAACGAGCTGTGTGTCGGCGGCAAGCCGTTCCATGGACTCTCGCTCCCAACTCGTCGCATCACCGCCGATGTATTTGAACACGCCCGGCTCCAAGACAAAAAAGGCACCGTTGATCCAACCGTTCCCATCCGCTGGCTTCTCACGAAAACAGCTAACGTTGTCACCATCGAGCGAGATATAACCGAAGCGTCCTGGCGCGCGGACGGTCGTCACAGTGGCGAGTTTGCCGTGAGACCGATGAAATGCGAGGAGACCCCCAAGATCAACATCTGACAAACCGTCGCACCAGGTAAGCATAAATGTCGAGCTGCCAATATAGGGGGCAAGCCGCTTGATACGGCCGCCCGTATCGGTTACCAGTCCCGTGTCGATGAGATGGACAGTCCAGTCCGGTCCGCGCTGCTGATCGTGAACCGTAATGGAACCATCACCAGTGCTGATGGTGAGATCCGAGCTGTAGTAATGCAGGTCCAGAAAATATCGTATAATCGCCTCTTTCTTATAGCCAAGTGCGATAATGAACTCGTTCAGCCCGTATGAGGAGTAATATTTCATGATGTGCCAAAGGATCGGTTTACCACCGATCTCTACCATTGGTTTCGGGCGATGATCGGTCTCCTCAGCGAGTCGTGTGCCCATTCCACCCGCGAGAATCGCAACCTTCATTCAGTTCATCCTAAGTGCTTAGTGGATGAATCTCTTCCGGAAGAACATGGATAGCCAGACGCTAATCAAAGGACGATGGAAATCCACTCAACCGACGCTGAGACTTGTTAAGCCTATCAGCATCCAAGGAACACCTCAATTCGAGAGATCGGTGTAACGTGCGTCGGGCTGTCCACATCAGCATCGCGGCAGCCGAATGTCGCACTATAGGACGGGACCCTCGATCATTGCAATCCGCTATTTCACCGGTTGGGGCAGGAGGCTGTCGCCACCTGAAGCTGATTTCTGGACGCCTTTTTGACGACTTCACCTCGCTTCTCACAAATCTGGCCAAAAGTAAACAAAATTAGTCTTGATCGGGCTCCCGTCGCGGTGGCGTGTTGGGCGGCGGCACCCTGATCGCGGGCAGAGCACCACGATTCTCTGCGCCACCTCAAGGAAAATCTTCGCTCTTTATTGCGATTTTCTCGCTGATTTAGCACCACACGTTGATGTCCCCTTGTCGTATCCCAGCCTTTTTGCGGGCCTCAACACCGGCTTTACTTAAAGTCGCAGAAGTTGGGTCTAGTGTAGACGCCTGCCAGT
>JAMXLL010000347.1 GCA_024281015.1 Candidatus Binataceae bacterium
GAAAGTCGGCGGCGCTGGCGCCTGTCACTCCGACCTCCACCTGATGGAGAGGCCCGCGCCCAAGCGGCCGGTCAAGCTTCCCTTCACCCTCGGCCATGAGAGCGCGGGCTGGGTTCCTTTGCCGGCGGTAATGAGCGGATGTCTTTCCGCAACTGATGCATGTCCCTGATCTCGCGGAGGAAGCGGTCAGCCATCACCGTCCCCCTTGATCACTTCGCCGTCGATCGTGCGATAGGTCCTGTCCGTCAATTGATCGAGCACGAGGCGGATGCGCTCGGTCGACGTGAGCTGGGGGCCGGTGACCTGGGTCAATTGCACCGCGTCAACTGTCCTTGGCGCGTCGGTGCCGAGCATGGCCGCGCGGCGCTCGGCGATCTTTAGGCAGAGATGGCCCGCCGCCAGATCACCGCTCAGCGCATCGCGCAGGAAGCGGGCCTGCATTGCCTCTAGCCGCTCCAAATCGAGCCTGACGGCGCGCAGCCGATAGTCGTTATCTACTTTTATCATTGTTCGGTCGACCGTCTTCGACAGCTGCAACCGAAATGCCCAAATCGTCAGCGATTGCGCGCGGCGAACTGCCAAGCAGGCGCATGCGGTAAATCCGATCGTCCCGGCTTTCGTCGGTCATGGCTTAAGCCGCTTGTCGAGATCAGCGAGTAACCGCCCGACGTCAGCATACGCCGCCGCCTCCGCGCGCGCGAGTTCGGCGACGAGCCGATCATAGTAGACACGGCTCATGCGCCAGCGTGGCCCAGGCGGAAGCGGGGACAGTGGCGGATCAGCCCTAAGCTTTCTTCTCAGCTTCGCGATTTGTCCAAAGGCCGGGTTGAAGCGCTGCCGATGTCGCGATTTGTAATCGTAGTGACAGCATGCCCGGCAAGCAAAAATTCCGGCATTATCGTGGAGGTGGTACGCGCCGCGGCCACAGCCCGGACATAGCCAGCGCGGTCTGTGATAGCAGTTATTCAGGAACGCCAGCCAATCGACGCGAATGGTTTGCTCACGATCGCCGACGCTCAGGAAAATTCGGCCGTATGCGGCGCGGGCCCTAGCCTGGATGGACCGTGCGGAGAGTAGCGCCTCGGTGGCGAAGCGGCACACCGGTACGGGAGCCCCTGCGCTAGTTCACCTTCAGGCCGAGCTCTCCCATCAACTTGTCCTGATACTGATAGTCTCTATTCAGAAACGTTGCGAACTCCTCTGGGCTGGAAACGACCGCATACATGCCGGATACTTCGAGCACGCGTTTGAGCACCGGCGACGCCAGCGCGTTCTTCGAGGCGCGGTAGATGCGTTCGATGCGATCAAGCGGCGTGCCGGCAGGAAACAACAGGCCGAAATAGCCGGTGACGTCGAAATCCTTGTAGCCGAGTTCCTTCAGCGTCGGGGTGCTGGCCAACGCCGGCGACCGCCGTGATCCTGTCAGTGCCAACGTCTTGATTTTCCCGGATTTTACCAAAGGTGCCGCCGCCGCCACCGAATAGAACGCCAGATCGACCTGACCGGTCATCACGTCGGTCATCAAGCTCGGGGTGTTGTAGGGCACCGCGATCATCCTCAGACCCGTTCGCGCATCAAACAACAGACCTGCGACGTGGGTGACATTACCGACGCCGTTGGTCGCGAAGGTCACTTGTCCGGGTCTTTTCTTAGCGTACGCGACAAGATCGGCGACCGAATTGACCGGCAGGTTGGTGATGAGTGCAAGCCCGTACGAGGCGGCCAGTTGCGTGACCGGCGCAAAATCCTTGAGCACGTCGTAGGGCAGTTTCTTCACGGTCAGGGCATTGGCGATGTGCGCGCCGCTGGTGATAAGTAATGTGTACCCATCCGGAGGTGCGTTGGCGACAGCCCCCTCGGCAATAATGCCATTGGCACCGGGTCGGTTTTCGACAACGATCGACTGCCCGAAGGCGGCCGATAATTTCTCTCCCAATGCCCGCGCCAGGATATCGGTCGCGACCCCGACCGGATGTGGACTGATGATGGTGATCGGCCGCGACGGATAATTTTCTGCCTTGAGCGGCGTCACCGCGACTGCGCTGAGCGCAAAGGCTGCCAGGAGGCGGCGAACGATGGCCCTGATGAAATGTTTCATGCTTTCAGTTCCTCCCGTCCTGCGCGACAGCTTCGCCGCTCTCATAGTTGCCCAGCCACCAGTTCCGCACCTCATCGTGAGTCGCGAAGACAACACCCTCGTACTCCTTGGCGTAGGCGATGAACTGATCCAGCACCGAGGAACGTGACGGCCGACCCACGATAAAATCATGCACCGTGAGCGGCATCAGTACGGCCCGCTCCGCACTGCGTTCGTAGAGCGCGTCGAATTGCGCCTTGAGCGTGCGCAGCATGAATTCCGGCGTGTTGGAATGCCAGGTGCCGTAGGGCGTCGGCGGCATCGGGTTAGTGATCTGTATCGCCCAGGCGGCGTCGCTATAGGATGAGAACGGAATTTCAAGAAGCCTGCGACCGTATCCCTCGATCATATAGGGCAGATCGTCATTCCAGATGCTGGCGTCCCATTCGAAATCAAAGTACTCCAGAAGAAGATCGACAGTATTGTGGCTGGCGAAGCAGGTGCGCCAACCGCGCAATTTGACGCCCAGGATGTCCTGGAATACCGAAACTGTCTTTCGTATCAGCCGTAACTCCTGATCCGGTGGATAGTTGCACATCATCTCGTGTTCATAGGTATGGCCGGCGATGGCATGACCGGCCCTAAGCACGTTAAGCGAGATTTGTGGATACTTCTCGACGGTCGCGCCACAGATGATCCAGGTACCTCGCACGTCGTGGCGCTGCAGAATCTCCAAAAGGCGCCAGGCACCGCGGCGGCCGCCATATTGGCGCTCCGAGTAGTCGAAGGGATCGGGCTGGCCGTCCGGGAGCACGACAGCTGCCTCCTCCGACTGATGATGGACGCTGATAATGATCGGTAGCCTAACGCCTTGCGGCCACCGGCCGGGCTGCTGCAGCGGGATTTCTTTCCACATCGTCTTATACGGCTCCAGTCTCGAGCGTGTGACCTCGCCTGCTCCACATGGCAATGTCCCGGCAGCGCGCGAACTGCACGTCATTATATTGGACGAGCCGTTGCAGAAATTGACGCAAGCTCCGTAGCGGCGCCGGTCGCCCCGTTGCCCAGGTCTGGATGCTGAGAATAACAAAGCGGCGGGCACGTTCGCTTTCTCGATAGAGCACATCGAACTCGCTATTCCAGACATCGGCCAGACCGTCCGGACTGCTCCGCATCGGGTACGGGAAGCCAACAAACGTCTTGTCGGCGGTGCTGGTGGTGAACGGCAACTCGACCAGCTTGCCACCCGTGCAGTCGAAAAGACAGGCATAGTCGTCGTTGAGGAGGCTCGAATCCCAGATAAACCCTTCCTCGGAAAGGATATCGAGCGTCTGCGCGCTGACGCGGTAATCCGGACAGCGCCAGCCCTTAATCGTGACGCAGCAGACGTCCTGTAATGACTTTGCAGTCCGGCGCACGACAGCTCGCTCGCGCTCCGCGCTCATGGTGCGAACCCGGTCGAACGCGTAGCTCATGCCGGCAATCTCCTGGCCGGCTTGGCACGCGGCACGGATCGCGTCGGGATATTTTTCCGCCGTCGTACCGCAGACCAGAAACGTCGCTTTGACACCGAGTTTTTCGAGCAGTTCGAGAATATTCCAGATACCCGTGCGCGCGCCGTACTGCATGGCGCCGCCAATCATGGCATTGGGGCGCTCGCCCGGCAGCAGCGGTGCGCCTTCCCCCGATTGATGCTCGAAGGTCAGAGCGACCGGCAGCCGCAGGCCGCTCGGCCAGTCCACGTCCGTTAGGCGCTTTATTTCAGTAGCCATCGAACGTCAGTTGCAACCTAAGATAGTAAACCTGCCGCTTCATGGGTGGCGGCGCATGATCCACATTATGGCTGAGCTTGCACGAGATTTCGGCGGCAGAGGCTGCGATCCGCGGTCCCATCTGCGCCGCCCCAGCAGCACCCAGCGGTGTGCGGGCAACATGGTTCGATGCGATGACTTCGCCCAATGCGTCGAATACCGCGCCGCGATGGCGCCGACCGATTCTTCCTATTCACCATCATTGATCGCGTGGCCTCGCCGACGAATGCGTTCGAGTAGAAACGTCCGTACGATCGCACCGCGGTCGAAGGCGCCCGCGATGGTTGGGGCCTCGACTTCTTCGGCCGACCAGACCGATGTCCGCTCGACAAGAGGGCCGGCTTACCTCCGCGACACATCAAGCAACCTTGGCGCTTTCGGCGACCGACCGTGAGAAAATTTGCTGGCACAATGCCAACAAGCCGTTCGGATTGGGCTTGGCTGAACGGCGGCCGAAGTGCTCAGCATAGCGGCATCAGCGCAGAGCGACCTTGCGCTCGTAGAAATTCCACAACAGAGCGAAGAGGCGCGGGTTGAATGTGCCCTCAGTGCAGTCGCGAGCTTCGTCCTCGCTCAGCGTGATGGCGCCACCCGCGAGTTCGGCCTGCAGCTGAATCTGAGCGTTCTCTTCGAGAAATGTGCAGGCAAAGAAAGCCTCTTCAGCAGTTTCGCCGACGACGACACTGCCGTGGCCCCGCATCTGGGCGGCCCGGTACTGACCGAGGGCACGGGAAAGCTCGGCAGCCTGACCGTCGTTGACGACCAGACGCGGATTATTCCAGGTCGGAACACCGGTGCAAAGAAAAGAGCCGTGCAAGAAGACGGGCTTTAGGGGTTTGCCAGCCACGCCAAGCGCGCGTGCATGGGGCGCGTGCAAGTGACAGACGCACATGACCTCGGGCCGGTCGCGATGGATCTGCGTGTGAATGCGCCACTCAAGAGGGATCAGACCACCGGACGGATGGTCAATGATCGTGCCGTCGATGTTGAAAAGGAATACATGTTCCGGATGGACCGTGCTCTTCTCGGTGCTGGCGCCGGGACTTATGAAACATTTGTCCGACCCGGGTACGCGGATCGAGACGTGTCCGAACATGCCGATCAGACCCAGCAAGTTTAACATTCGCGTTAACGTCGCCGTTTTGGCGCGCAGTTCGTTATCCAAACTCATGGGATCTACCCGTTTCGCAGGAGTTCAAAGCGATTTTGCGCCGCCAGTGAGCTTGATCAACTTGCCCCAGCGGTCTATCTCCGTGGCAAGGAAGGTCTTCAGTTCTGGCGGGGGTGGGCCCTTGGTCGGCAGCAGACCGAATTTGATAATCAAGGCTTGCACATCCGGAGTTTCGACCGCGAGTTCGATGTCGTGCGCGAGCTCGGCGACGACCTGCGGCGGCGTTGCGGCTGGCGCACAGATCATCGACCAGCCTTCGGCATCGAACCCCGTTACGCCGGCTTCCGCAATGGTCGGCAGATTAGGCAATGCAGGGACGCGCTCGGTCGAACTAATTCCGAGAGCTCGGACTTGCCCCGCCTCGATTTGTCCCGTCGCGCTGCCCACGTCGGCGAACATGAGCTGCAACCGGCCACCGATGAGATCATTGAGAGCGAGGGGCGCTCCGCGATAGGCTACGCCGTTAATCTTCGTGCCGGTCATGACCTGGAACAGTTCGGCGGCGAGATGAATAGCCGAGCCAGGGCCGCCGTGACCGTAATAGAGCTGTCCAGGTTTCTGCTTGAGCAGCGCGATCAGATCCGTCACGGATTTGACCGGAAGCGCGAGATTCACAATCAGGACGAGCGGGGTACGAAACAACAGCGAGATCGGCCGAAGATCTTTCAGCGTATCGAAAGGCATCTCCTTGTAGAGGGTCGGATTGGAGGCGAGAGAACTTGCCGCGGCGAGCAGCGTGAGCCCGTCGGGTTCTGCTTTGGCGACATACTCCGATGCGAGCAGGCCGCTGGCGCCCGCCCTGTTCTCGACGAGCACCGGCTTTCCAAATTCCGGCTGCAGTTTGGCGGAAACGGCCCGCACAATCACGTCGGTGCTGCCGCCGGCCGGGAAGGAAACGATCATCTTCACGGAGCCGGTGGGATACTCGCGAGCTCGCGCGCCGAGCGGCGCCGCGGAACTCGCAATGATCGAGCTCGCGACGAACCATCGTCTCGTCAGCATCGTTATCCTCCCATTTTCGCTCCGCCACCAAACTTGCAGACACTCTTATCCGGGCCGCCGGCCAGATCGCTCAGGCACATGACGAAGGCTAGCGCATGTCGCGCCTCATGGCTGTCACGCCATACGAGATTCTGACCTTCATCGGCCGCTGCGTCAG
>JAMXLL010000348.1 GCA_024281015.1 Candidatus Binataceae bacterium
AAAACGATGCCGAATGGAACGCACTACGGCAGGCGATGGGCGATCCAGCGTGGGCCCGAGAAGCAAAATTTGCCGACCAGTTCGGAAGGCTGGGTAACACCGGTGAGATTGACCGGCATCTGCGCGAATGGGCTCGCAATCAGGACCACTTGGCGTTGGCGGCCAGCCTTCAAGCTGCAGGCGTTTGTGCCGCCCCGGTCCTCCACAGCATAGAGATCTTCCAGGACCGCCACCTCTGGGAATGGGGGTACTGGTGGAAGATGAACCATCATGAGGTCGGTGAACGGATCATGCCGGGCATGCCGGTCAAATTAAGCAATGTTTCCCAGTTTAATTACGCCAACCCGCCTGATGTCGGGCAGCACAACCACGAGGTATTTGGTGGCCTGCTGGGTCTCAGCGACGCCGAGATAAAAATGTTAATGGAGCAGAAAGTGATTTACTAGCAAGTACTTAGCTGTTCAGCGAGCAACAGTAGTATTGTGGCTAAGATGCGTGGAATAAAATCGACGGCAGCTGTCGAGAGCGCAGTCAGCGAAACAACAAATTCTGCTTTTTCACGCCTCAGCGTCGGCGTTGTATTTGCCGTAGTAACTCAGCTGCCTTGAACTGGAGTAGGAATACTCGAAGCGGTTCAGTACCGCAGTTAAAACCGGCGCTCCCTTAATAAGCTCCAAAGCCTTGCCCACCGTCGCGCGCGGGGTGCGGTTCGCTGCCACCACGAGCAGAGATCCATCTACCAACTTACTGAGAATTTGAGCTTCAGCTCCGCTGATTGCCGCCGGCGCATCAAGCAAGATGATATGCGGTGGTTGAAGTTGCCGCGCTTGCTCAATAAGTGACTTCATACGGGCGCCGGCCAAAATCTCCGGCCCAGAAAGCGTAATGCCCCCGGCAGCGATGAGCTTAAGGCGTGGTTCGGGGGTCTCAGTAATGCTTTCGTGGAATTCTGCCTTTCCCTCCAAAAAAGCCAGCAAGCCGCTAAGTGGAAGCAGATTGAATGAGAGGTGAAGCGAGGGCGTCCGCAGATTTGCATCGACCAGCAACACGTTCGAACCAGCACGCGAGAGTGCTACCGCCAGGTTAGCGGCGACAAAGCTTTTGCCTTCACCGGGTAAGGCGCTGGTTATCAGGATAATGCGTTGATTACGTTCGAATGCCCAGCTTTCAAGATTGGCGCGTAGCACCTGGAACTGCTCGCCGGCGCGCGAGAGTGACTCCTGGTTGACGATTAATCTGGGACCTCTCGCCAGCCGAGACCTCCGGCGCTGCCAAAACCGCCCCGGCCTGCCGGGCTTGTTAATTAAACGGTCGTCGAGCAATCTTGGAGTTTCAGTTGTGACAATGCCATTAGTGCTCCGCCCATTGGCGGTGCCGCTATCGGCCAACTGCTTTGCCACCTCGACTGGTCGGGTGCCTTCTTTTATAGGATCGGCTATCGGGTCAATGTGACATACTTGATCGCTGGGCTCCTCTAGCGGTTTCGAAACCGCCTCTGGCGACCCGGCTTTCGTATCCTGCGGCTCGATGGGCTGCTCATCGGCGGCTACGGCCGGTTGGGCTGCCTCGTGCCAGCGGCCTTCTCGTTGGGCCTTTTTTAGCGCTTCGTAGACCTTACTCATGACCAGGCCTGAACCTCCGTGCTTGGAGTGTTCGAATTGAAGACCGGCTTCGAAGCGTCGCCGTCGACCGTATGACGCTGAATGCTGTCATATTCACCTTGGAAGATACGGTCGGATGCTCCTTTCCGGCCGCAAAATAAAACCGGGAAGCTATGACTCCGGCGGCGGCCAACAGCACCAGCAGAAGAGTAATGGCAGCCGCAGCCAGCGGCCCACGACGCGGCCAATGCGACAGCAGGCGCGACGACTGCTGTTTTTTCCCGTTTGCCTTCGACCGCACCGCCGCAGCGCCTGTGGCCTTGAGCTGCAATTCTCCTGCAGCCAGCTCAATGCATCGGCGGTCAACCTGAGGTTGGTCCGACGCATAGCTCGAAAGCATCGCCTTATCGCAGATCAGGTTTATAACGCGAGGCACACCGCGGGAGAACCGGTAAACTGCCCGGCAGGCGTCAAGCGTGAATGGGGACTGTTGTGCCCCAGCAACCCGTACCCGATTCGCTATGTAGTTCATGGTATCTTCCATCGGGAGCGGGGACAGCGAATGACGCATAACCACGCGCTGGCGCAGTGCGCGCAATTGTGGCGTTTCAAGCAAGGCATCGAGTTCCGGCTGGCCTGCCAGAATAACCTGTAGCAGCTTGGCATCCGGTGCTTCGAAATTCGAAAGCAGTCGAATCTCTTCGAGAACCTCGATCGGTAACTGTTGTGCTTCGTCGAAAATCAAAGCCACCGTTCCGCCCTCGCGAAACACCTGGAGCAGATATTCGCTGAACTTGAAGATCTTGCTGCGGGTACTACTCACGCCAAGCTCCAAATCATCCGTGATCGCTTCGTACAGCTCACGTACCGAGCGCGGAGGTTTGAAGATATACGCAGTGCGTATCTTGGGTCCGACCTCTTCGAGTAGCGTGCGCACCAGGATCGTCTTGCCGAGCCCGACTTCTCCGGTCAGCACGGCGAACCCTTTGCGCATTTCAATGACGTAGCGTAGTTGCGCCAAAGCCTCGCGGTGGGTTGGCGACAAGTAGAGGAAGCGAGGGTCGGGGCTTAGGTTAAATGGCTCGGAGCGGCAGTCGTAGTAAGCTTCGTATATCCCCACAGTACGTTTCTCTTTGGCCGCGCCTGGCTAGCCACTCCGGTTGCTCGACTCGAGCTTGAGGTCCAGGCGATTTATTGATTCGGACCCCGTAGTCAATACCGGTCCTTAATGCTCCTGAAAACCCGGATTCCTCAT
Organism: Candidatus Binataceae bacterium; assembly: GCA_024281015.1. Lineage (GTDB taxonomy): Bacteria > Desulfobacterota > Binatia > Binatales > Binataceae > JAMXLL01. Next base: position 2,857 of record JAMXLL010000348.1, read on the forward strand.
CCTGCGAGCGGCGCCGCGCTCGCGCCATAGCGCATCCTCGAACTGTAGTGCAAAGACCCGCGTGCCGACAGATTTGTGGTCCGCCGTGACGAGGAGGACATTATAAGCCCCGTGCGTAGAACACTAGGGCTCCCAGGCCGGCAAAAAAGCAGGCGGAGGATATTGCCAGGGGACGAAACAGCGCTCGGCGTCTCGGGACGTTATCCTCTATTTCCGGCAACTCGGGGATGGCCGCGGATACGCCAACCGACAATTCCTGGCGGAGTTCTTCAGGGTCTTTAAACGAGCTGTCGGTAAAAAACAAAGCGAACGGTAGGGCACCGGCAAGCGCCACGCTGAAGACCATGCCGCCGAGCGCCAAAATTGTGCGGTCGGGTGCTTCTGGCACCAGTGGCAGATTGGCTGGATCGAGCACCTGGAAACGTTCGCCCTCTTGGCGCTGCTCCAGGTTCTGCGAGATCTGCGCCTCGAGTTTCTTGTTTTTGAGCTTCTGGTAGTCGGCGTCGAGCACGCTAAAGTCACGAGTCAGGGCAGCGAACTGTTGCTCGTGGGCGGGCGTTTCCGCAACGCGGCGCTGGTAATCGGCGATCTTTTGCTTCAGGCTGGGAATTTCCGTGTCCAGACGGCGCTGCTCGACATCAGCGGTATCCATCTCTTTATGTAATACGATCTCATCCGGCGACATACTGTCGGCTTCATTGCCGTCGGAGCGGTGCTTAATCAGGTCTTTGAGAGCCGCGATTTCGGCCTTGGTTTGCACAACGTCAGGATGCCGATCGCTGTTTTGCGCCTGCAGCACAGCCAACTCGGTCTCTTTCAGACTCAAGGCCGCTTCGGGGGAAGCGGAGCTGCGCTGACCCGAGGCCGAAACGATCGTGACTTTATCTTCGTGAGCACGCGCAAGGTCACGCTCTAATTGCGAACGATGTTCCTGGAGTGCCGCGAGGGCCTCGCTATCACTTTGCAGCAGGCTCTGGAGGTCGCCGAGCATTTTAAGATTGATCTCCAAATCCTGAGGGAGACTGCCCTGAAACCGATCTTTGAAGTTCTTGATCTCCCGCGCTTTGGCGTCGAGTGCTGCCCGCGACTTAGTTAATTGTTCATCCAAAAATGCGGTCGTTGCGACGGCCTGGTTGCCCCGTTGCCTGAGATCTTCGTCGATGAACAGATCAGCCAACTGAGCCGTCACCCGCTGCGCCGTAGCAGCCTCGGTATAGTCGAATCCCAGAGTGAACGAAGCGCTGCGCGACTCAGGCGGGTTATTCGGGTCTTCGGGGATGTCTATGTGAATATGGCGCCGCATATAATCGACAATATTGTCCATCGGTTCGCCGCGTCTCCTGCGGCTCCCATACAGCCCATACTGTGTGATTATCTGTTCAAGCCGGGTACGGCTCAGTGCGATTTGGCTGAGCGCCTGCAATCGATCACGGATGTGTCCTGTGACCGGCGCTGAGACGTACTCCGATGGAACCTCCTGCGGCTGGATCATGACCAGAGTGGTCGATTCGTAGACGCTCGGAATTAAAATGGCAGCGAGTAAGGTCAATGCGGAACCGACGGCGAGCGCACAAATTGAGCTGAGCCGGTGCCGGTAAATGATGTCGAAATAGGGGGCAAGGCTGAAATGGTCGGTTTGCTCCATCAGTGCACCGTAATCGTGTCGCCGGGTTCCAACGGAACGTCAGCGTTGAGGTCGCCCTGCTCAACCTTCTTGAAGTTGATCGTCATCGTGACAGTCTCGGTTGGCAGCCGCCGGACAATTTTGATCGCGCTGCGATCGGCGAAATCCGTGAGGCCGCCGGCCTCGGCGAGACCCTGCGACAACACCTCGCCTGACTGCAGACGCCTGACACCAGGCTTGTTCACCTCGCCAACTACGTAAAAGACCTTGCTGCGCGGATCCAGGACCCTGACGGTTATCTGCGGATTTCCAATGAAACCCGCCAGTTTGTCGTGCAAACTCTTCTCCAGCATGTCACTGGTCAGTCCAGCCGCGACAACACGGCCAGCCAGGGGTACGGAAATAGTACCGTCTTCTGCCACCCGGAGTTTACCGGTCAGTTGCGGCTGGTTCCAAACGATGAGGTCCAGGAGGTCGTCAGGCCCGATCCGGTAGGCGCCGGGATCAGCCATCCGGTGACTAGTGCTGACGGTCGTCACTGCTTGCGAACTGCACGCGCACAACACTATTGCCAAAAAAGCAGCTAAGTACCTCGTAATGATGTGTCCAAGCTTCACGTTGCGAGCCCAAACATACAATCGTGCAATTCTCTTCGCCAGTGCCACGCGGCGCAGTTTGGACGATTTTGAGTGCATGGTCTTAAAGATGAATAATCTAGCTAACTATAATTATTAATTATTCATTGTGCCGCAATGACACGTTGTATGGTCGCTGGTCTGCTATAAGTAACAAAATCGGGTAAAGAATTTGTGAAAATCTTCGTCATACCCGAATTGCGGACGCTTTGATCGCCTGGATTCTGTTGCGGAGGCAGTTTCACGGCTCTTGGAGGTGTCCCGCGTCTTTGACGGAGGCACGTCTGCCCCTTGCCCTTTTTGGTCCGGGTTTGCTTCAGCTCTCACCTACCGCCCACGTCCTGATTAGATGATGAGCAATGGCAATTGGCGGTGGCAGGCGTATCCCGTCTCTCTGCTCGCCTGCTATTATGGCCCGCGCCACGCCACGTTCGAGCCAGCGCACCTCCGCCAGTTCATTGTCATCAACCCGTGCTTCACGGCTATCGGCCTTCGCGAAACAGCCTATCATTAGCGATGAGGGGAATGGCCAAGGCTGGGTCGCATAGTAGCGCACTTCGCTAACCTTAACGGAGGCTTCTTCCATCAATTCACGCTTAACAGCTTCCTCAATCGTTTCGCCTGGTTCCATGAAGCCGGCTAGAGCGGAGAACATGCCGGATGGAAACTGCTTGCCGCGTCCGATGAGGCAGGCATCACCGCAGGTCGCGAGCATGATGACCACCGGATCAACGCGGGGAAAGTGTTCGGAATTACATTCACTGCACAGCCGACGGTAACCGGCATCCATGATCCGGGTTGGGGCTCCGCAGCGAGGGCAAAAGCCATGCCGCTGATGCCAATCTATTAGCGCCTTCGCTTGTGCGATTATAGCGGCGTCTTTCATGGAGACGATCTGCGCGGCAGTGCGAGCGTCACAGAAGTAGCCAAGTCCGGCGAGCGGGCCCTGCTCGGCAGGGTTGGCGGCGGCGGAGATATCAAGCGCAAATAACGCCGTATTACCATCAAGGCCGAGGAAAATGCATGGCGCTCCCGCACCTGCGAGGGGATCAGCAATTCCAGGGCGAAGCAAGCCGAGTTGGCCTGGCGACGCAAGCTTTTGTGAGCCCAGAAGGAAGGGTTCCAGGCGCCACATCGGGAAAATCAGCGAAGAGGCGTCATGCAATTTGGCTTCGATCCACTCAATGTTGGTGCGCTTATCGCTGGCACGATCAAGCGGACTGCCGGCAAAAGGAATCATTCCCGGTCCTCCCACCAAAGGCTTCGTGAAAAAGCGCAGGCGTGCCTCATCTGGTTCAAACTAACCCGATTCCGTAACTGATTGCACGCGCTATGAGTCGTAGTTTCGCAGCAGGCCCTATTCGCAACTTGATTCCTCAGGCTCATGACCGCTGCGCAGTTTCGATTTCTGGCGCGACAACTATTAACAACGATTAATGAGCAACAGCCACACCGGTGGCAGCATCCACTAGTGGTCCGGAATGCCAATCCGCCGACGCGAAAGCATCAGTTCTGCCGGAACAGTGAAAACGTCGCTATGTGAGGCATAGCTGATGATTGGATGAAGCGGCCGTAACCAGTATTGAGCAGGCACGATAGATGCTCGAAACCAGAGGCGCGGCTGCGCGTATGATTTCAGTATGGTAGCCTTTAGGGTGTCCTACCTGTCTCATCCGCGACAACCTGCAGGAGAATATTGAAGGAAGCGACGGGAGTGAACCGCAGGAGGACGTTATGCGTAGACCTTGGTTAGCTACAGCGGCACTGGCGCTCGCTGCAACCTTGCTGGTTGCAGGGTGTTCCGGACAGCCTCTCAGCGAGCGCGAAAAAGGGACCGGCGTCGGTACCCTGCTCGGTGCCGGCACTGGGGCGATAATCGGCGCTGCTGTGGGTCATCCTGGTGCGGGCGCTGCAATTGGTGGCGCGCTCGGTGCCGGCGGCGGTTACATGGTTGGCAATGAGATGCAGAACCGGCAGGTAGAGAATCAGCAGACGCAAGGCCAGTTGCAACAACAGCAGCAGGAAATTGAGAACCAGCGTCGCGAGATAGAACAGATGAAACAACAGCAAGAGACTGAGTAAATTGGACTGGTCAGCCGCGTTGCATTTAAGAACGATGCGCGGCGCAGAGTTTATCACGGTCTCCCATTAGTGCCCGATAATTAGACGTTCTTTTGAGCACTGGAATGGCTGGTCAAGGCGCCGCGAGTCATGCCGGGTGACATAATTTGCAAGCCCTCATGCCAAACCGCCGCGCCCTCTCGGGGTCAGCAAAAATCAGCCATTTGCGTCGTTCCGTCCGCCGCACCGCACTACACGTAGGACGACAAAAAATCCGCGATGACCAGTGGCCATACACTACCTCGTGCGGCATCCGCTTCTGACGATCCACACCGAATCCTTCCGCACGCAGCAATTTGAGCTTCCGCTCCGGGCCTCCGCCGTAGTTGCCGAGCGATCCGTCGGAGCGAATTACGCGATGACAGGGCACATAAATCGGTACAGGATTTGATGCCACGGTGTTGCCGATCGCGCGTTGACCGGAAGGCACTCCAACCGCCGCAGCCAATGCCTGATAGGAAATCACGCAGCCGGCTGGAACCCGGCGCAAGCGGGTCAAGGCGCGGCGCTGGAAGTCGCTTTCGACGAGGCTGAGGTCGACAGCCCGGGTCCTGATCGCGTCGGTGTCGCCGCTCATCAGGCGCTCGATCTCACCGCCAATCTCCGTCGCCACAGCCGGGTCCTCGATCAGATCGAAGCGCCGCCTTAGTGCCGCAAGCATCTCAGTCGGGTCTTCGGAATCAATAAACCGCAGTGCAACGAGGCCGCGGCTGCTCTGGGCGGCAAAAAGAGCACCGATGCTGGAATCGATTACTGCCACGCGGGCCAGGGGACGCCGGATACGGTTAAGCGCAGGTATGAGTCGCGTACGAGCCTTGCGTAGCAACTTGTCGATAACCTCGTCCGGTATCTCGGCTCCATCTTCGAAGTAAATTTCGAGGTTTTCCATGATTCACTCCGCCTTAAGCTTCTTCATGGCCAGGTATACCCCCGCGCGCGCCGCCTCTTCGGAACATCCGAGTGCCGCCGCAATCTCACCGTATTCCAGTCCCGCAAGTTTGCGCATTACCAGTGCCTGTCGCTGTTTGTTCGGCAGGCGTCTGAGGAGCGATTTCACATCCAGCGCACTCTCGTGTACTGGCGGGGCGGACGCGGCCTGCTCTTCGGCCAACTGACCATCGGCGATTACCCGCGCCCGCCGCGCCCGATCCCGCTTGCGATTCAGACACAGGTTGCTTGCGATTCGATAAAGCCACGGCCGCAGGCCCTCGGCCGAGTCCAGCTGGCGGTATGCGCGGTATGCGCGGAGCCATGTTTCCTGGAAAAGGTCGAGCGCGTCCTCACGGTCGCCGGTCGCCCGGACGATGAAACGCATGATCTCGCGTTCGTGGCGAGTCATCGCCTCGTCAAATGGAGGCGGCAAATTCAGCTTCGCTTTGGCCCCAATCACACGCATATTAACCCCAGCGGCGGACCATTTGTGAAGTCCGAGCGGAGTTGTTGACAATCACCCACTTTCCCTTTTTTTGTCTAGCGAAAGCGAGGGACTGAACATGAAGAACAATTGGAGACAGGAGGTCGAATTCCGATGCCATATGGCACCGCTACGATGATCGCCCTGTGCTATTGCTTTCAGTCTCAGGGTCGGCGTTGAAGCATCTGACTAGGTAGAGCTGATCGCGGCATAGCCACTGCAGTAAATGATGAAATAGGCAATGCCCATCGTTGCCAGGGCTATGACTGCGACCACGTCATTACGCTCAACTCGGTATTCGATAAAGCTGGTGGGGGTTATACCCAGCCCAAAGCCGCGCGCTTCCAGCGCCATCGCCATGTTGTTCGCCCGACGCAACGCTCCCATGAAGACTGGAATTATCGCTGGTACATAACGCTTCATTCGCTGCAGTAGACTTCCCTGGTTGAAATCGTACCCGCGTAGCCTCTGCGCCTGCACGACCGTCAGCGCGGAATCCATAAACAGCGGCACCAGCCGAAACGCCAGGCTCATAGCAAATGCCACGCGATGGGGCATGCGAAATGTCACCAGGCTGGTGGTGAATTCCTCGATTGTGGTGGTGGAGAGAAACAGAATCGAGGAAGACAACAGCAACGCCAGCTTGAGACCGCGCCCAAACCCAAACAGCAGTGCTTGCCGGCTCAGATGAATGATCCAGAGATTAACTACCGGTGGCCCCGTCCGATAGACCGCCATCCATTCCAACATCGTCGGCGGAATCATCAGGATCAGAAACCATCGAAACGCGTAAAAGTTGGACCAAGAACGGCTCGCCTGTACCAGCAGCACTATCACTGTCGCAACCGGGAGCAACGCCAGTGGATGGTCAACCCAGAACACCGACCAGAACATGATGAACAAAGCGAACAGCTTCACCGCCGGATGGAGCCGGTGGAGCCAGGTGCCGCGATCAAGGTAGAGCGAAGTTTGCATCAGCGGTTGACCGCTGTCGAATGGCGGATGCAAATTGTTCCGGGCTAAGTGCCGTCAGCGCAAAACGGCTTGCGAGCCGGGTGATTTCCGGTGGGCGAAATGAGGACTCGCGCAGTAATGCCTCTTGCTGGAAAAAGCAATCGACCGGGCCGTCGAACAGGATACCCCCCCGTCGCATTAGCACAACCCGCCGTGCATACTCCGCTACCAGCCAGGGCGTATGGGTAATAATGACTATGGAGATGCCGGTGCAGTTAAGCTCGCTGACCAGCGCCATCATTCGCCGTTGCTCGCGATAGTCAAGGCCAGTGGTTGGCTCATCGAGAATCAACAATCGCGGCCGCAGCGCTAGAACGCTCGCCACCGCGAGCCGTTGGCGCTCGCCTTTGCTCAGCAGGAAGGGGTCACGCTTACGGGCATTCTCGAGGTTTACGGCTTGCAACACCTCGGCGATGCGCTGCTCAGTTTGCGCTTCGCTCAGTCCAAAATTTCGCGGTCCGAAAGCTATTTCCGCCTCCACCGTCGACGCGAAGATTTGATGATCGGGATTTTGAAAGACGTAGCCGACCTCGTGCGCCGTCTCTGCGGGCGTCAATGAGCTGCGGTTGCGCCCATGGAGCAGAACCTGTCCTTGGGTGGGCGTCAGCAACCCGACCAGATGCTTGGCGAGAGTGGTCTTACCAGAGCCGTTTTGGCCAACCATCGCAACGAATTCGCCAGGGTTGATGCGAAAATTGACCCGATCGAGTACGCGCGGCCCCAGCGGATAAGAGAAATAGAGCTGTTGAGCTTCGGCAAGGGGGAAAGCAGATGATAAGCTCCGGGCATCTCCGGCCCGCGGCCCAGACTGGCTGTCGCGCTGTTCACTTCTCCCACCGGGTTCGCTTCGAGTCCGAGCAGGGTAGGGGCCGCATTCAGTGGGTAGCCCCCCGCCTGTTTCAGCTGCTTCGTCGTGGTCATGCGGCGCTCCGCCTGCTGTCCCTTGGTCAACAGGAGCGATCGAACTGTCGATATGAGTTGCGATTGTCGCGCTTGGGCGCGGGATCGCCTCGCTGTTTATTGCCAGCTGTGAGGTCGAATTGCTCGCCTTGAAATAGGCTCGTCGAATTAAGCCTTCGGCCTCATCCAGACTCGCCGCGTGCTCTCTTATCCCGAGCATCGCGAGCGCGCGGTTCAGGTCGGGCGGATGGACGCCGCAAGATTCGAGCATTTCGATTTGGGTCATAATGGAAACGGGCGGACCCTGTGCGATTATCTGGCCATCACGCAATACCAACAGCCGATCGCAATCGCGTAATTCCTCGGCTTCGTGTTCGATGACGATCAAGCTGAGGCCTTGCTCGCGCAGTTTACGGATCAAGTTGAAGACTTCAGCCTTGCCTTCAGGATCCAGATCGGTTGTTGGCTCATCCAGTACAATCAGTCCCGGGCGCAGCGCCAACACGGCAGCGATTGCCAGCCGCTGTTTCTCACCACCGGATAGTGAAGTCGGGTCGCGATGGGCGAAGCCCGAGAGACCGACTGCGGCGAGCGCGGGCTCGATGCGGGCGGCAATTTCTTCACGCGGCATGCCGACCTGCTGCATCGTGAAGGCAATTTCGAGTGCCACGTTGGTAGAAAACAGTTGCGCCTCAAAATCCTGAAATACCATCCCGACCACGGGCGCGAGATCGGAGACGCTAGCACCCGCCAGGTCGCGCCCATAGATTCGTACGATGCCGTCAAAATTCCCTCGTTCGAAAGACGGCACGAGCCGGTTGAGGCACTTTGCAAGAGTTGATTTTCCCGCTCCCGAAGCTCCGACGATGCCGACCATCTCTCCCGGTTTGAGAGTAAGGTCGACGCTCTGTAGAGCCGGGACAGCGGCGCCGTCATAGGTAAAGAACACATTCCGCATTTCGACTGCCGGATGCGCTTGCCCCGCATCACTCGCCTCATCCACGACTCCGCTGGTGAATGGCGTTTGTGCTTGCTGCTTCCCTTGGGTGCAGCTGGGCGTGAAGTCCGGACGATCGGCTACACTACTGGTGTGAGAGTTGGTCGCGCCGCGTTTCACAAGAGCATAGTTCCCGCCAACGCGAGTACGACAAACGGGCTTACAATGATTGCAATGGCCTTATCATAAGGGCTGGCGAAGAAGGCTGCGGGCAAAAAATGCGGCTGCCAATGACCAGTCGACAGCAGGTTGCCACTAAGCCAAGCACCGGTTTCCCCAACGAGCAACATTATCAGTCCAGCAATGCGCACCGGTTTAGCGCGTTCGCGCAACTCCGGCATTACATCGCGGTACAGCAATCGCCCGGCACGAATGCGGGGATAGACCGCCGCCAGAACTAACGGCGCCAACACGACTGCCGCCAGCATATTGTTGAAGATGATGACGTTGCCCAGTATCCAGAAGGGACGCAGCGAAAGCATATTGTCACCCCATCCCACCAGATCGGCACACAGCATGCTCGCTGCCAAACAACAGCCGATATATTTCGCGATTGCGGCCGGGGTGAAGCTAGCCGGACTTTGATCTCTGCGCGCGATCACGGCCCATAGTTTATAAGGTATGTAACCGTAGACGAGGTTGGCGAAAAACCCGAAAATGTCGCCCGGGCCTACACCACCGAAGAAATCGCCAATCATATTGCCGATCGCCGCACCCCAGGCAGCGGCAGGCCCAAATAGAAAAGAACAAACCACCGGGATCGCGTTGCCGGGCCTCACCTCTGTTACCCCGGGTATCAGCGGCAGTACTTTGAACGGTATCAGCACCGCTGCATAAAGCGCCGCCGATAGCACGCATAAGACCACCATACGGGTGTTGCGCCACATCGCGCGCAATTCGTGCGAAGCTGGCTGTGCCGATTCTGGAACTGTCCTCCAGACGGCCACAGTTGCCAATTCAGGCACAGTCTTCTCGCTCAAGTTTAGAGTCGGCACGTCGACTTTGGCCCGCCTCACACCACTGGCGACCGGGCACCGTCGACGTTGATCGCAGTGCCGCTGATGTAAGAGGCGGCGTCCGAGGCGAGAAAACACGCGATGTTGGCAAATTCCTCAGCCGTGCCAAACCGGCCCATTGGCAGCCGCTGAGCTTTGGCCTGCTCTGCCAGAAAATCCTCGAAAGACTGTTGAGGTGCAACGCTGCGATGGCGACGGGTCCATTGGTCACTGACGATCAGGCCGGTCATCAGGCAATTTACGAGGACGTTATATGGGGCTCCTTCTCCCGCCAGAACTTTCGTCAGCGCCATACCCGCAGCTCGCATAACAGTGGTCGGAGCCGTGCCGGGGCCTGGAGCTTTCGCTCCGATATTTAGCACGTTAATAATCCGGCCCCAGTGCCGGCTCTTCATACCTGCAAAGGCCAGGCGCGCAAATCTGATGGCGGCAAACACTTTCAAGTCGAAGTCAGCTTGCCAGACTTCGTCGGTGAGCTCTTCAAAACTCCCGGCCTGTGAGCGGCCCGCATTGTTCACCAGGATGTCGACGCGGCCCATGTCGGCCGTGATCGCTGAAAATAACCGGCTGACCTCATCGGCCTTGCTGACATCGCCGGCATAAGGCTGGCAGCGTCCGCCTGCGGATACGATTTCACGCGCGGTATCGGCCAGCGGTTCCGGCCGGCGTGCCACGATAGCGACCTGCGCGCCCGAAGCCGCAAACTTGTGGGCCATTGCCTTGCCCATTCCCATGCTACCGCCGGTTATCAGCGCTACCCTGCCATCCAAGCGCACTTCCATTTTTTTACTCTTGGCTCGCAGTCAGCGGGCGGCAGAAAAGGACGTGGGGGTGAGGACCGAATTGCTGATCGATGCGACTAGCGGCCCGTCCTCCTCACTCTTGCGCCGCGCCTCGATCCATTCCGGGTCGCTTTGAAAAGCCGCGAATCTTTTCTCCCGCTCGGCCAATGAATCCCACTGAAGGATATAAACCAGGTCCTGGTTGGATTCGCCAATCGCAACAGTCCAGAAGCCCAACTGCCGGATTCCGTGTTTTTCGAACAGCCGAACCGTGACGGTTTCGAACCGCTTAAGCAGCGCGGGAAGCCGACCAGGCAAACAATGATAATTTCGCAATTCGTAAAGCATATGATTCTCCGGGAACGCGCGAATCGGCCTTCTATTGGTTACGATCTTCCGGCGGAATTGAAAAGCTCTTTGGTCGCTCTGCCGCTTACGGCTGAAGTCACCGCGGCTGCGCATTTTCGCACTGCGGTTGATACCATTGGAATCGGCGGCAGGCTCCATTGAAGCGGGTATGGTTTCGATGGCGACTTGGCCGAGGAGGAGATGCAAATGCAAATCGGAATCACTGCGGTTGGCATCGGGAAGGCGGCACAGCCCGGGATCCTCAGGGCGGTGGCTGAAAATGCGGACCGTCTTGGATTCGGGACACTGTGGGCTCCGGAGCATGTTGTACTGTTTGACGAGTACGCTTCCAGGTACCCCTATTCTCAGGACGGTCGGTTTCTGGCCGGCAGCACGATCGACCTCTTGGACCCATTTATCGGCCTTACCTACGCCGCGGCATATTCGTCACGGATTCGGCTCGCCACCGGCATCTGCCTGGTGCCTGAGCATAATCCGCTGGTGCTGGCCAAAGTAGTCGCCAGTCTCGATTCGCTCAGCGGCGGCCGAGTGGCGCTGGGGGTAGGAATTGGATGGTCGGCCGAGGAGTTTGCCGCGCTGGGGATCCCATTCCAACGTCGAGCCCAACGCACTGGCGAATATATCGAGGCGATGCGGCAGCTCTGGAAACAGGAAAAGGCGAGCTTCCATGGTGAGTTCGTGCGGTTTGAGGAGGCTCGCTGCTACCCGAAGCCCGCCCAGGCTGCGGGCGTACCGATCATCTTCGGCGGTGAAAGCTTGCCAGCGCTGAAGCGCGTCGCTCGATCTGGTAATGGCTGGTTCGGCGTCAATTTGACCCCGACTCAGGCAGCCGAAAAAATTACCCGGCTTCATCAACTGCTCGATGCAGAGCGACGGAACCATGATGAGGTCGAGGTAATAATTTCCCCGTATCAGAACGAAGTGACGGCCGACGACCTGCGTGCGTACCACGAGTTGGGAGTTAAGGAGTTTGTGCCCTTCGTCCGTCTACCGGGCCATGCAGCGGACATTCCAAAATTTCTCGAACAAGTCGCCCGGGAGTGGGTCGAACCGGCAGCCAAATTGGGTTAATGCCACGCCCGACAATTTGCATATGTCGTCGTTTCGGCAAGGCCAGAGAGTATCTCGGGATATCGGCCAAGCTTAATGATGAAATGCGAGGGCGGTTCGTTTGTCGAATCGCCCTCAAAGCAATGACCCCGGTAGCCTGGTTGCCAAGCTGAGCGCAGGGTGCGCGCCGCCTGGGATTTAGGCTGCGGCCTCAGGAGCGGTCAGATCAGCGGGTTCCGGCAGCGGTTCGGCTTGCCATTGCTTAACTTCAGGCAACACGTGTTTGACGAAGCAGTTGAGATTTCGCTCGACCTCGTCGTAGGGCATTCCGCCGTAGCTGAAATTGAGCATAAACCCATTCGCGTCGATCATGTCGCGGATGGTGGCAAGCTTTTCGAGCACCATGTCGGGCGTTCCCCACGGCATCAGGTTGGCAAAACCTGCCGCCGCGGCATCGACCCCGAACTTGGATAGATGCTTGGTGATCATCCGGTACGACTCGTAGCTTTTTTGCGTACCAAATTTCTCCGACTGCATCTCGTAATGCTTGATAACCGTCTTGTAGTTGGCCGTCAGCCATTTCATCGCCTGCTCTTCGGCCCGATCCTTGTTCTCGTCGACGAAAACAAAGCCGCCGCTGAGCGGCTTTGGCGCAGGCTTGTTACCATTAACTTCGCGCCATACCCGGTGGTAAACCTCGAAATCCGCTTTAACCATTTCCCACGGCTTCTGCGGGATCACCAGTAAGCCCACACCCAGCTTCGCCATAATCGGCATCGATTCGGGCGAAACCGCGGCGGCGTAGGTTCGTTGTCTGAATGATTTGAAAGGGAAAGGACGGATTTCGCGGCGCGGCTGGCGGGTGTAACTGCCGCCCTCCATATAACCCTTGTCGAGGGCATTGATTATCAATTCGGCATATTCGACGAACAGGTTTCGGCCCTCATTCTGATCAATTCGGAAGCCCTCGTACTCGATTCTGGCTAACCCCCGGCCAATGCCGAGGATGAAGCGCCCATCAGACACATGATCGAGCATCGAAGCGGCTTCAGCTACCCGCATTGGATCGTGCCACGGCAGCACAATCACCATCGAGCCGAGCTTTGCATGCTTGGTTCGTCCCGCCATGTAGGTCAAAAACTGCACAGGGTCGGGACACATGGTGTAATCGTCGAAATGGTGCTCGATAGCCCATACTGAATCGAAGCCCATGGGCTCGGCCATTTCGGCGAAGCGGAGTTCCTGACGCCATACCTCCCGGTCACTGAGCTGATTATTGGGATTTTGAAATACTGCTCCATAGCCGACGTGCATTGGGAAAACCTCCTTGAGTTGGGTTAGGGCGGCCATCGGGACGTCCCTACTAATGCAGATGCGCCTGACGGACACTATACTCGACGCGCGCCAGCCTGTCTCCAGCCGTTGCGCCGTCAGAGCGCTCGTTAAATGCCCTTGGCTCGCTCCGTCACAGGGGCAAAACGATCGATTAGTTCTTGCGCCCGGCCGTCGGCGGTTGCCGCAACCGTCGCCTGAGATAATAGAATAAGCCGCTGCGCGCCTGCTGCGTGAAACGCCTTAAGCTCCTCACGCGAAGGCCCATTTTCCCCAGGATCGACCAGAGGCGAGATCTGGAGCTGGTCGGGATTGCGGCCGTTCTGCCGCACGAGAGTTCGAAGCTGCTCAACGCTTTCGCGCAATTCCTCTGCAGAACGCACAAGTGGCATCCAGCCATCGTACGTACGGGCGACACGCTCCAGCGCCTTGGGTCCATGGGCGCCCAGGAGGACGGGTGGCCCCGGCTTCTGGAGTGGCTTCGGCTCGCAGCGCACGGCCGGGAACCGAATTATCTCACCCTGGTACGCAGCTTCTTTTTGGGTCCATAGTATTCGCAACGCCTCGACCATCTCGCGGGTACGCTTCCATCGCAGCCCAAAATTTGCGCCCATTACCTCAGTCTCTTCGCGAAGCCAACCGGCGCCGACCCCGAAGATCAATCGGCCCCCGGAGAAGAAGTCGAGACTCGCTGTGACCTTTGCAGTGATAAGCGGTTCCCGCTCGGGAAGCAGGCAGATGCCGGTCCCGATTTTGATTCTGCGCGTCGCGCAGGCGGCCACCGTCAGCGCCACAAATGGGTCGGCCCAGCGGCCATAATGTTCGGGGAGCTGGTTATCGGGAGTGAAGGGGAATCCGGTCTTCATAGCAACCGGGATAACCGGATGCTCTGGAATCCAGAGCGATTCATAACCATGAGCTTCAACTGCGCGAGCGATCTCAGCCAAGTCCCCGCTGCGCTCAGTAGGAGCGACTAAAAAGCCGATATCCAATGTTTCACCTCCGTTGCTTCGGCTCCCAAGTTCGGCTGACTCTCAAAGCTGCCAATTCGCGTTACTTCAATTGTAAGTTCCAGAGCTACATTAAGTCGCTTTTTAAGCCAGCTCGATCAAGGGCTCGTGCCTGCTTGGCCGCGTCGGGCGGCATGATCGGAATTCCCGGCCGAACTGGTAACCACCGCTCGCAGCTTTGCGAGCGTGGTATCTGGCAAATCAATCGTCCTGGTGGGAAATGGAATACCAATCCCCTCGTGCAAGTAGCGCGCGTGCAGGCGCTTGATGAATTCATGCCTTACCGTCAAGCTCGCGACATAGTCCTTTGCGCCGAGCCATAGTTTGAAATTGATACTGGAGTCGGCAAAGCTGGTGAAGCACATTCGTGGCTCGAATCCCGGACATGCTCCAGTCACGGTCCTGGTCACCTGGCGCGCGACTTCGAGCGTGACCCTCTCGACCTTCTCCAGGTCGCTGCCGTAGTCAACACCAATCTCTAACGTAATCGCCATTTCATCCTGCGGTAGGCTGAAATTGGTAATCACGCTCCCAGCCAATTTTGAGTTGGGAACCACCACCATCGTGTCGCTTAACATTCGAATATGCGTGCTACGCCAGCCCACCCTCTCGACCCAGCCCTGCTCGCTGCTTTCGATCTGGATAAAATGTCCCGCCTGAATCGGTCTTTCCGCCATCATATATATGCCTGCGAATAGGTTCGCGAGGGTATCTTGCAGCGCCAGCGCCACGGCCGCGGTGCCGATACCGAGCGAGGCAATCAGCGGAGTTATCGAAATGCCGATGCTATCAAGGAAAACCATCAACGCCAGGCCGATCACCACGCCGCGCGTTGCGCCCTGAATGAGTCCGAGTTCTCCCCTTAATGCCGGAGAGCGCACCGCTAATCGGGCTAGTAGTCCTCGTGAAATCCGGTCGGCGAAAACCATGAGTGCCAGCACAATGGTAGCCACCAGGATGATGTACAACGCGTGAGCTGCGCGCGGGTTTAGCGGCAATATCCAGGCAAGCAAAGATATCGCACCGGCTAGCACGATTAGGGTGAGCGCCGGTGACATTGCATCGATCAGCGATTCCGCCCATGCCCAATGAGTGCGGCTGGCGAGATAATGTTGGATACGTGCGAGTACTAATTTCTTTGAAGGTAGAAGGATCAGCAGCCAGAGCGAGGCAACCACCGGGCCGAGGACCCACGGCGATAACGGGATGACAGCGATCGCCTTCTGTAACATTTCCGATGTCATGAGCGCGCCTCTGCGAATTTGATTCCCCCACCCCTTAAATGATCAAAACTTGCGGCGTTAATAAATGATCAAACAGGCATGGTGGCATTTTAAACTGCAATTGCAGCGGCCACCCTGGGGAGTAGGCGTGCCGAGCGGTCGCCCGCCGCAGGAGAACGAACTCGCAGTCGGCGTCGTGCATGGGCAGAGAGCCACCCCGGCGATACCGTTCTAAAGGCGTGAATGGCGAGGTGCTAGCCGTTATCATGCGCGTCGATTGTAAAAACAATGCCAAGCAGCGATCCCAGCGCCAGCGGGGCTCGGCCTCAAAGCCTTAGGCATGTTCCTTGCGCAGCTTCTCGGTCGATTTGTACGTGACCCTGATAGATCCCCAACCACTGGTGATGATTGATGCTATCCGCAAGTAGAGTGGTCGATTATGTTTTGCGCACGATCCATTTAACGGCCTGTGTAGCACTGGCGCTCTGTCTTACCGCTGGATGTAAAAGCTTCGGCCTTGATTCGGCTCCGTCGGTGCCGTTAGTCGAGATACCTCGTTTCGGTTCAAATCCGGGGCATCTCCAGATGTTCACTTACGTGCCCCGCGCGATCCGGTCCACCGCTCCTCTCGTCGTAGCAATGCATGGATGCGCGCAAAATGCGCAGGATTTTGCCGACCACTCCGGTTGGCCGCTGATTGCCGACCGCTTGGGATTCCGCATGGTCTTTCCACAGCAGCGAATCACTAACAATCCATTCAGGTGCTTCAACTGGTTTTTATCAGCAAACAGTAGACGTGGCTCCGGCGAAGCACTCTCGATCAAGCAGATGGTTGACCGCATGAAGGCTGATTATGGAGTAGACGCCAACCGTGTCTTTGTAACTGGACTATCCGCCGGCGGCTCCATGACCAGCATTATGCTGGCGACCTATCCCGAGGTTTTCGCGGGTGGTGCGATCATGGCCGGGACACCGTATGGTTGTGCCAAGAAACTTACGGAATCGCTTACATGCTTGCAGCCCGGCGTTGAAAAGACTCCCCAGGAATGGGGGGATATTGTGAGAAATGCCTCAACGGGCACCCACACGTGGCCATCTGTCTCGATTTGGCAAGGAAGTGCTGACCACCTTGTGGCTCCGCGTAATGCGAGCGAGGAAGTGAAACAATGGACCAATGTTCACGGAGTTGCACAGATACCGTCCGCGAGTAACACCGTGAGCAACGCGTCCCATCAAATATTTACTAACGCGAGTGGCAAACAAGTCGTCGAGTTATATTCGATAAACAATATGGGTCATGGGCAAGCCATTAATCCCGGGGCGCAATCGCAACATTGCGGTAATGCTGAGCCATTCTTTCTGAATGTCGGCATCTGTTCCGCATACTATGTATCTAAATTCTGGGGACTTGCGGATGAGGCCTCCGCATCGATTGAAGAGCGCCGGGTAGCGACAACGAACCGAACCCGTTGATGTAGCAACGCCAGTCCGCGCCGGGCGAATCACAGCTGCACCCGATCTAAGCGGCAAACTAGCGGAGATTAGATCCAATGGTCATCAGGCTAATAGGAGCGACCGGGGAAAACGAACAACCATCCGCTCAGGACCTGCTTGCAATGGTCACTCATGCATTTGAGCAGCTAAACGTCCTGGGCATTGTTCTATCTGCTTTTTTGGGCACGATTATCGGACGACAACCACAGCTCAAGGATGAACTCATCCGGCTCCTTGAAGGCGCAACTACCGACAATGAGGACGTCGTTAGGGTCAAGCAGAAGGCTCGCGAGTTTATCGATAGCATTCCCGTGCCGGTCCACTGACCTGGCGTATGGCGCGACCATTTGGGGCGAACCAATCACCCTTGGGCAGACGGAACGGTACTGCTCCCTCTACAGGCCAGGACCTGATTGTTAGCAAACTTGCATCTTATCGCTGGAATCTATTGTTTCCGCTGATACACTGTTGGAGGTGAGGCTCACATTCTCAGGATAAACACTTCCTGGGGCCAAATAAAAATTCAGGGGAGCCGTCAAGATAACAATGCCTGCCCAAGCGAAAGTAATTACCATCGCCGAGCTTGCAGACTATCTGCGCGTTCATCGCTCCACGCTTTATCGGCTGTTGAAGAAAGGCCAATTGCCAGGTTTCAAGATCGGCAGCGACTGGCGTTTTAACGTTGAGGCGATCGATAAATGGCGCATGCAGCAAGGCGCAGCTCTCGACGAGATTTCCGCCAGCGAATCACAAGCGCTTCGCTCATAGCAGCTTAGCGACTGCGCCTTTTTGGCTCGGCAGTCTACGGATTGTTGAAACGGATTGCGCATTGTGGCCGGCAACCGTGGCGGCTTGGCACGCCATAGCCGCTGCGGTTAGGGCTCTGGTGCTCTTTTCTCCAGCGCATTTACGCGGCCGTTCGGTTAAGCCGCAAGTTACGCGCTACACCTTGGGCCGAGCCGCTCGGCCCACGACCTTCGACTGGCGGAGCGAAGCCTTGGTGCGGGGAGATAACCGCGGTTTGTTGTTGCTTAACCCAGAGGCGAGCCGCCAAAGAACAGTGGATGAAAGACGACGAGCAGAGCTGCGGCGCAAGCCCAAGAATGATAGCCGCCAACGGCAGATCGTCGCGTGACCACGCAACGCGCCGGGCGATTAGTGCTGCGCCTGTTAAGAAGGAGCTAGTCGCAAGAAATTCATGATAAGGCTTTCCGATGTCCCGCAACTTGCCGCGGTCTTGGTAGATTCCGCCGCCGACCCCCCAGGAAGGCAAAACCGCAGAAGAAGATTAGATCGCCCGCCCGACCATTCATCAATGCTGGGCGAAACCAAGCAGGCAAAGGCGGCGAAACTGGGACGCCGCGTGATTTTCAGAATCCCGGCTGGACGATTTGCCAGTCGCGCCAATTGCATCCGGATTCGGATTGGAGCGCGCCAATCACCAGAACCAGCGCGACAAACATTAAGAACCATGTCACGCCTCTCGCAAGCGGCTCA
>JAMXLL010000349.1 GCA_024281015.1 Candidatus Binataceae bacterium
TTCACTCTCCCTCTGATCTTTCCGCTCGCGTTCAAATATGTTGTCGACATTCTGCTGAGCTCGCGACCGAACAGCGACCGCATAAATCTGCTGATCGACCATTGGTGCATACGGCTCTGTCACATAGCAGGTGTAAGCGTCACAGCGCAGGGCAAGCTGGCGGCACTCAGCATCACCCTGCTCATTTTGTATGCGCTCCAGTCAGTGGCAAGTTATTACCGGAATTACTGGGCAGGAGTGGCCGGTAATCGCCTGATCTTCGGCTTGCAGTGCAGGTTGTTTTCGCACCTGCAGCAGCTTCATCATTCATTCTTCGACCGCAATCCCTCCGGGGCTATCGTGTCCCGAATTCTGAACGACGTTACTCAGGCCCAGGAACTGGTGAATTCGGCACTGATTGACGTGTGGATGGACGGGATCTCGCTCGGACTCGTGATTATCACCCTGTTCGTGCTCGATTGGCGCTTGGCGGCTGTAGCTGTGTGCATCGCACCGGTCTGGGTGACCTTCATGCGCTACTTTGCGCCCCGGATAAAGGGCGTGAGCCATCGCATGCAGCAGGCGATGGAGGAAATCCACGGTGAAGTTCACGAGCGCGTTATCGGCGCCACGACGATTAAATCGTTCGGGCGCGAAGAAGACGAGGTACGTCAATTCAAAGAACGCAATCAGCACCTTTATGAGCGGACCATCGATAAAATCCGCCTGGCCGCCGCCCAGGAAATGCTGATCCAGCTGCTGACCCGCAGCGCTCCCACAATCGTCATCTGGGCAGGCGTGGTGATGATCCTCCGGGGTACGATGACGCTGGGGACCCTGGTCGCCTTTTTCTCCTACCTGGGCTTTTTGTATCTGCCTCTTGAGCGTTTTGCACAATTGTCCGTAGTAGTGTCGGCTTCGTTGGCAGCAATCGAGAGGATCTTCGGCTTTCTCGACCTCAAGCCCGAAATTACTGACCATCCGCTGAGCCGCCCATTCACGGTCAAACGGGGAACGGTTCGTTTCGATAACGTATCGTTCGCCTATCCTGCTGATGGGGGACGGGGTCCTGAAATCCTTAAGAATATCAACGTAGAGATACCGGGTAATTTCAGAGTGGCACTGGTCGGCCGCTCAGGCGCCGGCAAAAGCACGATGGCCAGCTTGATACCCCGCTTCTATGATGTCACCGGCGGACGTTTATTGATTGATGGGCGCGACGTGAGGCATTTCACCGTCAAATCCCTGCGCGATAGTGTCAGCCTGGTCACCCAGGAAGCGCTCCTCTTCAGTGTCAGTATTCGTAAGAACCTGCTGTACGCGCGCCCTGATGCGTCTCCTGAGATGCTGTGGGAGGCCTTGGAATTGGCTAATCTACGCGATTTCGTCGAGCACCTGCCTGATGGTCTGGATACCATAATCGGCGAGCGCGGAGTGAAGGTTTCGGGCGGGCAGCGCCAACGCATCGCTCTGGCTCGAGCTTTTCTAAAGCAATCCAGGATTGTCATCCTGGACGAGGCGACCTCGGCGGTCGATTCTGAATCTGAGAACCTTATTCACGAGGCAATGGAACGGCTGATGGATGGGCGCACCGTCTTTCTCATTGCTCATCGCCTGCGCAGCGCAATTACCGCCGATCTTATTCTTGTGCTGGACAAGGGACGGCTGGTAGAAACCGGTACGCATCTTGACCTGCTTCGACGCGGCGGCCTTTATGCGCGCCTGTTCAACGAGCAGACGCGCGGTCTGCGTTTGCAACCTCGCAGCGACGACTCCTTCAAGGAAGCCGTTCCCAGCGTCCAGGCGTAAGCGGCCAGCGGTGACGCATGCCCGAATCTCGATGCGACGAGGTAGATCGGCTACATTCTGAACATGAGTGCACCGCTTATCAGTGAGGTTCTCCCGGACCTGCTGGAAGAAATGGTTTTTCTGTTGCAAGGCACAGGCGCTGAACCACTCGAACAGCAGTTGCGGTCGCTCCGGGTGGAGTCAATCTGCGATTGCGGCGACGCCAATTGTGCCAGCTTTGCCACCGCCGCCGAGGTAAAGGTAGCAGACGTGGTCGAATTGAATCCCTCGGAGGGGTTTCTGATTCTGGACCTCAATCAAGCTCAGCAGGTCTGTTTTATCGAGGTGCTGGGCCGTCCCGACGTTAAATATCTGCTCGAGGAGCACTATCCCCAAGGCAGCGACTAGAGTCAGGTACGGCCCGGAATAGAATGCCCTGATGTCCTGCCCCTAATCGTTCAGCTGCTGGCCCAACAAACGGGCCAAGAGCTCGGCTGGAGCGCGTTTGAGTTCGTCGACCGCGAAGCCGGCCGCCGCTGGATGGCCACCCCCGCCAAAATGCTGCGCCAGAACGGAAAGGTCCAAGGCGCAATCACCGCTACGCCTGAGACTCACTCCCAAACTGCGCAAATCAAACAAGGCTATAATCGTACTGGTTTGTCCTTCATAAAGTCTGGATGCGACTTCGCTGCTGTAACCAATGCAGCAGGCACAACGCAGCCGCAAGCCATTGTCTAATGGCCGTTCGACCAAAGTTGAGTTGGCGATTTCAAAGCTCCTGTCCATCGCAGTCCGCCCCGTTTCCAGGGCCGCCTTGAGCTTGCGGCTCATTACCGGCTCCCGCAGTCGAACAATCTCCCGATACGATTCCATGCCGCCCAGGGTCTGCACCGCCAGGGCCCAATCACCCGAGCCGGGAATGCGATGAATCCAACGATCGTGATCATCAGCCAACTCGGCAAATGGCGCGAAACTCTGGTATTGCGAGTAATGGTCCTCGTCGCCATGGTCGCGCGCCATTCGGCCAAGAAAATTGAACGTCAGCTTCGCCGCCGAGTAATCCTCTGAGAGGACACGGTTAGCGAACGCTACTCTGAATTCGGGGCCATCAGCACGAGCAAGCGCGGTACGATGATGATCAATCCAGAAGATGCGAGTACCATCCCGGGCAAGCGCGTTGAGATGCTCGGCGGTAGCGGGCTCAGTCCACGACAGATCGGTAATCCAGATTTCGTCGCAGCGCCCTCCCCTCGGCTTAACTTCCTGGATCACGCGGTCAGCTTCGCCATTCGCTGCCAGTCTCATATGTACGCGATGGCCCGGATAAAAGCGGCGAACCGCGGCCGCGGCCATTACCCCATCGAGACACGAGGGTCCGTGGCTTATCACCGCTATGGTCTCTTCGCGCTTCCGCATCGAGCTCCAATTCTAGGGTAAACGCAGCCTTAGGGCGACCTGCCTGCCCGATCCTGAGAAATAGCGCCACTCTGGCGGGGGTGCGCCTGTTTACCGCATGGAGCTTAGCCGCTACATTGAAAGACCTTGAAGGTTTTGCCCGCCGGCTCGCTGTCGCGCGGGTCCATTCTGCACCCCGAGGAGAATTTCACATGGCCGAAGAACGCAAGGGCGCTGTCACCATGCGCGGCAACCCGATGACATTGGTTGGACCGGAACTTAAGCCGGGGCAAAAAGCTCCTAATTTCACCCTGATTGGCAAGGATATGAAGCCGGTGACCCTCGAGAACTTCAAGGGTAAGGTGAAGATTATCGCCTCGATCCCTTCCCTTGACACTCCCGTCTGCGATGCGGAGACCCGCCGTTTCAACGAAGAAGCCTCCAAGCTTCCGGGCGATGTTCAGGTGCTAACGGTTTCAATGGATCTACCATTTGCGGCGGCGCGATGGTGTGGGGCGGCGGGCGTAAACAACGTGACGACGCTCAGCGATTGGCGTGGTGCTCAGTTCGGGGAAGCTTACGGCGCATTGATCAAGGAATTGCATCTCGACGCTCGCGCCGTTTTCGTCGTGGACAAGAACGACCAGCTCGCGCATGTTGAATACGTCAAAGAAGTGGCGAATCAGCCGAACTTCGACGCCGCCCTGGAAGCTGCGCGCAAGGCAGCCACATCGTGAGTCGTTTGTGGTGCCGGTTGGATGGCGCGCGAGATCAGTAACTCGCTGCGCGCGCGGAGCACGACTTGTGAGATCCGCATAACGAATGAAGCTGTTGCGCGAAATTATCGCGGCCATTCGGCCGCTCGACGTTGACGCAGAACGCGGCGCATCTGCACGTCTGGAGATGCTGACCAAGCCCTCCGGAAGCCTCGGCTACCTCGAAGACTATGTTCGGCGTTACGCGGCTATCCGCCATGATTCCGCGGCGCGGTTCGGCGGAGGGGCGCTGATGGTCTTCGTTGGGGATCACGGCGTCGCGGATGCCGCGGTCAGCGCCTACCCAAAGGCTGTCACGGTCGAGATGCTTCGCAACATCGGTGCAGGCGGGGCCGCAATAAGCGTACTCGCGCGCAGTTTCAGCTACCGCCTGCTCGTCACCGATGTTGGTGTGGAGACCGATACCAGTTCGCAACCCCTGCCGGGAGTACGCTACCGGCGGGTTGGCGCAGGCACATGCAATTTTCTGGAAGGCCCGGCAATGTCGCTCGAAGACGCCTCGCGTGCGCTTGAAATTGGCATCGAGACTACCCACGAGGCGACCGCCGGCGGAGCGACACTGGTCGGAGTCGGCGAGATGGGAATCGGCAACAGCACCTCCGCCGCCGCCATTCTGTGCGGATTGAGCGGCCTCGAAGCGCGGCGCCTCGTCGGGCATGGCACCGGTCTCGACGATGCGGGCTGGGAGCGCAAGGTCGGTGTGGTCGAGGCCGCGCTGCAATTGCATCGGAAAAGCTTCGACGACGGAATCCAGACGCTTGCGGCGGTGGGAGGCTTTGAGATTGGCGCGATGGCGGGTGCTTGCCTCGCGGCCGCCGCCAACAAATTACCTGTAGTGATCGACGGATTTATTGCCACTGCGGCTGCGGCAATCGCCGAGAAAATTTGCCCCGGCCTCTCGTCCTATATGTTCTTCGGCCATCGCTCAGCTGAGGGCGGTCATTCGTTGGTCCTCGAACTCCTCGGCGCGCGGCCGATTCTCGACCTCGGTATGCGTCTGGGCGAGGGCACCGGCGCGGCGCTGGCGATGAAGACGATCGAGAGTGCGCTCGCCTTGTTTCATGGAATGGCAACGTTCGCCAGCGCCGGTGTTTCAGGCAAAGTCGAATAAACGGGACGAATGAACCGGGCTTGAGCAACAATCATGAGAGCAACACGAACAGGACCGGCGGACTGAGCTCGGCGGCAATCGAAATTCGTCTGGCCGCCAGCTTTCTCACAATAATCCCGCTTACCCGCAATCCGGCCAGTCCCGACAATGTCGCCGGGTCGTTCGGATGGTTTCCACTGATTGGTTTTAGCCTCGGCCTTATCGTGGCCGGTCTTCACTACTTGCTCGCCTTCTTCGTCTCCGGCGCGGTCCGCGCCGCACTAGTCATTCTTGCTCTGACCGCGATTACCGGAGCAGTGCACCTGGACGGTCTCGCCGATACGGCCGACGCGCTTGGCGCCGGCCGCGACCGGCTGCGAGCGCTGGCTATTCTGCGCGATAGCCGCATCGGAACATTCGGCACGCTCGCGGTTCTGTTCGTGGTGGCGCTGAAAATAGCAGCAGTGGCGTCAACGGCGCATTCTCCCCTGCCCTCTCTTTACATTGCCCCCGGGCTCGCACGCTGGGCGATGGTCGCCGTGCCATATAAGTTCGATTATTTGCGCGACTATGGAGCAGGTTCTGCAATATTGGGCATCCAGAGCGATCGCAATTTGAGAATCGCAAGCATCGTTACGATTTTAGCGTTGCTACCGGCAGGCGTTATCCCCGCTATTCGCGGAATATTTGTCGCCATAGTCATGACCCTGATTTTCCGCTGGTTCTACGCTCGATGGCTCGGCGGTATCACGGGAGACTTGATTGGAGCCGCCGGTGAAGTTGTCGAAGCCGCAGCTTTCGTAGCACTTACATGAGGATGAGACCGAAAGCCGCAGAGGAGCACCAGTTGTCTTCCCTTCGGTCTTTCGTACTTCCTGCCCCGATTCCGTTGCGATGTGACAGCACCTGCGCCGGAAGCACCTGCTCGAGCGAGTTTCTTCCGCCTCGTCTGCCATGTGCCTCTTACAGGGCGCCCCTGTTGGCTTTGGCGACAAACGACTCAAGGGTGATGATGTGAATATTGCCGGATAATTTGAGATAGTTGTTTAATCGGCCACTCGTGTAAAAATTCCGGAGCTTCCAGCCTTCCCCACCCAAGACAACGTACGCCCTATCGTAGCCGCCGATCTTCACCGCGTCCTCAAGACAGATCACCTCGAAAGGCACCTTTTGCTCAGCGGTCCCGGAGACCTGCTGCCACTTCAACGATATGATCAACCGCCGGCCATCCTTCTCCGCGACAACATCGGCGATATGCTTGCCTCCGCCTAACCGCTCGCCGACGACAACCCTTTTTTGAACAGTGTAACCACCACCCTCCAACGCCGGAATCACCATGCGTTCAAGCACGGCTCCGGTCCCAGTGTCGCGACTAATCATCACCCGCAGTTTTTTACCGCCAACACCTCGTCGACTGGCGTGCGGTCACCGGTACAGCTGATGAGCCGAGGGCCTTTTAAAGTGATCAGTTTAAAGCCGAGCTCACGATACAATCGCATTATCCGATTGGTGGCCTGGTTAGAAATCACAGCTGGGCCTGGATGCAACGCTAACCAGCGGACCAATCTTTCCTGGTCCTCCCACGCGAAGTTCTCCTTGGCATATTGTGTGAATTCCACGTCGTAGGGTGGATCAGCATAGATAAAGTCGTTCCGCTCCACCTTGAGATCTTCGAAGTCACCACACTGAAATTCCCAGTTGGCTAGAACTGGTCGATACTCGATGAAGTCTTTTCTGTACGGGATGCGTTTGTAACGGCCGAACGGAACGTTGAACTCGCCCTTTCGGTTGAAACGGCAGAGGCCGTTATAACAAGTACGATTCAAGTAATAGAACAGGCCTGCGGCTTCTTTGCTGTCTCTTCCGCCACCCATGACAAGCCCGTTGAAGCGCCCGCGATACTCGTAAAAGAACGCCTCGTCATTCTCCATCGGCAACGAGATTCGCAGGCCCTTTTTCAACCAGCGATAAAAATTGATCGTGTGCGGATTGATGTCATTAAGAAGCGCCTGCTGAGGCATCAAGCCCAGTGTAACTGCCAACCCACCGCATAGAGGCTCGACCAGCCGACGATGCCGCTCGGGGTTCCATAGGGGAGCGATATGGCGAACCAACCACCGTTTCCCGCCCGCCCATTTCAGTGGCGGCCTGACGGTCCGTCGAACCTGCTCTGGCTCGGCTACCAACCCCATTCCAATGCCCCCTCCAGAGCTACGCGGCAAGCAGCTTGATGATCGGCCGCGAGCGTGTGGCCTTGGCAAACTTCAAAAGAGTTTTAACGCTCGGCATTTGAGCGCCGCTTTCGAGCCGCGCAACGACGGATTGTGTGGTGCCCATGCGCTCCGCCACCTCGACCTGGGTTAGTCCGGCGCGCACCCGCGCGGCGATCAGTTCGCGTGCGAGATTGAATTCATCGCCCAAGGCGTCGCGGCTGGCGCGCACATCGCGATCTGCGAGCATTTTTCTCTTGAAAGCCTGCAAACGCTTCGTCACGAACTTAACTCCTTCAAACGCTTAAGCGCCAAGGTCAGTGTACTGCGTGGTGCCTTTTGCGTTTTCTTTACAAGGATCTCAGGTGCGGTAAACCAACACGTTGAGGCCCGAAACTCCACCAGTTCCGACATTCTGAGAACGCGGGCTTGCATGTCCTTGGGCAAGGAAAGCAACTCGGCTTCTGCCAAGTCATTCAGAACTTCAACGGCCCAATCCGCCACTCCGAAATCTTATAGCATTTTTGCTATGAAGCGCAACCTCAATCGCGCTGAAACGGATTAGGCAAGGCCGCGTGTTTGGGAGTCGGGGCTAAGCAAAGGCATTTGACCAGACGAACTTCCAGCGGTTACATGACGCGGTGGAGCAACAACGGCACAGCAGTAGCCAGCTGTCTTCGCCGGGCTGAA
>JAMXLL010000350.1 GCA_024281015.1 Candidatus Binataceae bacterium
AAAAGACGTCACGCTGATGAGAAATTCGCGGAAGCCGGTATCAGGCGCAATCCGCTCCAGAGCCGAGAGACTATCTATCGCGATACGATTCGGTTTAAATTCGTCGACGAGACTTTGGATGGTCAACAAGTGGTCAGGTAACCCCTGCGCTTCCGGATAAAGACAGATCACCTTCAACTTGCCATCGGCCTCCATCTGCGCGAAATCCACGCCCCACCCCTGAGCATTCCGGAACAGCTGACCCCGACTTTCTTCGTAGCCGAAAAGAAGAGCCTTTTCCCCCTCAGCTACGCCACCTGCTAGGAAATTCGTTACCAACAATGTCTTGCCAGTTCCGGTTGCACCGCTGACCAGGGTGACACTGTCGCGGAAGAAGCCCCCGCCGCACATTGTGTCGATGTCCGTATTTCCGCTTGTCACCCGCACGGCACTCGATTTCTGCTCCAAGCGAAGAGACGTTAAAGGTACTGCAACAATACCCCGATTACCCATCAATGTGAACGGAGCCTCACCCTCCGCGTGATGGCTGCCGCGCATCTTGAGAACTTCGATGGTGCGCCGCCGTTTCTCGCGAAATAAGACATTGCGAAGTATAACTACGTTATCGGCGACGAACTCTTCCAAACGATGACGTGTGATTTCTCCATATTCACTATTGCGCTCGGCCGTCATGAGCACAGTGAGCCCGGCTCCTTTAAGGTCGCTGCTAATATGATGGAGCTCGCGCCGCAGCAGCTTGGGATCACCGATAAAATGATCAAACAGCTGAGTGAGAGAATCGAGAACGACGCGCTTGGCATTGACGGTCACCACAGCGTGCTTGATCCGCGAAAGAAGGCCAGAAAGATCAAAATCGCCTATGACGAGCTCATCCTCAATGGGGGGGCTTGCATCGACGAATGCCAAACGCTTCTCCTTTCGCCAAGCCGCAAGGTCCCAGCCGAAGCCACGCATGTTCGCTTCGATATCGGTTGGAGATTCCTCGAACGTGACAAAAACGCCATTCTCGCCGAATTTGGAGATGCCATGCGCCAAAAACTGGGTCGAGAATACGGTCTTCCCACTTCCCGGTGTGCCGCCCACCATGGTGGTGCGGGCCCGCGGAAAGCCTCCCATGACCAGTTCGTCGAATGCATCGACGCCTGTTTTGACCCGCTCCAGCACCTCAGATACGTCAATGCCCCCGGCATCCTGCTTCATGCTTTGCCATCCTTGAGTTGGATACCGAGGAACTCAATCACGCGACTTGTATCGCTGAGATCCCCGACAATACGCTTGGGGCGGCCCGCGTGCTCGAACGCCAACGTTGGCGTAGCTAATATCTTTTCCTGTTCAGCGATCTGCGGTTGGGCGAGAACGTCAATGGTCTCGACATCGAACTTGTGCTGCTTCAAATGGTCCTGGATTCGTGCAAGGTGCTGCCGAGCCCGACGCGAGGTCGTCGAATCTCCCGCAATATATAGTCGCAGCGAGAACTCGGTCACTTGTTGCACGCGCTTTCTGTGTCGGCTATCGCTCCAACACGGTCGATGCGAGTTCGCATCTGGTAATTGCTCAAAGTCCAAAAGTCGCAACTGAATCAGCCGAAATGGCACAGGCTTGTTATTGAAGATATTTTAGACCATTTCGCAATAGAGCGAGAAATACCAATTGCACTAGTACGCCCACGGCCAGTCGGCTCGTGCCCGCTGTACCACGTCCGCGGCGTCCGTACGTCCTGGCAAATGTAGGCCCGTGAGTAAACCGGTCGGTGCATGCGCTGGCGCGATTTCAATGGCCTCATCTGCCGTCCCATGAGCATATCGTGCTGTGGACTGTCGATCTGAGTTTCCTGCAAGCGATCAGCCGGAACGCGCGTTCGCGAACTTTCCAACAATTCAGGAACATCACCGGGGAAACCTGCGCAGCAATTAACTTGTGATATTGCGTCGTAATTCAAATGATCTATTCCGCGAGTGGGCTGGGAGGCCATCGCAATGCCAAGATATTTCTTCGATTATCGGAGCGTCGGGGCTGTAGAACGCGACGAAGTCGGTCTCGATTTTATCGACCTTCAAATCGCGCATCGCGAAGCAATCAGAGCCGCCGGTGATCTATGGACCGATGCCATTCTGAACGGTGGGCGGCCAAACGAGACTTCCGTCGAAATAAGAGATGCTCATGGCAGTGTGCTGCTCGTTGTGCCGGTTAGATCGCCCCAACTCGCTTGAATTATTCGCCGCTCGGTGACGCTGCAATTACACGGAACTGTCGATTTAATGACCTCCGGTCACCCCGCTTATTACACAACGAGAAGCACCTGGCAATTTGCGCGATAAATCTTACCAATCCGTATGCGGTTTATTTACGAGGACGAGCAACTGGGAGGTGCCAGCCATACCTAACAGCCATCACGCGAAGTCCGAAACACAGAGTTGCCCCCACGATCGTCGCGGGGGCTGAGGGGAATTGGACTAAGCTGCCGATCACAACGACCGCTGCGCCGGCGAGGGCGGCGACGGCGTAAAGGTCCGCGCGTAGTACAATGGGAATTTCGGCGACAAGCACATCACGCACCATGCCGCCGCCGATGCCCGTCAGCATGCCGAGGAGAGCGGCCATAATTGGGTTCAAACCGAAGTCGAGCGCTTTCTGCGTACCGGAAACTGCGAACAGCGCTAGCCCCGCACCGTCGAACAGGAGCACGGCGCTCCCTAGTCTGTCGATGATAGGAAAAAAGTTGAATGTAACCACGCCTGCCACAAGGGAAACTGCGACGTATCGCCAATCACTGATCGCCTCCGGTGGAACGGAACCAATCATGAGATCGCGAGTGATACCTCCGAAGTTGCCAGCGACGAATGATAGGACCAAAACGCCGAACAGGTCGAGCCGCCGCCTCAGCGCGACGCCTGCCCCACTGAGCGCGAAGACAAAAGTGCCAACGAGATCAAGCACCAACAGAAGCGTATTCATTGCGGGCCGCCGGCTTCACCAGGAGC
>JAMXLL010000351.1 GCA_024281015.1 Candidatus Binataceae bacterium
TTGGCAGAATGACGACCAGGGATATGGGTCTGACGGTGGACGAGACTATTGGTGGGTTGGCGCTGATCATCCTGGGAGTTTTAGCACTCGCAGGAATAAACCCGCCGCTGCTCCTTTCTATAGCGACGATAGTCGCCGGCGCCGCGCTACTCTTTATGAGTTTGACGCTCGCAAGCGAGTTCGGCAAGGCACTCGCGGTCTCTGGCCGAGAAGCGGCTGAGCGCGAGGTCTGGAGTGCAGGTATTTTAGCGGGAGTGGTGGGAATCGTGTTGGGTACACTCGCGCTGCTTGACGTAGGAGGCGCGACGCTTTTATCGGTGGCTCTGATTGTTTTCGGTGCCGCGGTGTTTCTGGATTTTATTATGATGTCACAGACCCGCGCATTGAGAATGACGGCTATTACCCCTGCCAGCGAATCTTCGCGAATCGTTACACCTACTGGCGAACCTGCGCATCTGGCGTTTTCGGTTGCAGCGACTTCTGACATGGGGAGCGTGCTGTTTGGATTCGCTTTGGTGTTGCTGGGAATCGTCGCTTTGACCGGCTTGAACAGCGAAGTGCTGATTGCCGTTGGGCTGCTTGGTTTGGGCGGTTATGCGTTTCTGAAAGGCACCGCTGCGGTGACCCACATGTTCTCCCGAAAGCGGCTTTGGTCTAACGCCTAGTCCATCAGCGCCCCAACCGGCGCTAAAACAGCAGTGAGATTCGCGAGAATTGCCGCCGCAAATTGCGGCGGCAATTCTTTTTGCGGCCTAACTGGATGCTAATCGCGAACCCAGCTTGGCGCGAACCGCCCGCAGCGACATCAGGCGGTCGAGAATCAAATCGCCAACTTCGTCTTTACTTAGCCGCGGCGTGGTCTCGCGTTGACCGTCGGCGGCCACGATCGTAACTACGTTGGTATCAACGGCGAACCCAGCATCAGGCCGCGACACGTCGTTGGCTACAATGAAGTCCAGCATCTTGCGTTGGAGCTTATCGGCGGCGTTCGCTTCCAGATCCTCAGTTTCCGCGGCAAAACCGATTACGACACGATCACCTTTCTGCGCGGTCAGTCGCGGAAGTTCATCCATAATCGCGGTCAACTCCAGCACCATGCCCTTGGGGTTTTTCTTGAGCTTGTGCGCCGCGCGATTGGCCGGGCGAAAATCAGCAACGGCTGCCGCCATAACCAGCGTGCTACACCACGGAAAGATGCGCGCCGTAGCCCCCAGCAGTTCGGCGGCGCTGACTACCTCGATTCGTTCGACTCCGTATGGAGTCGGCAAGGCCGAAGGGCCGGCCACCAGACGCACCGAAGCGCCTCGCCGCCATGCTGCACGTGCTATCGCAAAGCCCATTTTGCCGGTCGATCGATTCGACACGAAGCGCACCGGGTCAATTGCTTCCTGGGTCGGCCCAGCAGTAACCAGGAGACGTTCACCTTCGAGATCATGGCGCGAGAGCATTTGCGTCAGCTCCTCGACGATGAATGCCGGTTCCGGCAAGCGGCCCCTTCCTTCGTAACCACAGGCGAGCGCACCGGCAGCCGGCTCCACGATGCGGATACCCCGTGCCTGGAGCCTGGCGATGTTCTCAATAACCGCCGGATGCTCATACATGTGAACATTCATGGCCGGTGCGAAAGCTATTGGGCATCGCGCCGCCAGCAGCACGGTCGTAACCAAGTCATCGGCCAGGCCATGTGCAGCCTTGCCGATCACGTCGGCGCTGGCGGGTGCAATGACGATCGCGTCGGCAGTATCGG
The DNA here is from genome assembly GCA_024281015.1 of Candidatus Binataceae bacterium. Taxonomy (GTDB): domain Bacteria; phylum Desulfobacterota; class Binatia; order Binatales; family Binataceae; genus JAMXLL01. The sequence continues at coordinate 1,748 of JAMXLL010000351.1, forward strand.
CCAGGCGGATGTGACCGATTTCGGATTCCTGCGTGAGACTAAAGGTATCCGTAGCGACAGTGTTCATGCTGAGAGTCTGCAAGGTAAGCGGGGTGATGAACTCTTGTGCATTGCGCGTCATCATCACGCGAACTCGCGCCTCGGCCGCAGTCAACAAACGCACTAATTCCGCGGCTTTGTACGCTGCTATTCCACCGCAAACCCCCACCACGATGGTCTTATCGGATAGCGGGCCCATGGCTATATCGCTGTGCGGATTGTATCGAGTCTAATCAACGAAGCAAAAGCAGTGGCTTCGCGAGATGTTCCGGAATGGCGCTGCAGAGCCGGCAGCGACCGACCGCATCCGCTAGCGTTCGAGCTCGCCGGCGATAAACTTTTCGACGCGTTCACGAGCAATGCTGTCGGCGAGCTGCACCGGAGGATGCTTCATTGTGTAAGCCGCGATTGAGTACAGTGGACCGCCGATTTTGCGATCGCGGGCGAGCTTGAGGCAGCGAATCGCATCTATTACTACCCCGCCCGAGTTGGGCGAGTCTTCTACCGACATTCTCAGTTCGAGTTCGATGGGAATGCCGGCAAAACCTTCGCCCTCAATGCGCAGGAAACAGACCTTGTTATCGTTCTGCCACGCAACGTAGTCTGATGGCCCGATGTGGACATCCACGTCAGGCATGCGTTCCGGTAGGGCACTTTGCACCGCCTCGGTCTTGGATTTGCGCTTGGTGCCAAGCCGTGAGCGATCAAGCATGTTAAGGAAATCGGTATTACCGCCGGTGTTAAGCTGATAGGTATGCTTCAACCGGATGCCGCGCTCGGCGAACAACTTCATGATGGTGCGGTGCAAAATGGTTGAACCGAGTTGGGACTTGACGTCGTCCCCCACCGCCGGAATCTGCCGTGCCGCAAACTCGCTGGCCCACTTTTCGTCGGAGACGATAAAAACCGGCATGCAATTGAGCAAGCTGACCCCCGTTTCCAGACAGGCGCGGGCATAACGCTCAACGGCTTTTTGGCTGCCAACCGGCAAGTAGCATAGCATTACCTCGGCCCCGGTTTTGCGCAGCACGGCCTCGATGTCGGCTGGCGAAGCGGAGGAAGGAACGAAGGTTCGGTCGGCAGGATAGCTGCACATATGCGGCGCGATTCCGTCGTGCAGTTCGCCCATCTGCACGGTCACCCCGTAGCGGGGCAGATCACGCCAAATCAGCGCGGTATTGTTGGGCGGGGCAAAGCAAGCCTCCTCGAGCGGGCGGCCAACTTTGCGCCGATCAATATCAAAGGCGCAAGCGACCTCCAAGTCGCTCGGCCGATAACCGCCGAGATCGTAATGCATCAGGCCCACCGGCCTGGTTTGCTCGCCGAGGTGCCGGTAATACTCCAGCCCCTGCAGCAAAGAAGATGCGCAATTACCTACGCCGACGATTGCCAGCCGAATTTTGGACATGTCCCTCTGTTGGCCTGTATCGCACCGGGCGATTTGCCAGAATTGAGGCCCGCCTTTCGCGCTCATTTTCGAGCAAACAAGGAAAACGGGCTTGGAGCTGAATGATTTTTACTTACAAGGACAGCAAAGTAAATTGTTTGCACGCGACGTGTTTTCAAAAGCACAAGCTCGCTCAGAAAAGCATATCTAACCCCCATTGGCCACTATCATCTCGCCATAGCGGAAACTGCCAAACTCCCGCCTGGGGCGGCTTGACGAACCGCTAACGCCGTGGCGTGATTGCCACGTGGCGGCTCATCCCACCTCCGACGGCCCACAGATGTTGACCGCGGCCGAGGCCGCGGCTCAACTGGGCGTTAAGCTGGGAACCCTTTACGCCTATGTCAGCCGTGGATGGCTCAAAAGCTACCGGCGGCGAGTCGGACGTGAGGCGCTTTACCGGCGCACTGACATCGAAGCGTTGCGCGGCATGACAATGCCCGAACGCGGACGACGCGCGCGCAGCCTGCCCGAAGCATCGTCGTGGGTGACAATCGCACAGCCACCTACGGCCGATGCATCACCGTCGGGTGTTATTGTTGCCGAGTCGGGGGTCAGCTCGATCGTCGACGGGCGGCTGGCCTACCGCGGTTATCCAATCGAAGAAGTAGTAGAGCATGCGAGTTACGAAGAAGCCTGCCTGCTGCTCTGGAGCGGTGAGCGTCCCGCCCAGTTGGAAGTTGAACGGCTGCGCCGGGCTATTGCCACCGCACAGATGCCCGCCCCGGTTGCATCGGCCTTGTCGAGCGTAGGTCAACGCGCACCATCACTGCTACGCCTGGCTGTAATGATGCCAGTATTGGCCGCCCAGCCCCGCAATCCGGCGCGCCCGCGAACCGACGATGCCCAGGAAATTGTCCGCATGATGCCGCTGGCGCTCACGTCTGCCGACGCGCGCAGCTCGAAGCGCAGACCGCAGCTCTTCGGCACTGCCGAGCGCCTGTTGCAGGCATTTGCGGGACCTGAGTTTCGAAGTTGGGAGCGGCGGGCGCTTGATCGCGTGTTGGTTGCCTGCGCCGAACATGAACTCAATGCGTCCACCTTCGCGGCGCGAGTGGTGGCCAGCACCGGTGCCGACCTCTACGCGTCGGTGCTCGCAGCATTATGTTCGCTTTCAGGACCCATTCACGGGGGCGCCTGCGACCGCATCGAGACTATGTTTGCGGCGCTTGACTCCGGCATCCGCCTGGAGGCGATGCTGCAGCAGTTCGGGGAGCGGCATCTGCTGCCACCAGGCTTTGGTCATGCCATTTATCCGGCAGGCGACCCTCGGGCGCTCCTACTCAAGAGTGTGGCTGCCTCCGTCGCGCAGCATAAAGGCAAACGCTGGTTCGAGACAGCTTGCCAGGTAGAGGAACGAGTCTGGCGGCGTGACCGGCTGCGCCCAAACCTGGATTTTTACTTAACGGTTTGCACGCGCATGCTCGGCTTTCCGCGTGGTTTACCGGCTGCGATATTTGCAGTCGGGCGGGTTGCCGGATGGATCGCCCACAGTCTGGAACAATATGCGGACAATCGATTGATCCGCCCGCGTATGCGTTATCGAGGTTCGCCGCTGCGCCACTGGGCATGACTGTTGCCCACGGGCTGCCAAATCTGAGCCATTCCCAAGTACAAACATCCGCTCTCCGAAGGGTGAGCGTTTGGCGCGCCGTTTGCAATCTGTGTGTTAACTTCTGACCACTATATGATAGCGTTGTCCTAATCTAGGGGGGATCCGATGGCCGGCCGAGTTCGAAATACACACCCGACATGAGACCGATCGCAATTCTGCCACGTAACGGCCGCGAAATCGTGCTGGAGTTGCAGGACTCGCTCATGTGCCTGGGGACTGCCGGAATTAACGCATGTAACGCGGTGATCGGCCAGGCATTCGCACTCGTCTGGGTCGACGACGAAAATACCGTGATCTCGGTGGAGGCCCTGAGGGATGCCGGCTTACAGGCAACGGCAATAAGCGAGACAGAGGACCACAATTAGAGCAACGAACTTCGATCGTCCGGGATTTTGGCCCAGCTTAGCGCGGCATTTCGAAATAGGAAGTTTCGATAAGCTGCTCTGGAGAAATTTGCAGCGCGACGAGAATTGCACTGAGTTCGGCGCGACATGTGGCTGGATCGCTGCCAGAGTCCATCACCGCCTCGAGTTCACCGAAAACACCATGGTTGGCGACCTCGTCCAGATGGAGCCGGATGTTGGTCCTGCGGAAGAGGCTTCGCCGCTTATCCAGCTCACCCACTACTCCCAAGGATGCGCTCAACATCGTACGCAGTTTGAGTGGCTCTGATACCGCGACCATCTCATAATCACTGATTTCCAATCCGTTCTCCCGGTGTCGGTGGTAATGGATGAGCCAGGCATCACCAAGTTGTTCACGCAGCTTGAGCTTGCCATTCGCCACTCGGAAGAAAGTATCGTGTTGGACCAGTGTCGCGACATATTCAAACCCGATCGCTTGCGCGCGGTCGAGCGTTGCAGCGCGATCTGCTAGCGGGAATTTTGCCTCCAGATTTCTCATCATCTCTCTCTGAGCGGATTCCACCCGGCGCTTGTCGCTTTCGCTGGCGGGCCGCGCCTGTGCATGCCAAGCTTGACTGGAGCAGGATTCGGCAAATAGGCTCGCACGATTTGGTTGGTTTGGGAATCGATTGGCAATGACATCTGCGAAACAAACAGACGATTCAGTTGCGCACCTGCGCGAACTTGGCTTCGACCCGACCGCTCCACCTGCACAGGCCACCGCGAAGCTCGAGTCATTAAGAAGCGGGGCGAACCAGGTAGCGATCGCGCGCGCATTGGGCCAAATCGCAGCACCAGAGGCCGTAGCTCTGCTGGCAGAGATGGAAATGGGGAGCACTGGCGAGCTTCGGCGCGAGATTCGCCGCTCCCTCTATCGGTTGCGCCAACATGGCTTCGAGTTGCCGGCTCGCGAGACCAGCCTGAGCGCCGCAGTGCCTGCGGCTACCGAGAGCGGGCTCGGCGGGATGATGAGCGTGGCCGACGCCGAAGGTGCCCGCATCGTGTGGATAACCAAAGCGCGCCCGGGTGGCGGGCTGAAACGCCTGTGGGCCCTCATCTCGGAGAGCGAAGGGTTGTTAGCCATCACGGCTGAAAGCCTTTCGCGTAAGGAACTCCGTTCTTCTCGCGCCGAACTCGAACAGCGCGCCGGGGCTCGACTGGTGGAAGCGGACTGGACCTTGGTCGATTTCATTATGTGTGAAGCCTATCGGCACACGGCTGGGAATCGGCGCGCGCGCGTCGGCAACTTTCTGACACTCCGCACTGAAATGGTCGCGGCCTCGCCCCCATCGGTAGACTTCCGACATCCGATTTACGGCGAGTTCGCCGCTGAAGCGATGGGTGAACCGCCGCCCGAGTTGATGAAGGAACCGGACATCGCCGCCTACAAGCTGCCGCCCGACGCGATCAGACCCTTTGCCGACGAAGCCACTCAGCTCCAGCAGAGCACGCTCGTGCTTAATCGGATGGTACAGGAGGAGCGGGTTAATGCTGTGCTGGATCGCGCTATCGATCAGCTTCTCACCGGCGAACTGAGCTATCGCCTGCGGCGGCGGCTCGAAGACACAGGTTATTATTTTGCGCGCGTCGGCAAACGCTTGCAGGCCGGTTGGGCAACAGCGGCGGCAGCTAAAATTCGGGATGGCGCCGAACTTAAGCGCAGTCCCTTCTTCCGGCTCTTCATGCGCGGGCAAATGGGTGCAATGCTCGCCGAGCATCAGGAAAAGCTGCAGGAGCAGCCGCGCCTAATCATGACGCCAGCCGAAGTAATGCGCGCGCGCACGGCAGCACAGGCCCGGATGGCGCGGCGAGGGCGCCTCCCCTAGGCTCACTCAGGCACAATGCCGGATATCAAGCAGTTGCCGCGGCTTTGGCAGATCCCGCCGTTTGCATTACAGCCCAGATGATTCGCGAGTCCTCAGGAGGTGCTTGATGATCCAGCAAAGGCCGCTTGCCGGATTGCGGGTACTGGATTTGAGCCGGGTGCTGGCCGGCCCGTTCTGCACGATGAACTTGGCCGATCTCGGCGCCGAAGTGATTAAAATCGAGATGCCCGGCAGAGGCGATGACTCGCGCGGCTATGCCCCTCGCCTGCCGAATTCCAGCGATTCCGGCTATTACTACAGCGTTAATCGCGGCAAGCAGAGTATGACACTCGACCTGGGCAAACCCGAGGGAGCCGAACTGTTTTGCCAGCTTGCGCGCCATGCTGACGTTGTCGTCGAGAATTTCTCCCCGGGCACGATGGAACGCTTTAATACCGGGTACGAGCGGTTGCGGGCGGTGAATCCGCGTATCATCCTCTGCTCGATTTCCGGTTTCGGTCAGAGCGGTCCGATGGCTTCGGCACCCGCATACGATATCGTCGCACAAGCATTGGGCGGCACCATGAGTATCACCGGCGCACCGGGAGGAGCGCCGACGCGATGTGGAGTCTCGATTGGTGACCTCGGGGCGGCATTGTACGCGCTGGTCGCCATAATGGCGGCGTTACGCGTTCGGGATACAACCGGTTGCGGGCAGCATCTCGATATTGCAATGCTCGATTGCCAGGTCGCCTGGCTCGAAGATGCACTCGCGCGTTTTTCTACCAGCGGCTCCGTTCCGGGACGTATCGGTTCGCGCCATCCATCGATTACACCATTTCAGCCATTCAATGCCGGTGACGGCTACTTCGTCGCAGGCTGCGGAAACGAGTCAATTTGGCAGCGCTTCTGTGACGCGATCGGATTGAATAGGCTCAAGACCGACCAGCGCTTCGTGTCCAATGCTGAGCGCACCGCCAATCACGCCGAATTGGAATCGATCCTGGAACGTCATTTTGCTTCCAATACCCGATCTCATTGGCTGACAAGGTTGCAGCAGGCCAATGTGCCGTGCGCACCGATAGCAACGGTGGATGAAGTCGCGGCGAGCCCTCACTTGAAGCAAAGAGATATGATCCTCAACGCGGATCATCCCGATTTCGACGGGCTCATCGTTCCGGGTTCGCCGTTTAAAACTGCCGGCGCGGGCGGCGTCCCGAATACGCGCGCTCCATCGCTGGGCGAGCACACCGAAGAAGTGCTCCAACGGCTGCTTGGCTATGATTCCGCGCGCATTGCAGACCTACGCACGAAGCAAATCATCTGATCGGATAGATGCCGGCATTCAAGGCCGGCGGGCCGGCCTGGTCACCGCTTGAGCGATAGGAAGCTCGATCAATTTTGCCTCGGAACGCCTTATGCCAAGCTTCAATGTGGCTACCGTCACCGGCAAGCTGAAACGGCGCGGGCCGGCACTACCGGGATTGATAAAGAGAATCCCATCTCGCCTGTCGATTGCCGGCCTGTGAGAGTGCCCTGAGACGAGGATCGTGAAACCCGCGGCTGCCGGATCAAGGTCCAGTTCGGAGAGATTGTGAAGTACGTAAATCGAATGCGCGCCAATCTCGACGACGTCAGTTGCGGGAAATCGCGCGGCCCATGCCTCCTTATCGATGTTACCGCGAATCGCTCGAACCGGTGCAAGGGCAGCTAATGAATTCAGAACGGCCGGATGCCCGATGTCCCCGGCGTGGATAATCACATCTGACCCGCGGAGCGCGTCGAGCGCTTCCGGGCGTATTAAGCCGTGAGTATCCGAAATTAGGCCGACCAGGTAAGAGCCATTCGGCACGTTACTACCAGCTTCAGATCTTAGAGGCCGAGTTTGGCGCGCGGACGGGTCAACGTATCGATGACTGCATACATGATTGCCCGCGCAGCCTTCATCAGGTCAGGAACCCACGCTACACCCATCCCGCCGAGGCCCTGCTTAAATTCCTCAGGGCAGTTGCGCGGCGGCCACGGAAAACCAATTCGCGCGCATGGTATTCCCAGGCGTCGAATCAAAGCGCCGTCTGTCTGGCCACCAAGCTTTGGAGGTACCCCGTGCGCGCGCCCCTCAACCCGCTCCCATCCGCGGCGCGTCGACTGAACGATCCAATTACTAATGTCAGTGGCACCTCCTGGACAGGCACCGAACATTTCCCACTCGAACTCGACCCCGGGGTGCCGCGCCTGAATCACTCGCATCGCCTCGCCAAATTGGGCCTTAACCTCGGCCGGCGAGGTGCGGGGATTACAACGTAAGTCGAGAAAAATCTCGGTAGTCGCAGAGGGGAAAGCGGGGCGTTCGGGCCAACCGCCCCGCACTGCTGCGATATGGCCTTCGGGGGCGATTTCGCCCGAGGTGTTGTGCGCGGTGTATTCCGGAATCCAGGCATCGATTTGCTTGATTAGCTCGGCAGCGTCGAGCACCGAATCGCGATAACCGGGAGTGCCACGCGGAATCCCCGCGTAGCCCAACGTCCCACGCACTGCAATCTTGAACCAGCACATCCCCGGTTCTTCCGCATACACCCGCCATACCGGTTTCATGATAATAGCGAAATCGGGGGCAACGCCGCGCGTCAGCAAATGATAGACGCCGTCGCTCATCCCATAATTTCTCCGCTCGGCGATATTCACCGGCATGCCCCCGCCGGCGAAACCCAGCACAAGATCGCCCGTGAGCGGAATCGCCGCTTCATGTAACGCGATGGCGACCTCGCCCAGAGTGGCCACCATACATTTCGGATTAGCCGCGCCCAGCCCAAAGACCATCTCACCGTCCGCGTATCCTTTTGGAAGCATGTCGGGGCGCAGGACCGGCCCCGCCCATGGCAGATCCTTGGCAGGGTCTCCTTCCAGATGCGTGTCTATAGGTGCGTAGAGCAGAAGTGTCGCACCGCCGCCACGGCCGCGCATCTCCCCAACAGCGTTGCCGGTTTCCTCATTAATCGGCTGATACCAGGCCCGCCCTCCAAGATGCCGCCCCAAATAGTCAGCGACAAAGGCACTTGCCCGGGCTTCAGCACCAGTCGGACTGGGAATATCAATTAGCTGCAGCAGGAACCGCTTGAGCCGTTCAGAATGGAGCCGGGCGCAAGCCTCGGAATACCATCGCTCCTGCTCCTCAGATAGCGGATTTTGAGTCGTTGCCTGTCCGGTAACGGAATCAAGCTTCTGTTCAGTAGCCATGCAAAAATCGCAGAAATTGCGCTCTAAATGCTGCTGGCGGCTTTCTCGATTGCGCTAGCCACAAACTGCTCCGCATAAATATGATCGGGTGCAATTCCCATTTCATGGAGCCGCCGGCGCGCTGCCTCGATCATCGCCGGCGGCCCGCACAGATATGCGATGCTTTCAGGGTCGGTAATACGTTCCTGCTCCAAGACTGCGATGGGGGTGCCTTGCAGCAGTCCCGAGTCCGGGTTATCCACGCGGTCTGCACATAGACTGACACGCAATTCGGGCATCCACCATTGGCGTAGTTCCAGTTCGTCGCGGTAGAAGAACTGCTGCTCGCTGGCGCAGCCGAAAACCAGCAACATCGGTGGACGTGGTCCCGGCCGGTAGCGAATTTCATCGAGCATCGACAGGATGGGGGCAAGCCCGGTGCCGCCCGCGATGAAGATTTGCAGGGCACGGCCAGAATGCAGAACGAACGCCCCCATCGGCCCTTGGATCATGATTTCGTCCCCCGGGCGGCAGCCGCTGCGCAGATATTCAGAAACCAGTCCGCCATTCAGTATCCGCACCAGAAAATCCATGCGCGGCAGTTCACGCCGAGTCGAAGCCATCGAATAGGAGCGCCATTCGGCAGCACCGGGAATTTTAACACGCACATATTGGCCGCTGTGAAAGTTGAAATCGTAGTGCTCGGGCAGTTCCAGGCTAAGCCTGGCAACCGTCGGCGAGGGCCACTCGAGCGCGGCGACGGCGGCCGGCAAGATACGTGGTTCGGCTCCATAAATCAGTGCAGCGGGATAATGGAGCCCCACCTCGCTATCGGCGCGCGCGAAGGAGCTACACAGAAGACGCTTGCCCTGCGCTGCTTCGGCGGACAGCAGGGACGTCGCTCGACCCGCCATCTCGACGTTACCGGCGATTAGCTGCGCAACACAGGTGGAGCAACTGCCCGAGCGGCACTGATGAACCAGCGGCACGCCTTGCCTAAGTGCCGCATCGAGCACAAACTCTGCCGGTTCGACCCGGATTCGCCGTTGTTCGCCATCTTCGAAGTGGAGTGTGACTGTGCAGGAACCAGTTTGTGCGAGGGATTCAGGGCTGTGCGGCATTGTACAGCTAACGGGGCCGTTCAGTCAGATCGTGCAACAACATCCCTCGGTTCGACGGCCTTGCAAAACATAAATCCTGGTCGAGCAGTAACGTAAGGTCAGCGCGCGCGCTAGCAGCTCGGCAACCGGCATCCCTGACAAAGCAATTTCGGTAAATTTGCACGACATAATCTTGCGCTGACTAGCGAGCGGCGCGCCGAAAAGGTGGCTCCTGGATCCCGCGATTGAAGCGGGATGCAATCTTCCGCCACACGATGGCCGCATCGTCGAAGGCGCAGAGATTCTCCTGGTTCCAGCCGCCATGCTCGTAAAAACTTTGCATCGCTTCGCGTGCAAAAAGATCGTTGTCGTTGAAGTCCTTCAGCGCCAGTGGCTCAAAAAAATGCTCGTACAAGTAATCGGCTTCGCGCCGGGCCTCTTCGCCAGCGCAGTGCCCGACCAGTACCTCCCAATACTCGTGATGCTTGTCGTCGGTCGGCACATACCATTCGTATTGCGCCCAGGCTGGTGCCGGCCAATGCTCCACGAGCAAGAGTCCGGGCAGAAACACCGAGGTGCGGGCGTAGTATGGTTTACGGCCGCGCGCCTTGATGCCGATCTCGCGGTTTTCACCAAAGAACTTGTAACCGCGAGTATTGTACATGTTCATCATGCCTTTGGGTCCATCAGGTTCATCGATGATCTTGATGGCTTCATCGCTAATCGGGCGCGCTCCCAACCCGAGGTTTCGGTCTGTCGCCGCTATGATCTGGTTGTCCCAGTGGATCAGCAAGTGACCCGGATCAAACCCGTTTTCGACGGCGAGCCGCCAATTGGAATTGCCCAGGCGGTGGATGCCGCGCACGTAGACCTCCGGATCCAGGAGGTGTGCGACGGGTTTCGGGTCATCGCTGATGTGAATCGGAAGATCCGCTTCAAGCGGCGGCGCCGGGTGATACTCCTCGTCGCCCACGAACAGAAAGATTATGCCGGCGCGTTCGGCTACCGGATAAGTGCGCAGCCGGAGTTGGCCGATAAGCGGGTCTTCGGGCGACGCCACTATCGTCCTGAGCCTGCCGTCGCTCAAGTTGTAGGTAAATCCATGATACCAACAACTGATCGTATCGTCGGTCAGGCAGGTTGGCCGCAGCGACATCCGTACGCCACGATGGGCACAGCGGTCGCGGATCGCGTAAACACGGCCCTTGCTCCGACGTAACGCGATTTCGTGGCCGGCAATAGTGATGCCTTTTATCTCGTTGTCTTTCAGCTCAAAGCTGAAGAGTGCCGGATACCAGCTATTCTTAAACCCCCAGTCGGCTTCAAGGTAGGGTTGATACTGGCGGGCCGTTGCGGCTCGCGCGGCTTTCGAGCTTCTAGCATCGGCGTCCATTTCTTTTCACCGAGCAAGCATGCGGTTGCAACGATTGCACCGTCTGCTTACCCCTTCGGCAATCCGAGCACCCGCTCGCCGATAATGTTGTGCTGAATTTGATTGGTGCCCGCATAGATTGTCGGGCCCCGGGCGGCTAACATGCGCTGGGACCATTTGCCGGCATCGAGCGCAAAAGGCGCGCTAAGTTCAAGCTGACCATAGGGACCCAGCAGTTCGAGCGCATACGCAGCCAGCCGAAGTGCCAGTTCGGTCGAGCACAGCTTCAGCATCGAACCTTCCGGTCCCGGCGGCAGACCTTTCAATTGTCGCGTCAATTGCCGGTAACTCGTATATTTGATGGCCTCGGCCTCAACCTGAAATTGCGCGATTCGCTGACGGACGCCGGAATGCTCCCAGGCGGTCCGTCCGTTGCGCGGGATGCGCCTGGCCAATTCCACAATTTCACAGATCTGCCGGGCAATGCCGCGATCATGCCCAGTCGAGCGCTCGAACATCAACGTGGTCAACGCCACCTGCCAGCCCTGATTCTTTTGTCCAACCAGGTTCTCCCGTGGCACCCGAACGTCTTCGAAGAAGACCTGGTTGAAACCCCGCGCGCCTGTCATCTGCACCAGGGGACGTATGCTAACTCCTGATGATTTCATATCAACCAGTAGATAGCTAATGCCTTTGTGCTTGGGCGCAACAGAATCGGTGCGAACGAGCAGGAAAATCCAATCCGCATGGTGCGCAGCGGAGGTCCAGATTTTCGAGCCATTAACAATGAAATAGTCGCCGTCCTCGATGGCTCGAGTCTGGAGCCCCGCCAGGTCGGAACCGGCGTTCGGTTCGGAATAACCCTGGCACCAAATCTCCTCGGCCCTAAGGATTTTGGGTAGAAACCGCTTCTTCTGTTCGGCCGTGCCCCAATGGATCAGAGTCGGCCCAAGTAACGGAATGCCGAAACCGGTAAACGGCGCAGCCGTTCCGGCACGTTCGAGTTCCTCGTGGTAGACAATGTTCTGAAGAATGCTGGCGCCCCGCCCGCCATGCTCCTTGGGCCAGTTGATCGCCATCCACCCGCCCTCGTTGAGCTTGCGATGCCACCGAACGCGAGCCTCCCAGTCGCCCGCTAGCTCGTCAGCAAGCGGCTCGCGAATGGGAGTGGCGTACTGGAGATTGTTCTCCAGCCAAGCGCGGAACTCGGCCCTGAAAGCTTCATCCTGAGCACTGTAATTGAAGTCCATATCTCCATCTTACCCTATCATCGTTTTGGGTAAGGTGAATGGGGGAGAACTTGCGGGGGTTGAGGTGCCGAGTGGAATACAGGCTCTCAGCCACGGTTGTCATCTTTAGTGGATCCCAAGCCATGGCCCGCCAGAATCAACAAGGGCACAGGAACCAGATCAGTCTTGCCTGCCCTGCGGCTCGTCGCCGAGCGACCGTGGCCGGCGAGCTAACGAACTCCCGAGCGGAGTCTACACGGTGCTTAGCGGACACTACACGGTGCTGCTGTTCGCATCAGCTCTGCTCGCCGGCTCATCTCATATGTCTCTACGGGTTGCTGTAGGTAGTCGTGGATTGCCGTTCGACACTACCATTGTCGTTGGTGGTCGTAGTAGTCGTGCTCGAAGCCGGCGGCGGACTGGCAGCCGTTGTGTGCTCGACTTCGCGATGATATGAAAAGCATCCTGCCAGCAGTCCACTAACCATCAACGCCGTAAGGATATAAGAAGCGCGTTTCATTATTTCCATATTTAAGCGGCTCCATGGAATTTTGAGTTACGATCCGAGGCGATCCGGCGCTAGGAGGATCGCGTCATCACAGTACGATCCAAGCGAGCAGCTTTTATGCCGCTGCGTAGGCGGAGCGGGCTGGGGCGGCGTGTTGCTCTTGATGCGAATTGTAGGGGGTTCAGACGAGACGGGGCAGCACTTGGTCGGTGAATGCGAGAAACGTTTCGTGGCTGAGCGGCGCGCCGATCATATAATCGAGATGTGCTTCGTCGTGTAACCTCGCAATCTGGTCGGCAACGCGGTCCGCGGTACCATGGATAACGACCGAGTCTATGTAGCGGCGCACGGGGTCACTGCCGCCGAAACCGAGTTGAATGTGGTCAACATAAGTCCTTAACAGCCATTGCGCACCCTGCCGCGCCACTTCGGCGGCTTCAGCATCGGTTGAAGCGATTGCAATCAAGCGGGCCGTGGGGATTTCACGGTCCTGGATGCGGTAGCCATACTCACCCAGCCAATCGCGGTAGCGCTCCCATTGTTGCCCTACATCGAAGTGGGTGCCATGAGGACCGATTAGAATGGAATAGCCCGCCGAAGCGGCCCATTTGGTTGCTTCAGGCGAACCGGCTGCCACCCACATGGGCGGATGAGGCCGCTGCAGGGGTTTGGGTAAGACCTCGACGTCTTCAAACGAAAAGAACCTGCCGTTGTAGTTAAGGCGGTCGGTAGCCCAAGCCTGCATTATGACATCGACAGCCTCGCGAAAACGCGCCTGACTTTCAGTGATAGGGACCTTGAAGGTACGAAATTCGCGTTCATCAAAGCCGCGCCCGGCCCCCCAATTCACCCGCCCACCCGACAGAATGTCCAGCAGCGCAATCTCTTCAGCCAGACGCAATGGATGATAGAAAGCCGCTAGCGTAACCCCAGCGCCGATTCGCAGCCGTTTGGTACGTGCAGCTACATGTGCCCCCATCACGGGGATCGATGGGCACACGCTGTAATCACTGAAATGATGCTCGGTCAGCCATACCGCATCGTAGCCGCCGTTATCCATGATTTCGATACGCTGCAGAGCGCGCTCATATACAGTCGGCAACGGAACACGCCGCTCGGGCCAACTGAAGAACTGCAGGATCCCAAATTTCATTTCTTACCCTTTTTTAAGGCACTGGCGAACTATAGGTCCCGGATTTATGAGGCAACGTGCTCGCGCAGCATTAAGTCCTGCGCATGAGGGTTACTAGCGGGGGTGGCGGCGCTCATTGGAAATCGTCGGCTATCGACCTTGCCATCGTGGCGGTCGCTTTTCCGTAAATGCAAGTGCTCCCTCCCGCGCATCTTCGGTTTTCTGCAGTCCTTCGTACAGCTCGCGTTCCAGCTTCAGCCCATCGCCCAGCGGCATATCGAGTCCTCGTAGTGCCGCTTGCTTAATGCGTTGCACCGCCAGGGGCGCCGATTTGCAAATCTCAGCGGCGATCTGTTCGCATTTGATTATCAACTGATCCATCGGCACCAGGTAATCAATCAATCCCAGGCGCAATGCCTCAGCGGCGCCGATACGGTTGCCGGTATAGAGCAATTCCAGGGCACGCCCGAGCGGGATTAACCGTGGTAGCCGTTGAGTGCCGCCACCACCGGGCAACCATCCGAGGCGCACTTCGCCCAACCCGAATTGCGCGTGGTCGGCCGCAACGCGAATATCACACGCGAGGGCCTGTTCAAGTCCGCCACCGTTGGCATGGCCGTTAATAGCCGCAATGATTGGCTTATACAAATCAAACATCACAGCGAAAGGGGCATTATGAGGCTCAACGCCGGGTCGCTCGACATAGTTACTCTTGACATCGCTGCCGGCACAGAACGCGCGCTCGCCCGCACCGCTCAGAATCGCCACGCGCAGCTGGGCATCGTCCCGAAACTCCCGCCAATAATCAGCCAGCAGACCGTAGGTCTCGAAATCGCAAGCATTGAGCCGTTCCGGCCGATTGATGGTCACGTACGCTACCGGACCCTTTTTCTGGAAAATGACTTTCATCGCGAGCCTTTCCTTTGTTCACCCACGCGCACGTTTTCAGCCAATTACCAGCAGATTCTAATCCCTTCGAGGTTCACGAAACAAAGCCGGTATCAGCGCACTGGCGGCCGCCGGGTAATTGAAGATGTTTTTTTCGACAAGGGCGCCAGTGGACAGGTGGGCGTCGAGTAGGTGAAAGCCGGACAAACGATAACGTTTGACAACCCGACGGCAACAATTCGAAGGTCTGTAAGAGGTCGGAGGTCAAAGAGACAAGAGTCACCCACGGGCCAGTTGCTCAAGCCCTGGCTGCGGGCGCCTGGCTTTACGCTTTGCCGTTTCTTGCTGCGAGCGTCTGAGAAGCGGCTTTCCGCCGCTCAGCGAGGTAAGTAAGTATCTTCGCCATCAGCCGCTCCCGCTGAATGCAGGCATCCAAAAAAACCGGGATATCCTGCAGGCGCATTTGCCCTCGGGTCATCGTTCTGAGCGAGGCATGCAACTCGTAGTCGATTACCTGGATTTGCTGCGCGCTTTGCAGGAGCCAATCGGGCATTTGTGCGGCGACAAAGCGCGGCGATGATTGTAGCTTGTTCAATCTCGTCGTTTTTGGGTTTGCGCGCAAATATTGACGCGCGCCTCGCATCCCCCCAGGAAAAGGACGCGTGTGAATCTTCTGGAGTGCCGGGATGTAAGCCGATAGTTGCACGACGAGTCATGCCGAATCAACGGTTTGTCATCGGGATCGCCTGTATAAGTGCGACAAACGTATCATTGGTCACAATCGGTCATTTCGATGGCGGTAGCACCAGAATCTGCCCGCTCATCTCGGGCTGATGACGGAGGCATTTAAATTCTATTTCGCCCTCTTGGTGAAATGTAAATATGTAAGAGGTCTTCTCTAGCGGCGGAAGCTTTACGTACATCAAGACAGTCAGGTCCGGACCGAGTAGGGCGAAATCGTGCTCGTCATCGGGTTGCAGATTCCAGAAATCGATCTCAGTTGGCTGCTCGCGATGAACTGCGATAAAGGATGGGCTAAAGGCATAGACTTCGCCGAATTTCCTTATCGTTGCTCTGGGACCGGCCTCCTTGACGGCGATCGCTTCGGTCAGCATCGTGATTTCGGCTTGCGCCTCGCCGGTCTTGGCAACTGTGACGATCTTGGCAGCCGGGCCTGACGGCAAAAAGAACCGTCCCTTCCTCGCGAGGGCCGAACTCCCTCCATTTGCAGTCGACGCGGCCGCAACGATGACCATACAAGCCCACGCCCCGAGCGGCAGGAGGCGCCAATTAGGGAAGCGGCAGTAGCCAATCATCAACTGGAACCGGCATCATTTATTGAGTGAGGTCAGTAACCCGCGAAGCTGATGGCAAGAATATCTAATTATGGCAATGGCATCGAACAGAATTTCTCGCCGTAAATTTATCAGGATTGCATCCGGAGCACTGGCGCTTGCAACCAGTCCTTTCGCGGCGCGAGTAGGAGCGAATGAACCGCGCTCGGGCCTGGGCGGGGCCACAGCCAACCGCGATTTTTACGTGACCTCGTACGGCGGCACCCCTGCGGTAGATGCGCATCACTGGACCTTGAGAATTCACGGATTAGTACAGCGGCCATTCAGCTTGACGTACGCCGATATTATCAGGATGCCCTCGATTCGGCGTCTCCTTACGCTTGAATGCATCGGCAATCCGCCCGATGGCACCGCTATCGGTAATGCCGAATGGACCGGGCTTGAGCTGAAACCGCTGCTTGAGCGGGCAGGCATCAAGCGCAACGCGGTTTATGCGGCGATGCGCGCCGCTGACGGTTATTATACCGGCGTTCCGGTAGCGGAGCTGACCCGTGAAGAGAACTGGCTGGTCTACCGAATGAACGGCGAGCCCCTGCCACGCGAGCACGGTTTTCCGCTACGCATTTTCATTCCGGGCAAATACGGCATGAAGCAACCAAAATGGCTCACTGAGATCGAATTCGTTGACACACCATTTATCGGGTATTGGGAGGCTCGCGGCTGGAGCAATGAGGCTTGGCGCAAGGTCAATTCCGGATTCTTTTATCCGCGCCGGCCGAGTGGAATCTTCGATATGTTATCGCTTAACACGTCGGCTAAGGTGCGCGGTCCGGTTGATCTCGTCGGATGGGCGCTCGCCGGACCGGCTGGGATTCGACGAGTGGAGATCTCAACTGACGACGGCGCGACGTGGCATGCCGCAAAACTCTCGCAAAATTCGTCACCCTACGTGTGGACTGTATGGCGATACCCCTTAGCGGCGGCCGCGTCCGGCGAATACGTCGTGCGAGTAAGGGCCACCGACGGCAACGGCATTACCCAGCCGCCAACCAATGCCGAGCGGCTCGATGGCGCGACCAGCCAGCCGCGCCTTCGGCTCTCGGTGACAGGAGTTTGACGGATTCAATGCTGCCCAAATATACCCCTGAAGAAGCTGCCGATGGCGGCGAAGACGTTGTTGGCCGCTGGGATCGGAGCCGGCGATGCAGGCACTGAGCTGGAATCAGGCTGAGTTTCGCCTGAATCAGGTACGGGTGGCGTACTGGCTGCGAAAAGTCGAGAGTGCAATCGGCAAGTCTGCGTCGGTTCGGTCCCCGACAGGAATGGCAGTCGCGCTACCCGAGGGCACGACGGCGTAGCGAGCCCTCCGGTCGTCGGATCTATGGTGGCCATTGTGATGCCTGGTGGCGGTGGGCCGAAGCCCAGTTGCGGCTGCCGTATCGACTGCCGCATGAAGGCAACCCAGGCCGGCAACGCCGCGTCGGCGCCGGGTAAGCCGATATCCTGCGGCTGGTCAAAGCCTACCCAGACGCCGCAAACCAGTTCTCGCGTGTAGCCGATGAAATAGGCATCGCGATAATCTTCGGTGGTGCCGGTCTTGCCTGCCGCCACAAAATCCAGGCCCATTCGTGCTGCACTCTTACCGGTCCCGTATTCAAGCACGCCACGTAATGCTCCGGTCATCAGGTAGGCAACTGCGCGGCTCATCAAACGCTGGGCGCGAGGCGCATGCTTGTAAATCAGCTGGCCTTGGCCATTTACCACCGCCTCTATCGCGTATGGCGATCGCACCACGCCCCCGTCCGCGAAGGTGCCATACACCGAAGCCATCTCCAGCAATGTAACCTCACCGGATCCGATGGAGATGGGCAAATAATTCGGCAATTTTTCCTGGATCCCCATCAGGTGAGCGGTTTGAATCATCGCCGCTGGCCCGAGTTGGCTGCCGAGATAGGCAGTCGGGATATTGAGCGAATCGGCCAGGGCCTCGGCAACGGTGACATCGCCCGCATAAGTTCCTTCATAATCGACCGGTCTCCAGCCGCCGAACGACATTGGCCTATCGGGCAGAATCGAGGCGAGCGTCACCGGTTGGCTGAGCGGCGACAACGCCGGATCGAGCGCCGTCAGATAAACAATGGGTTTGAAAGCCGACCCGGGCTGACGCTCGGCGCTCGCGACGCGATTGAACTGGCTGATGCCGTAGTCGCGGCCTCCGACCATCGCGAGGATCGCGCCAGAGCGTGGCTCGATCGCGACCAGCGCTCCTTCGAGCCGTTTAGCGGAGGTGCGGCGGCGCAAACGGGGATGGAGCCTCTCCAAACGTTCAAGATTGGCCACTAGCGCCTCGCTGGCGGCCTGTTCAAGCTCCGGGTCTAGAGTAGTGTAAACTCGCAGCCCAGCGAGGGTGCCGTTTACACCGGACAGTTTCGCCACCTGCGCGGTCACGTAATCGGCGAAGTATGGTGCGCGTCGCAGCCCTGGCGCCGGCACGGTGACCACCGGTTGTGCCACGGCGGCTTCGTAAACATTCTGGTCAAGAGCACCCGCTCGCCGCATCAAAGCCAGCACCACATTGCGCCGCTCGCGTGCCGTCTGGGGATGCCGCCGGGGGTCATCACTGCTAGGCGCCTGAATCATGCCAATAAGCGTGGCGGCCTCTGCCGGGCTCACCTGGCGCAGGTCTTTATTGAAGAAGTAGCGGGCGGCGAGCGGCATTCCGTAAATCGGGGTGCCCTGGTATTCCCCCATCCACACATCGTTGACATAACGCTCGAGAATTTCGCTCTTGGACAACCGCATTTCCAGCACCAGCGCTATTGCGAGTTCGCGGAACTTGCGATGAAAGCTGCGGGTGTGCTGTTCGAGAAAAGTCCGCGCTAGCTGCTGGGTCAAGGTGCTCGCGCCTTGGCTCAGACGGTGTGAATGTAAATCGATGATGGCTGCCTCGATCATTCGAATCGGATCGAAGCCGAAGTGGTAATAGAAGAAGCGATCTTCAGTGGCCAACAATCCTTTTATCAGATAGGGCGGAACTTCGCTGAGAGAGACTTCCACCCTTTCCGCGGGTGCCTCCGGCAGGAGCCGGCCGATGATCTCAGGTTCAATCAGTGCCTGTGTCTGCGCGGCGCCAAAGGAATCGGCTATTCCGCTGAGCCTTTGACCATCAAAACTCACATGAAAGAGCGCCGCTGGATAGCCGCGATCGCCAACCCTGAACTCGCGCGCATAAATGGTAAGCACGCCAGGCTCCAGCGAATATTCGCCGGGATGCCGCGGCTCCTGCACGCGCGAATAACTCAGCCGCTCCAGACGATCGATTATGTGGAGCGGGGCTATCTCATCATTGGCATTGATTTCAAACGGAGCAGAGTAGATCGCCGAGGTCAAAGCCGCCCGCCGCTGCGCTATCAGTTGAGAGATATTGTTATAAAGGTTTGCGAGATAAAAGCCTCCCGAAAAAGCCACGATCAGGAACGCCCCGAGCAATGTCCGGCGCCATCCAAGCCCCCGGATTAGTCTACCCATCGCTTGCACTTGATGAGCCGGTTGAAGCCCGCCACGCGTTGGAGAGTGTCGAACTTGCCTGTTCGCTGAACCGTGATTTTTCGACCCGTCCCCCCGACGACCACCTCCACCGTTCACCATCGGTGTGACTCCCGCATTTACACTCCGCGTCTATTAAGATCAGTTTCCGCATTATAGCCCATGTTCAACAGGCTGTGCCGCTTACACGTCGTAACTCGCATCTGAGACCGTTTGATCATTTCCGCCCGGGCTGGGCAGCACAGTGGCGGCGCTCCCACCTGGCTAATCCCTGTCATCGGCCGTTATTGCTTATAACCGAAGCGGCGCAGCATCGAGTGCCGCGCTGCCTGTTCTTTTTCTCCTTCGACACCTTTGGGGGCATTGCCGTCGATGACTCCGATTATCCCTCGAGCGTCATTGTGCTCAGCGATCACGATCGCTAATGGATTGGCGGTGGCGCAGAAGACGGTGCATACCTCCGGAACGGCTTTTATCTGATTAAGTACGTTTACCGGGAATGCATTGCCGAGCATCACGATGAAAACATGTCCGGCGCCGATCTCGTTCGCGGCTGCAATTGCCGCCGTCTCCAGCTCCTCGTCCGTGCCGGTATGACGTATCAGGCAGGGGCCGGATGCTTCGCAAAACGCCACGCCAAATTTTATCCCCGGAACAGCCTGCACCAACACCTCGTAGAGATCCTCGACAGTCTTGATGAAGTGCGCTTGTCCGATAATGACGTTCAGGTCAGGGTTCGGTTTGGGAATTTCGACTACTTTAACTTCCATACGGTTGCTCTTCCCGGCATTTGCCTACAAGATGATAGTTGCTGTGGCGGTGGGGCCGAAAGGGATTGGAAGCATGGCTGACGGGCGAGCGTTGCCGGCTTACTTTCACCGCTTATCGGTCCGGGCCCAGCGGACCTGGCTCAAGAGCGATTCCATCGATCACTTCGAATTGTTACCTGATGCCGCCACTTTGTCTCTCGCCGCGGCGTTAATAAACGCCCTGCCGAGGGGAGCGCCGGCGCTGATCGAACGCTCTGCACAGTCATTGGCGGACCGGATCTGCGAACTGATGGCAGTTAGCACAGTACGGGTTGAGGTTCGCGGCGTTCGACCCCACAACACTCACGGCGAACTCCACGGAATCTTTTATCCCCGCGGCTCGTCGGGACGCCCAGGCCCGCCGCTGATCATATTGTGGATGCGAACGGCACAGCGCCATGACGTGGTCAAGCCAAGGACGTTTGTGCGAACTCTTATGCACGAGCTGGGTCACTACTTGGATTACGCGCTGCTGCGGCTAGACGATTCGTTTCACACGACCGGCTTTTTCAGGCGCGAATCGTTCCTCGTTAGAATTGTATCTCCAAACCGAGCCGCCTCGGCGTAGTGAAAGTGCGAGACCGCCACCGCAATGAACAGGCCGCGCTCAAGACAAAACGCAACCTCAGCCACGTACTGACAATTTGGATAGACGGATTTGCGCAATCGTTCCAAATGAGTTGGGCTATCGTGGTTTCCGGACTATGATGCGCGTCCGATTCTTTTAGAATAAGGTCTTATACTAGCCGCACGCATCTTTTTGTTGCTGTGACTGAGGGGTCGCTAACAGCCCGGACCAGCTCAGAATCGAACCCCAGCGCTTTCCCCGGCTGCGCGCAGCAGTACAAAATCGCCAACTCGCGCGCCGGAAACTCTTATCCGCATCATGCAGACCTCACCACGGGGCATGTCCTCGCAGACCGACACGATACGCAAATCGGAGGTAAGCAGAGCTGCGACGGCCGTGAACTGTTTGGCGAAGCGACAAAGACCGACTAATCATGGTGCTGGTCCGAACCGGAGGGAATTTCGCATCGTTGAGGGGGTGCCACTTTGTTCAAGCGCGTTCTGATCGCCAATCGTGGTGAAATAGCAATCCGTACCGCCCGTGCCGCGGCCGCGCTCGGAATTGAAACCGTCAGCGTGTACTCCTCAGCGGATGCGCTCGCACTTCACACGCGCATTACGACGGAATCGCGGATGATTGACGGTCGTGAGTCACCGTCGAGCGAGCCCGTGCGCGCATACCTTAATATCGACGCGCTAATCGCGCTCGCAAAGGCAAGCCGGTGTGATTGTATCCATCCCGGCTATGGCTTCCTTTCCGAGAATGCCGGCTTTGCACAACGATGCGCTGAAGAAGGAATCACCTTCATCGGGCCACGGTCGGAGACGCTCGCATTGTTCGGTGACAAGACCAGGGCGCGCGCGCTGGCACAGGATCTTGGGATAGCAATTATCAGCGGCAGCTCAGGTGTGGTGCCGAATCCGGACAAAGCCGCTGCCATAGCTGAAGCCGTTGGCTATCCGGTGATGCCTAAGGCTGCGGCCGGCGGCGGCGGACGCGGAATGCGGGTGGTCACGGCTCCCCACGAAATGGCCGCCGCCTTCGCTCGATGTGAAAGCGAAGCACAGGCAGCCTTCGGTGACGGCTCACTTTTCGTTGAAAAGCAGCTTGTCCGGCCGCGCCATATTGAGGTTCAGATTCTTGCCGATATTTACCGTAACGTGACCCACCTGTACGAACGCGACTGCTCGGTGCAGCTGCGGAATCAGAAGTTACTTGAGATCGCACCTGCTGCCGGCATAGCGCCTGACCTGCGGCAACGAATCCTCAATGATGCACTCTGTCTCGCTCGCGAGGCCAACTTCGTCAATGCCGGGACGGTCGAGTTCCTGGTGGTGCCGGAGAGCGGCGAACACTTTTTTATAGAGTGTAATCCTCGTATTCAGGTTGAGCACACGATAACCGAGCAACTTATGCGGTTTGACCTTGTCGAAGCTCAATTCCGGATCGCGGCTGGAGAAACACTGAGGGGGTTGGGGTTGCCCGAACAGGAGGAGATGGAACCGCCTCGAGGTTACGCCATCCAGGCCCGTATTGTCGCGAGCGGCGGAGGCACCTTGACCGGCTACAAGGAACCCAACGGGCCTGGCGTCCGGGTCGATTCCTGCGGCTACCTGGGCTACACGCCGCCACCGCAATTTGACCCGATGTTCGCCAAAGTCATATGCGAATCTAACTCGACGAACTCTCTTGCCTCGGCTATCGATCGCGCATTGCGCGCCCTTGACGAATTTCATATCGCCGGCCTCCCGACGAATCTGCCTCAACTGAAGCGCATTCTTGCGCATCCGATGCTGCGCGCGGGGGACGTGCGAACTACTTTTCTGACGGAGCATCCGGATCTGCTCTCACCACCCGGTGAACTCATTCGTACGTCCCCATCGCAAATGCTGCTCGAGCAGCAGTCGGCGAAAGTGCGCGGCGGCAAGAGCATGCCGGGATTATCGGGTCCGCCTCCGGAAACTGCGAGTCTTCCGGTTCCGAATGGTCAGGCAGGTGTTGTGAGCCCGATTACGGGAGCGGTCGTCGAACTCCCCGTTGAAGCCGGAACGACTGTCGAGGTTGGGGCGACACTGATGGTTGTCAGCGCGATGAAGATGGAGAGCGTGATTGCCTCGTCGTGTACGGGTGTTGTGACAGCAATTAGACCGACTGAACTAGGCGCCATCGTCGCCGCTGGCCAGATCATCGCTACTATAGCACCAGCTAAGAGCCACGAGGGTCACGTTACCGCACGCCAATATGGCGACGATACGTGGGCGCCGATGCTGGCCGAAGTGCGAGCTCTCAGAACCATCGCCGCCAAGCGTTTCGAATCAGATTCAACCGATCCAGGCGTCCTCCGGCAGCGTCAGCGCGGCAAGTTGACCTGCCGCGAGCGGATTGATCTTTTGCTCGACCCCGGCAGCTTTCGTGAGATTGGCAGCATCGCCGGCTTCACCGACTACGACTCAAACGGCCGAGTCTCCGGATTCACGCCCGCCAACCATGTGGGCGGTTGGGGAAAAATTGCCAACCGACTAGCCGTCGTATGCGCCGATGACTTCACCTCGCGCGGTGGTCATGCCGACGGCGCAATCTCTGCTAAAGCCTTCTATCTTGATCAGCTTTCGATCGACCTGCGCTGCCCTTCGATCCGGCTGCTCGACGGTTCATCAGGCGGCGGTAGCGTCGCCGCCATGGTGCCGAAACAGCAGAAGACTGGCGAGAGCAGCGCGGAGGAAAGCTCCGGCACGATAACAGCCGGCCGCCCACGTGTCTCAGGGGAAGGCGGTTCATTCCTGGTGCCCCACCTCGGTAGCGCCACTTACGCCTCACAACTCGCACAGGTTCCCGTGGTGAACGTACTGCTGGGCAGCGTGGTTGGGATTGGCGCGGCCAAGGCAGTGCTTGGCCACTTCGCAGTAATGGTCCGCGATATCGCCCAACTCTTCGTCGCGGGCCCGCCCGTGGTAAACCACGCGATGGGTTACGACATCTCGAAAGAAGAGCTGGGAGGATGGCAAGTCCATTGCCGCAACGGGTCGGTTGATAATTTGGCGCAGTCGGAGGAGGAAGCGGCAGCTTTGACGAGGCGCTTCCTTTCTTATCTGCCCTCAAGTGCCTACGAAGTTCCGCCGATATTGCCGCCTGACTCTAACGATCCCGTCGATCGCCGTGAAGAGGAGCTTTTCACGATCATTCCGCGTAAACGCACCACTACCTTCGACATGCGCCGCGCCATCCGCCTGATGGCCGATCGTGGCTCCTTCTTCGAAATCGGGCCGTTATGGGGAACCGATCAGATCGTCGGTTTCCTCCGCTTCAACGGCTATCCGATGGGCGTTGTAGCTTCCGATTGCCGCCACCTGAATGGCGGCGCGATGACTGCCGACGGATGCGACAAGCTGATACGGCACCTCGATACCTGTGATCTATTCCATTTGCCGATTCTGAACCTGATCGATAGCCCCGGGTTCGCGGTGGGGCTTGAACATGAAATCTCCGGCACGATTCGCAAAGGCGCGGAATGGATGATTGCTTACGCACAAGTCTCGGTACCCATCTTCACGGTTATCATGCGGCGCAGTTTCGGTGTTGCGGGTAACAACTATGCAACACCCCGCAGTGGCGCTAGCGCACGCGTCGTTTGGCCCGCCGCCGACGTTGGTGGTATTCCGCCCGAGGGCGGCATTGAAGCGGCCTATAAGCGCCAATTGGCCGAAGCAGCCGATCCCGTCGCGTTACGCGCCGAGATCAATGAGCGTATTGAACGCGCTCGCGGACCTATTGGACCTCTCAACAAGTTCCAGATCGAGGAGATGATTGACCCGCGTGACACTCGCCGCTGGATCTGCGAGTGGGTCGAGAACGCCTACCGGATCGTGTCACAGCCGACGTTCCTCACGCCTCGTGTAATCGGGTTCCGCCCATAGTGCAAGCTCGATCGCGTATGAACCGCGCTGGATTCAATTCCGATGAGATATTCCTGTAATGTCGAACCGAGCACGACGAGTCAAAAAGAATTTCAATCAACGAATCCTGCGCCAATTCTCCAAAAGTTTTGCCGGTGAGATAATCCTTCCCGGAGATCGCTCCTACCCGCGGGTACGCCGTGTCTGGAATCACGCTGTCAATCGCTATCCAAGGTTGATTGCGCGCTGCACCAATCCTGACGATGTGATTCGGGCAATTCACCTGGCGCGCGACCATGACCTGCCGGCCGCGGTGCGATCCGGAGGCCATAGCTTTGCTGGTCATGGGGTCTGCGATGACGGAATCCTAATCGATCTCTCGCCGATGACACAGGTTAAGATCGATCCAATGAACAAGTCTGTTCGAATCGCGCCTGGTGTGTTGGGAAATCAACTAGATCATATCACGCAAGCTTTCAAATTGGCTGTCCCGTTGGGCTCGTGCCCCTCAACGGGAGTGGTGGGATATGCTTTGGGAGGCGGCACGGGTTCACTGACTCCCAAGTTCGGGTACGGGTGCGATCATATTACTCAATGTGAGCTGATTACTGCCGATGGTCGAAAAGTTACTGCCAGTGAACGAGAGGAAAAGGACCTCTTCTGGGCGTTGCGCGGCGCGGGTGCCAATTTCGGCATCGTGACGTCGCTTGAATTGCGATTGGACCCAATCGAGCAGGTTCTCTCTGGCCACCTGAAATATCCAATCCGCCACGCCACTAAAGTATTAGCCTTCATCGAGGATTATGTCTCTGGCATACCTGACGAGTTGTATCTATTGATGGCGGTATTACCCCATCCGGGTGAGCGCATGCTGAACATAGGCGTCGTATGGCCCGGCGAGCCGCGACGCGGCGAAAAGGTTCTTTCGCCGCTCCGCAAATTTCTCAAACCGGTCGAGGATACTATTCAGGTGCGTGCGTACCTCGACGAGCAACGAGCCGGTTCAGATAACCCCGGCGATGGTGAGTACTCGACCTGCCGTCGCGCAGGCCACCTCGAGAATCTCAGTCCCGAATGTATTGAAGTGATTGTCGACCACGCCGCGAACGCTCCCACCGAAGCGAGTGGCATCACCCTGGTCTATTGGCACGGGCAATGGTGCTCGAAGCCCCGGGATGATGCCTTCGGGTTCCGCCGCAGCGGTTATCACTACTGGATCCATTCATATTGGCAGCAGAGCAAGGCAGGTCCTCAGGCACAAAGATGGGTTCATGACTTCTTTTCGGCGCTGGCACCTCTCTCGACTGGTGCCGTTTACGTCAACGATCTACAAGAAGAAGGCGAAGAACGGGTTCGCGCGGCCTATGCCGATAAATATGAACGATTGTGCCAAATCAAGAGCGAATTCGATCCCACCAACTTCTTTTGCGTGAATCAGAATATTCGACCCGCTCTTAACGGCTGATTAATTCGCCTGGCATTAGGGTTAACGCTCCCGATAACCTTTGGGTCTCGTGTAGCTTATGCCACAAGGGTCGAAGACCGGCTCAAAGTCATTTCATGTCTCCCTCGGTTATTGCTCCGCCCGCTCGCAGCCGGGTATTGAAGGAACGAACTACTCGCATTAGCTTCAAATCATCCGAACAGCCGCCAAGCCATTAGCTATGTATGAATCGCGATTGATATCGCGCAGGTGCCGTCATGAAGTTCGATTTCGACCCCAGCCAATCGCCTGGCGTCGTCAAAATGTTAGCGGTGATGAAAGCCTTTAGCGAAGCCCAGCGTGACCCTAGCATCTCCGCGATCCGTGCGATTGTGAGCGAAGCGCTGACGCCGGACGAAGTCGCTGGGCTGCCGCCTGCGCCGGACGTTCCCGGCGAGGGCAAGGTGTCGGATGACCCGGTGATTGCGTGGTGTGCCTTTCTTTTGTGGGCCTCGCTGCGCGGTGACCTCTGACGAGGATCTTGCTCTGTCCAGGCTCGCTTGGACGCCTCGCCAATCACATACTGCCCTGATGGCCCCAGATGCTGCCGGAGGTATGAACCTGCACCTATAGCATCGTCTACTTCGCGTGCACCCCAACCGTACTCAACATTAAACCACGGCGTGCGCAGATAGAACGAAACCTTCCTAAAGGCGGCGCTGGTCCAAGCTGCGGTCACCGGTTCGCGCAAGCGTGTGAGCGATCCTGATAATAAGCATCCCCATTAAACCGCTCTGCCAACTCTCTGGGGTGAGCGGGCGCCAAGTAGGTGTATAGCAACTCTCTGGCGAAGTCATGCCCCAAGGGAACCGAGGGGCGGTAGGAGCGGCGCCCGCGTTGCGCCCTTGATGTATGGCTCAATCACCCTCATTCGTCGGCTTCCCCCCCAAGGATTGGTCAACGTTTAACGCGCTATACCCAAACGAGACGCAACTGCCTTAAACTCTTCTACTAAAGACTGAAATTCACGCAAGCACGCCTGTCTCGAGTAAGAGTCGCTGACACGCAGTTCCAGGAAACGAAGCGTTAGCTCGTGGCCCCTAGCCGCGAGTTTACTCAAACGATGAAGGTCTTCATTGATCATGCGCGGGCCGCTCTCGCTCAGCCAAAAAGCGAATTGGTCGGATATTCAACTCGTGTTCGCGGCAAAAACCTTCCACTCAGAACCGCCTTCAACATAGGCTGGACCATAGCACAAACAACGGCGCCGCGTTTACGCCCGTTGGACTCGAATATTGAGTTAACGCTCGTGCGCAAGGACTCTATCATTTGGTTCAGCGGTGTCCCGCTGCCAAGCAATTAGTACGGTACACATATTCAGATATTCATGTTCCCGTGACTAAACACGACTTCCTCTACTTCCG
>JAMXLL010000352.1 GCA_024281015.1 Candidatus Binataceae bacterium
CCATTATAGGATAGCGATTGCTGTCATTCCCGCGTGTGGCTGCCACGCGAGGAATCCCGATCTCTTAGCCAGCCAGACGCCGGATTCGGGATTCCTCGCGCGCGCCGGACACGCGCGCGGGATGACAAGGGGGGAACCCGCCGGAACACTAGTGTCACTCTAAATGTGCAGGACTCGATAGTTTAGCCACAATCAACTTAACTACCGACTTCTTGCCGATGGGGTTTTCCTGAAAGCGTTTGATACGCGCGCCGACTTGGGGGCAATTCTCGGAAGGCGGTCCAGAATGATGGCAGCGCGCTGGATTTCAGAGCTTATCTAGGTCGAGAGGAAGGGCCAGGCCTGCGGCGATTTCGGCGTGGGCCTTTTCCGCTAGCCGGTCGAACTTATCCCAGTCCTCGGCAAAGAGAGCGACCCATTTAGCGTCGTCATCCTCGTTCATCAACTGTGCGAGGGTGTTGACGATGTCATGAACAAACTCGGTCAGGCGCTTCTCTTCGTTGGCGAGCTTGGCCAGGAGCTTGTCGGCAAACTGGTCCTGCTCTTCGGGCTGGAGTACCGAGGCGGCGCGTTCGACCGCCTGCTTGAGGCGTTCGGTGATCATTACCGCGAGTTTATCATGGGCGAATCGGGGACCGCCAGTCAGAATTACCCTGCGACCGTTGGTGGTCTGGCCGCCCGCACCACCAGCAGGAAATCCTGGCCTTCCATTCGAACAGCAACTGGAAATGAAGCGGTCTTCGTCGCGCGGAGCGCAATTAGCAGCTAGTGCACGATCAACTTGAACCCGACGGTCTGCCCCGGCGCCACATCGACGTTTTGCGCTCCGCCGACGCCCAAAACCGTATAGCGGCCGGCCGGCACTTCGAAAATTGCGTAGCCGAGATTATCCGTCAACTTCTCGGCGATTACCCGGTGGTCGGAAGGATCGATGATTTTTATTTTGCGCCCCGCCAGTCCGGCCTCCGGTTCTGCATATTTTTGGACCAGCTTCCAGGAAACCGCTTTGACAGAGATATGGGCTGGGGGCTTGCTGAATAGCGAGCAGCTACTAAACAATCCCAGAACTGCGGTAATTCTCGCGAGCCACACCAATGATGGCGTCTTCATACGCCCTAATCATCATCGGCGAAGAAATATTGTCAACGACTATTGTTCCGCCAGTCGTGCAACTGCTGGCTTTTTGTTATCCACAGCGCAGGAGCGGGCCGTAAAGATTTGTGGTCTTGCTGGACATACGAAGCCTCAGCAGATGGTCGAGCTCTCTCCTTGCCGCAAATCGAATCCCTTACCGCCAGGCTTTTCGCTTATTGTTCCCGGTAATGCGCACGGATTCTCTTTGGGTCGTCAATGGAATACGGTTTTGTCAATGACTCAATTGCGTATACACAACCCCGGCAAAACCGGGGACTTTTAGAAGATGGAACATCGCCAAGTGCTATCCCCTGCTGCGCTGACATCATGGCTGATTGAAAAGAGCCTGGCCGGGGTAGGTGAAGCTGAAATCGTTGGGGGCTTCTGCGAGCGCCTTGTCGATGCCGGCATGCCTCTGGCGCGAGCGATTGTCCTGGTCGACACTCTCCATCCTGTCTATGAAGGCCGCGCTTTTCGCTGGAGCCCCGGAAATAAGCATGCGGACGTAATTGAGTACGGACGCACCAGAGACGGCCCCAATGCTGAAACATGGCGCCGCAGTCCGCTGTACTACATGCTCGAGACCAACCAATCCATCATGCGCCGGCGCCTTGCCGATCCCTCTCGCTGTCAGGAAACCCCCGATTTCCCCACTTTTGCCGAGTTGCGCAACGAGGGTATGACCGATTACCTGGCTCTGGTCACGCGCTTCGCGCCAACTGGTGTGATTGGTGAAATGGACGCGATTTATTCCTTCTGGACCTCGGACGTGGTTTCCGGGTTCGATGAAAGCCACATCGTCACGCTCCAGGCACTCTTCAATCCACTCGCCGCAGTTCTGAAGTCCGCGTCATTGGCGCGTATCGCCGCCACTCTCGTCGAGACCTATCTGGGTCGCGACGCGGGACGGCGGGTTTTGAGCGGCCGGATCGAACGCGGTGTCGCCGAACAAATCAGTGCAGTGCTCTGGTACAGTGACCTGCGTGGCTACACCACGATCACCGATACCGCAGCACCGGATCAGGTTATCCCCCTCCTCAACGATTATGCTGACGTCGTGATCTCGGCCGTGCATCAAGCCGGCGGCGACGTGTTGAAGCTGATCGGTGACGGCACGCTGGCGATCTTCCGCGAACCCGATCTCGGTGCGGCCTCACATGCGGCGCTGAACGCTGCCGGTGCAGTGCGGCGATCTGTCGCCAAACTCAACGTGGACCGCACCGACTCCGGGCTGCCCTCCACAGATGTCTATCTCGGCCTGCATGTAGGCGACGTCTTTTACGGCAACGTCGGCAGCCTCGACCGGCTGGACTTTACGGTGGTTGGCCCGGCGGTCAACGAAGTGAGCCGGATAGCCGCGATGTGCCGGTCGGCCGAGCGCGATGTGTTGCTCTCGGCCGCGTTCGTCGCGGCGGCCTGCCCCGCCGATCGGCAAAGGCTGGTTTCAGTCGGACGTTACGCACTGCGTGGCATTGCAAAAGCGCAGGAACTTTATACGCTCGATTTCGTTCCCAACGAATCCATTCCCGGCTGGCGCCTCTAGGCTGCCGTTGTACAGCAAAGGGGTTGGCTTTCCCGGAGGATGCAGGCATGGCAGATACGCAACGCAAATTGAGCGGCGCCCTCGCCTGGTCGCCGCAAGTCGCAATGAGCCGGCAAGAGATTGACGAATTCCTCTCCGGCCGATGGGTCGCACGGCTCGCCACGGTCGGCGCCGACGGTTACCCGCACGTCTTCCCGTTCTGGTATTACTGGGATGGACAATGTTTGTATCTGACCGCCACCCGCACCCGCGGATCGTACCGGGACCTCGAGTCAAATCCGCGCTGTTCGGTAGTGGTTGATATGGACGACCGTCCTCTGATGGGAATGCGCTCGAATATGGCCAGGGCCGTGATGATCACCGGGGATGCCGAAATGGCGCTGGCAGGCTCGGGACGGAAGATTACGATCGAGGCAGGTCCCTGGCGCGGCGAGTATTTGGCCGAGCAGACCTTGGGGCTGATAACCAGCCGCTATTTATTGCAGGCGCGTGACGGCGTGGTGGGTACGACGGGCGAAAGCTTCCGCGAGATGATCTCCTCCGCCGAAGCGCGTGACAGCCAGATCGTTAACGACAATACCGGCCGGGTATTTATTAAAATCCGGCCCAAACGAATTCGCGCCTGGGACTTCTCCAAGGCGCCAATTGGTTGGATGGATTAAGCATTTACAAGGAGGCTGATTATGGCCTTTGAATACAAGCGCATCGATGTCGACAGTCATTGCCAGGAGAAACCTGACACCTGGACCAGCCGGATGTCCAAGGCCAAGTGGGGCGACCGCATCCCGCAAATAGTTGAAAAGGACGGCCGGGAGTTCTGGATGTGCGATGGGAGGGTGATGATGAATGGCTGGCTATCCCTCTGCCATGGCGTGATTCCCGACCGCAAGAGCCTGCCTACGCACTGGCGCGACGTGCCGTCGATGGTCTACACGGCGGATGGCCGGATGCGCGCGATGGACCGCGACGGCGTCTCCGCGCAGGTGCTGTTTCCCAACACAGCCGGCGTCGGTGGCGAGGGTTTCATGATCAAGATGGACCCCGAGCTGCAGAAGGATTGCGTGCGGGCGTACAACGATTATCTGGCCGAGGAATTTTACGACGTCGCGCCCCATCGCTTCATTACGCTGGCCGAACTGCCGCTCTCTAGCGTTGAGGTCGCAGTCGCCGAGTTGAAGAATGCGGCCAATCGCGGCCATCGCGGATTTCTCATGATCGGCGCCACCGAGCAGTATCGTCTGCCGGCATTTGCCGACCGCTATTGGGATCCGCTCTGGGCGACCGCCCAGGATCTCGAGATGCCGGTGCATTTCCATAATGTGGCAGGCGCCAAACGGCTTAACCTCGGCTCTGAACCGGGCGCCAGCGACATGAAGATGCTCGCGACTGCCAGCGCCAATTCCTTCGCGCTCTCCTCACAGATTTTTGCCAATCTGCTGTTGGGCGGCGTGCTCGAGCGTTTCCCGAAACTGACTTTCGTCGGCGCGGAGAGCGGTATCGGATGGGTGCCGTACGTGCTTGAGGCCTGCGACTACGAATGGGAGCTTAATCAACTTTTTAAGAACGGGCTCAAGCGCAAACCCAGCGACGTGTTTCGTCAGCAATGCTACGTTGACTTCTGGTACGAGCAGGCGGGCATCAAGCTGCGCGACTACATCGGTGTCGACCGTATCCTGTGGGAGACCGACTTCCCGCATCCCACTTCGATCTGGCCCCAGGCTGACAAGTGGCTGAAATGGAGTTTTGAGGGAGTTCCCGCCGAGGATCAGCACAAGATCCTCGTCGAGAATCCCAAACGGGTCTACAAGCTATAACTGATGGACAGCGGTGGTCTCAGGCTGCCGTCTGTTACTCCAGCCGGATTTGAAGGGTAATGCTGTGGCACTGCGATTTGGCGTGATCTCCGTTGACGACCACGTGGTGGAACCGCCCGACCTGTGGACCCGCTCCATGTCACAGGGGAGCTGGGGCGACCGCATCCCGCATATTGCAACGCAGGCGGACGGAACTGAACGCTGGGTGATCGAAGGACAGGTAAGGACTAGTCAATCGCTCTTCGCCACCGGCGCATTGTCAAGCGATCGCGGAGCGGAACCTCAGGCCTGGAGGGAGGTTCCAGCGATCGCGTACGACCCGCAGGCGCGGTTGGCCGCGATGGATTCGGACGGCATCGACTGTTCAGTGCTCTTCCCCTCCGCCGCAGGTGTCAGCGGTGAAGTAATCTGCGCCATCAAAGATCTCGAACTCCAGGCCGAGTGCACCCGCATCTACAACGACTGGATTATCGACGTGTGGGCGGCGCACAGCCCTCGCTTTGTGCCGCAGGCTATTCTGCCGGCGGGCTCGATCGAATCTGCAGCTTCGGAAGCCAGGCGCGCGGTGGCCCGGGGCCATAAGGGGGTAATCATGCCGGCGCAACCTTCGCAGATAAATCCCGCCGCTCCCCATCTCTACAAGCCGGACTGGGACCCATTGTGGACCATAATTCAGGAACTGGACGTGCCCGTATGCTTTCACGCCGGGAGCGCTCCCAGCGTGATGTTCGAAATCAGTCCGACCTATGATCCGGCCGGCGCTCGCGCCTTTGACAACGTCCGCCAGTCAGCCGGGAGCGCGGCGCTCATCAATGGAATGGTGTTGTCGGGAATTCTCTACCGGTTTCCAAAATTGCAGGCGGTATTTCCGGGCAGCGCGATCGACTATGTGCCGTTTGCGCTGGAGGCGCTGGACCATCAATGGGAACGTCAACGGCTGGCTGAAAACGAAGGACTAATCGAGCGGCCATCGGAGATTTTCCACCGGCAATGTTACGTAACTACGTGGCGGGAGAAGGTAGGCTTGCGCAACCGGAACTACGTCGGGCCCGACCGTATTCTGTGGGAGTCGGAGTTTCCGCGATCTACGTCCACTTATCCCCAAACCACCCGTATCATTGAGAACAATTTCGCCGATGTCCCTGCACAGGAGCGCGAACTAATCCTGTGGCGCAACGCTGCACGCCTGTACAAGCTGACCATCTGAAAAGGTGTCCCATCAGGAGGACAAACTCATGAGTTCACAGAATGAAGAACGGGCAAATGCGCGAGCGCGCGAGCAGCGCCTGGGCCTGGTTGGACGGCCCCGCTATGAACAATACCGGGAAAAATATGCCAAGCACTTTAAAATGGAGCGCCGCGACGGCATCCTGCAAGTGCAAATGCATTCCGACGGCGGACCAGTGGTCTTTAACCTGGCCGTGCACAACGATTGGCCCCAGCTATGGATGGATATCGGCAACGATCCCGATAACGAAGTCCTGATCTTCAGCGGAACGGGCGACAAATGGATCGGCGGCTTCGACCGCAATATGGCCGAGCAGCCGATTGGCCAAATGCCCTCCGATACCTTCTATGACCATGTCTATTGGGACGCCACCAAGCTGCTGGAGGCATTTGTCTTCAATATCGATATCCCCACTATCGCATGTATCAATGGCCCCGGCTTCCATACCGAATTCGCCCTCCTGTGCGATATTACGCTCTGCGCCGATCACGCAGTTCTCTTCGACCCGCATTTCGGAGATCTCGGTGCGGTCCCGGGCGACGGCCAGGGATTGACGTTCCAGGAGTTGATGGGCCTGAAGCGTGCCGCTTATTACCTGTACACCAGTGACAAAATAGATGCGCAGACAGCCAAAGAGATCGGACTGGTGAATGAGGTGCTACCACTCGATCGCCTCTTGCCGCGAGCCCAGGAGATAGCCGAGCGCATTATGAAGAAGCCACGGAGCGTGCGACGCCTGACTGCTTCGGTGCTGCGCCGCCCGTGGAAGCGCCTGATTGTTGAGGACCTCGGTTTCCACCTCGTACACGAGCTCTTGGGACTTCGGCTAGATAGCCGAATCTGACTAGTCTCTAAATGAGTCCGACTCTGGATGACATACGCGATTCCTACTCACGGGTGGGGATTGAAGTCGAAGGCGTCGCTACATACGGGACCTACTATCGTCTACGATGCGGTCGCTGTGCTGCGCCGCTGGGCTCAGTCGGTGACCGATTGCTCCCGGGGCTCGTGCGGCAAATTGTTGACGAACAGGTCGAGCTTTATGCACACGGGCTGCTGGGATGCAAATGCGGCTACCAGGCGGAGCGCGCCCGCTCGCTGGCCGCGAGCCGCCCCTGATAATGTTCAACGAAGCCGGTGTGAGACATGGCTGGGAAGGAGACGACATGGGCGATGAGCCGGAGGCCAGGTCCTTAATCGACGAAATCGCCGATTACACCCTTAAAATTGGGCGCGAAATCAGTTGGTTTTGTGATCCTCTCACACCGGGACGCGGACGTGCGTATATGCTGCAGCACGTCCTACGCAACCGGCTGCTGAGCTCAGTGCTGCGGCCTGCGTGGATGAGCCGCTGTCCTGACCTTGAGGTAGTCAGAAAAACGATTGGACAGATTCGCCAGGAACTGGTGATGGACGATCAAATCGGCACCGGCCACACTGCGATTCTGCGTCAAATGGGACGCAATATCGGACTCACCGATCTGGAGATGGACAGCGTAAAGCCCCATCCGCTGGTTGATGCTGCTTTTCAGATCTGGGAAAACATCTGCCGCAATCGCCATTGGATCGCCGGGTGGCTGACCACTTCCGCCGACGAATTTATCCTGAGTACTTTGCCCAAAAATAACTTTAGACCCGAAGCGTGGAAACAGACCTTCGGCCTCAATGACGAGCAGGTATTCTTCTTCAGCTACCACCTGAAGGCCGACGAGGACCATGCCGGGCGGCACGTGTGGGACCCAATCTCACGCAACGTCAAAAGCAAGATAGAGCGCGAGGAGATCGTCGCCGGACTCATATCCGCGATGACTGGTGAAAAGCTCTTTTACCAGGGGATCTGTGAGGCGGCTGACGAATTGGACCGCCGAGTGGCGTGAATCTGAGTTCGCGCAACAACTCGTCTCTTTTAGAGCCGCACCGACCTGTCATTCCCGCGCGTCTGTTTTGTCTGGCGCGCGAGGAATCCCGAAAAGTAAGCCGAGACCGCAGGGCCTTCGCGGCAGCCGCGTGCGAGTGACAAACAAAGTTATATCCGGCTCAAACTGGCGTGGATAACCCGCCTGTCGCCTTTGCCGATAGCAAGAGAACGCCGAGGATCATCGCGTGAGTACAAAGTCCATTGACGAAATGTTTCGCCATGTGGCAGATGCCGGGGACGTGCCCGGCGTGGTCGCGATGGCCGCGACCGCGAACGAGCTGATTTATTCGGGGGCTTTTGGCCGGCGATGGCTGCCCGACGGTCCTCCGATGACGACCGACACAGTTTTTTGGCTCGCCTCGATGACCAAGGCGATCACTTCAACCGCCGCAGTGCTCCTGGTCGAGAAGGGCAAGCTTGAGCTTGACGCTCCGATTGCAAGGGTTTTACCCGAGCTGGCGGAACCGCAAGTGCTCGAAGGATTCTCGCCTGATGGCGAGCCGCAATTGCGCCGCGCGAATCGACCGATCACGCTCAGGCAGTTGCTGACACACACCTCGGGCCTCGGTTACGACATCTGGAATCCCGAGCTTCTCCGGTATCGCGAAACAACGGGCATGCCGGATCTCATGTCGTGCCGGAACGCAGCGTTGAATCTCCCGCTGGTGTTTGATCCGGGCACGCGATGGGAATACGGAATCGGTATCGATTGGGCCGGAAAAGCGGTCGAGCGCGTCAGCGGCAAAGTACTCCAGCCTTATTTCGATGAACACCTGTTTGGGCCACTCGGCATGAGGGACACCGGTTTTAAATTGACTACCGGGCAACGAGAGCGTCTGGCCGGAGTACATACCCGCCAGGACGACGGCTCCCTCGAACAGACGGTGTTTGAACTTCCACAGGAACCGGAATTCCAAATGGGCGGCGGCGGGCTCTATGGTACGGCCGCCGATTACCTGGCTTTTGAACAGATGTTTCTGAACGGCGGACGAATTGGCTCCACCCGCGTATTGCTTCCGGAAACGGTGCGATTGATGGGACAGAACCATAGCGGCGGATCCGCCGTAACGATGCTTAAGCGGTCCATGCCCTTTTCTAATGATGCCGAATTTTTTCCGGGAATGGTAAAGAAGTGGAGCCTGGCTTTTATGCTGAATACGGAGCCAGTTCCCGGCGGCCGTAGTGCATATAGTATGGCATGGGCAGGACTATGTAATACCTATCAGTGGATAGACCCAGCCAACCAGGTAGCCGGCGTGATCATGACGCAGATATTGCCCTTCTTCGATGCGAAGGTTGTCGAGCTGTTCGGCAAATTCGAAAGAGCTATCTACGCGAGCCTCTAAGAAAATAGTCCTCCTGGAGAAAAACGATCAACAAGGTTAGCGGGTGCAGCGGCGCGGAGGCCGGAGGACGGGCGGCGCGGTTGGCCACAATGAAAACAAGACTGCGCTTGCATGGCGGGCCGCGCGCGCCTTTAAGAAGTACGGTTTCGAAAACGAATCGCGCAAGCTAAGATGCCGGGCATGGCAGAGACGAAGGTTGCATTGGTAACGGGCGCCGGGCGGGGAATCGGGCGCGAAATCGCGCAGCGCATGGGACGCGAGGGCTACGCTTGCGGGCTGATCGCGCGCACCAAATCTCAGCTCGACGAGACTGCTGAGCTTATCCGCCAGCAGGGAGGCCGGGCGCTGGTGACTCCGACTGACGTTTCAAAACGCGAGCAAGTGCTCGCCGCAGTCGCAGCAGTAGAGCGCGAGCTGGGACCGATTTCGGTGCTGATCAATAATGCCGGCGCTTATTTGCGCAAACCATTCACGGAAATCAGCGAGGAAGAATTCGATTTTCAGCTAAAGGTCAATTGCTATGGACCGTTCTATGCGACTCAGGCGGTCGTGGGTAAAATGGCCGAGCGCGGCACCGGCACCATTATCTTTGTTCTCGGCTCCGAGACCCGGGGCGGCCCGGCCCAATACTCCGCCTATAATGCGTCCAAGGTTGCGCAACGGGCGCTCGCCGAATCTTGTGCTTATGAGTTTATGCACCGCGGCGTGCAT
Source organism: Candidatus Binataceae bacterium (assembly GCA_024281015.1). Taxonomy (GTDB): domain Bacteria; phylum Desulfobacterota; class Binatia; order Binatales; family Binataceae; genus JAMXLL01. The sequence continues at coordinate 9,695 of JAMXLL010000352.1, forward strand.
GCGGTCGCACTCGACGTAGACGGGGCGGTAGGCTTGCCCAGAATTACGGAGGGAGTTCCCGAAGAGGAGC
>JAMXLL010000353.1 GCA_024281015.1 Candidatus Binataceae bacterium
GACAGTCTGCCGAATACTGTCTTGACTTCCGGATGTATCCTGCGCGATGGCGAATCGGCTGCGTCGCCGCGGGTAGTCGAGCGAATGGGCCCTTTCGCGATTGTCTTTTTGCACGCGCTATGGGAACAATCGGCCGTTGCCGCGGCGCTGCCGGAGCCAATGACCAAGCTGTGGGAGCGCTATCGCAACCAGTACATCGCCAAGCTGAAAACGCCACCCGACAAGCGCTATCTCGAAGTCCACGAAGGGCACCTCATCTATATGAAGCCAGGCGAGGAGAAATATGTGGACGAAACACTGGTCCGCTCGATGACTCTTACCGGCCGTGGCGAGGAGATAATTGCGCGTCTTAAGGCCCTCGAAGCAGCGGGCGTAAAGCAGGTGGCAATGCAGGTAGTATGGCCACACGGACGCGAAATGATCGAAGATTTCAGCCGCGAAGTGATCGCCAAATATTAGGCTTGCCTGGACAACGGCTTCGGCTCTGCCCGGGTGGGCTAGGTACCACAAGACCAAGACGCTCTGCAGCTCATCGTGGGCAGCCTCCGTGACGGCCCATCACCACTGATGACAGGCGGATTGGGCCGAAGAGGCCTAAGAGTCCGAGCTGCACATTGAGGGAACCGGTCAAAATGACTCTACCGCTTGAAGGTGTGCGCGTAATCGAACTCGCGCAAATTTATGCGGGGCCGTATTGCGGCCTCCAGCTCGCGCACTTTGGCGCCGAAGTGATCAAGATAGAGCCACCGGGAGAAGGCGAATTTCTGCGGATGCGCCCGCCGGCCACAAAGGGAGCAAATAGCAATTTTCTCATGCTCAACCCGGGCAAAAAATCCGTCGCTCTCAATCTGAAGGGGCCGCGCGGCCTGGACCTCCTGATGCGGTTGTTGGCACGCTCCGATGTACTGGTCGAAAACTACGCGCCCGGCGCTTTGGAGCGCCTCGGGCTGGGATACGAAGAACTCGTCGGCCGTTTTCCCCGGCTGATTTACGCGTCGTGCAAGGGCTACGGCACTGATAGCCGCTGGGCACAACTCGGCGCGATGGATTTCACTGTACAGGCGGCCTCCGGCATCATCGATATGACCGGTTATGCTGATCGCCCGGGAGTGCGCGCTACCGCTGCTTTGATCGATACCAGCACCGGGATGCATCTGGTAGCCGGGATTCTGGCCAAGCTCATCGAGCGCGGACGCACCGGGCGCGGGGGACGAGTCGAAGTGGCGATGCTCGACGTGTGCATTCCCGCCGTCAATGGCATGATACTCGCCGCAATGGAAGGTCGCAGCTTGCCACGTTTAGGTAACCGTCATCCGACGGCATGTCCGAGCAATACCTACCAGGCCGGAGATGGCCAGATTCTGATCTATTGTCTCACCGAGGACCATTGGCGGCGGCTTGCCCGTCTGATGGGACGCGCCGACCTGCTGGACGATCCGCATTATCGCGACCATCTGAGCCGTTACGCCATCATTGAAGAGGTGGATGGAATTGTCGGTGCGTGGGCGGCGAAGCGTACGCGTCAGGAATTGGTGGGAATCCTGATCGAGAACGGAATTCCGTGCGCGCCGGTCCGGCCGATTACCGAAGTCGCAGCGGATCCGGAACTTGCTGCGCGTGGCCTGGTGCGGGATGGTGAATTTGATGGCCGGCCGATCAAAGTTCTCGGTTCTGCCATAAAGCTCTCCGGAACCAGCAGCGATGAAAGCCCGAACACGGTGTCGCGATTGGGACAGGACGCTGCCGAAGTGCTGGGGAGTATCGGAATCGGCGAAAGCGAGCTTCAATCGTTACGCCGGGACGGCGTGATTGGATGAGGAGGTACAGATGTCGAATTATTTCACCTTGAAGAAGGAAGCCGGGGTCGCGCTCCTGACATTCGATCGCTATGAGAAACGCAATCCTCTCAACGAAGACAGTGTCTCGGAGTTCGAGGCGAACCTGATTCATATTCGCGACGACGACGACGTACGTGCGCTGCTGCTGACTGGTTCCGGCAATACCTTTTCGGCCGGCGCCGACCTCTCGCGTCTCAAAGGCGTGACCGATGAGGCGGAGCGCCAGCGCATCTTTACTTCAGTCGCCCCCAGGCGCCGCCGCGCCCTGCGCCGCGCGCTGGGACTGCTCACCGATCTGGACATTCCGACCGTGGCGGCGATCAACGGCTATGCAGTGGGCGGTGGATGGTTCATCGCACTAGCCTGTGACCTCCGAATTGCCGTTGATACGGCCGAATTCTGGATGCCGGAGGTCGATCTCGGCTCGCCCGGGCCACGTGCGCCAGAGCAATGGTTGGCCGCTCATGTCGGCGCGTCGCGGGCCAAGGAGATCATCTTCACCTGCCGCCATTTTAAATCCGAGGAGCTCTACAGCTGGGGCCTACTCAACCGCGTGGTCAAGAAAGAGCAGTTGATGCCAACCGCGATGGAACTGGCGCAGGGACTGGCGGCGAAAAACCCCAAAGCGATTGCTCAAGCCAAGGCGAATATCAACGGCTTCTTCCTCGAGTAACTAGGGCGCGCAACTGCGACGCCTATGATTTACTCTTGCCAGGCCGCGACTGAGGCATCCATGTGGCTGCCAACGAGCATTCCGGCTTCGGCAATTCGGCAAGAGCGACTGAAGATACCGATATTCAGCTACCCTGATTCGACGAGGGCGCCCCGGCGGGCCGCTCGAATCGTCTCAGGGCCTGGCTGAGAAATTCTGACATCTCGCGATCGACGACTTGGCGTGCCTGTTTGGCCAGCTCAGCAGTCTGAGTGTTCGCAGTTTCGGCCATTCGCTGCTCCGCTCGCCCAACCAGTTCCTGCCACGTTTGCTCGATGCGCGACTGGAAAAGCTGAACAGCCTCGTCAATCGATCTTTTCAGCTCGGCGGCAAACTTGTCACTAGGCTGCTGGAGATCGTCGGCAATCCGGCGGGCATTATTGGCCAACTCTCCCCGGTGGCGTTCGGCCTCATTTTGCAAGTCCGCCATCAGGTCCTGCGCGCGTTGCTGGAGGCCATCGGCTGCCCCGGTCGATATCTGATCCAACTGCTTGCGGTTCTCTGCTACCGCAGTGGCCAGATCCTGCTCGATGCTGTGCTGCCGCTGTTTGGCAGTAGCGAGCGCCTGGTCGAGACGGGCGGCCAGGCGTGCTCCTGCCTCGACGTCAAAGTTTTGGAGCATTACTGTCATTTCGCTGTTGAGGCGATCGCGGGTTTCGTTTTCAAAACGGATCAGGCCCGCATCTACAGCCAGGGCGGCCTTCAGATGTGAGTTTTCCAGGAGCGCCTGAATCACTCGCCAACTTCGTTCGTGGATGCTGTGCGTTTCCGCCAGTAGGCTGTCTAGTTCAGCGCGCGAGGCCTCCAGCACTGCGGTCAGGTTGCCCCCTTGTTTCCTTGTCCCGGGCTCCGATGTCGATGCGGCCGAGTCATCAGTTATAGGGTCCTTTTCAGCTATAGGATCCTTTTCGTCGCCCGAATTACTCGCGCCGCCGGTCTTCGACGAGGCCCCACGCGTGGCTGGCAGCGCTGACTGCGCTTGACTGGACTTCGGCGTTAGAACGATCGGCGGTACCTGGTTTGGGCGTTTTTGATCCATGATTCTCCTTCAATTACTTTCCGGGAAGTGAGACTTGTTTAGCAGCCCGCCCGATTACTATTGCAAGACGCTTTGCTCTGCTCCTTTTGCGCGCTCCGCACGCTTCATTTTGTCGAGAGCCTCCTTATTATTGGGGGCCAGGCCAAGTGCGCTCGCGAAGCTGCTACGGGCTTTGTCATAGTCGCCGAGGCTCATATAAGCATCGCCGAGTCTGATTTGATACGCAGCTAGTTCTTTGGCGCGGCTCGCTCGATTCTTTCCCTCAGGCGCCGGAATTCCGGCGGCGGTTGCAGGGACGGAAGTGTTTTGCTCGCGCTTCGATGACGAGGTTGGGCCGGGCGGAATCATGGTCCGTGGCCCCGTGCTTCCGGCCATCTGATCGTGTATTGCGGAGCCGCCATCCGGATCCGGTCGAGAATGGTCGAGCACTGTTTTTTGGGCTGATACTGAGAGAGCTTGCGGGGCCGAGCCCAGCACGTGGCTGCCAGCAACATCGACAGCCCTCGTGTTTAATGTTGTTGCTGCCGCGGTCGTCGAAGCTGCCGGCGCTTCGATACGGGCTGGTGGAGCCGTGTGTCCATTCCGGACCGGCGATGCGGCTTGCACAGCAGCGCCGGCCACGTTGATTTTGCCAACAGATCCGTTCTTGCTGACCCAGCCCGGTGTCGTGTTTGATATCCGCTCTTGCGGTTTGGCCCGAACGCCCGCTGCCTCCCAGTGAGCGCTTGACCGAGCCCCTATAGCGGCGCTGAGGTGCTTCGTCGATCGCGCTTTTATGACGCTTCGAAACCACAGGCCCGCAAGTGCGATCACCAACAGGAGCATTATGGAGGCCAGCAGCGGCGTCCGGTGCGTGGCGAAGAACTGGTAGGGCTTAGCAGGATGATCGTTGCCGGGGACATTGCCGGCTAAATTCCGCCCGGAGATCACCGATTCGATCGAAGCTTCGTCCAGCGCACCTTCCTCAATACGGCTGGCACGCACACCGTTGCGTTGGTAGAAGTTTTGCAGCAGGTTGGAACAAATTTCGTTGATCGTTGAAGGCCTCCCCGAGCTGGTCTGGGCTATCAACGTGCATGCCCCGCTGGTAAAGAGCCGGGCACCGCTCCATCCCACCAGGCGCAGGCGGTGCTCAATATAACTGCCTACTTCGTCATCGGTGAGGCGCGAGAGGGACAGGATCTCGTCAGCCAAATCCGAGCTTCGCAAATGCTCAGTAGCTTCCGGGCAACTTGCCATCACCACCCTGAGTAAGCCCCGCTCGATCGATTCCAGGGTCGCAAACTGGCGGAGCACCTCGAGAGCGGCGATCGGACTGTCGTCTTCATGGTCGAGCAGAAGGGTGAACGGCTTGTCGGCGGTTGCGAGCTCAGCGACTCTGGCGTCCAGTTGCTCCCTTGCCACCAACAGATCATCACTTGTCGCCGAGCCGCCGATCTCAGAGAGCAATTTGCACAATACCTCGCGGCCATTCTCGCCGGTGAGAGAAAGCAACAGCGTAGGGCTGCGGTCGCGCAGCCGCCGTTCCAGATAGCGAAGCAGGGTAGTCGTGCCGGTCCCCCGCTCTGCACTGATGATTAGAATGCGACTGCCGTACTCCAGTCCATAGTAGAGCCTCGCAAGAGTCTCCTGGAAAGAAGCACTGAGGTATGGACGATCCGCGGTTGCTGCCTGGTCAAACGGATCGCCAGACAAATTAAAGGCGGTAAACGGAACTTGATTCTCCACGAGACGTCCTCGGCACCGGAGTCGATATTAATTTCAACGGTTCGGTCGTGCAGCAGAGCAGAACCAAGACTTGGACCATGTCAGGCAGCGCGCGTTGGTACTCAGCAGCGGCGAATATACACCTGATCTTCCAATGTCGGTTTATCAACGCACATCAGTTTCCGTTGTTCTACTGAATCGCATGCGAGGGTGGCGATGTGGATCTCTATTGGCTCGTTGCGGTAATTCCGGCTCATCTGAAGTTGGGGACAAATCGATTCGGTGCTCATGCACCAAAGATGCGAGGCGGGCATTATACACTCGGCTTGCGAGAATCTTGGCAACTCGTTTGGGATAAGGTCCTGGTTCGGCTGTGTCTTGGCTCAGACCACAAACATCGCAACCGGCGGCATCAGCAGAAGCGGAAAACTTGCGTTTCATTCAAGCCCTCAAGAAACACGCGCATGCACCGGTAAGCGCGTTTTGACTTCTAGGACGGATACGGACTGCTCGTCAATAGCATCGGGAAACCGGTTTTATTTTGCTGAACCGTGAATTTTGCTCAGAAACGCGTCGTGTTGTTGTCGAGATTCCGTAAAGTGCTCATAAAGCAGCTTACGCGTGCGGATCCGTGAGCAGATCGGGCTTCAGCCACTTTCGATCAAACGATGGGGCATATCAGAAGCTGAGAAGTGTGGCCCCAACCTGGGACCGAAGGCGAATACGCTTGCCTATGATCACCTGCAACAGAACAACAACCTCTGACTAGGCGTTCAACCTTGCCCAGCGCGTCTGCCAGTTGATGCCCAACCACCCTCTAGTCCGAAGTTCCTCGACGAAGCTCGGTCTAGTAGCGGATACATTGGATGAGGCATCCTGAAGCGCGACTTGCCGGTATGCGGTGTCGCTGTTCTGCGAAAGCGATCAGGAAATGCCAATGATGCCCAACTGCATTATCATCTCGGCTTTGCCTGCTTGCACCCAGGATGGCGCGGTCTGCAAGGAGTTCATACTTGCTCGCGCCCATGGCCGACGAAGCCACGCCGTCGGTTGGACCGACATTAACCCGTTGCCGCGTATACATAACGCTTTCAAGACAAAAATCGAAGCTTTTTAGCATCCCACAAGCACGTTTGTGTGAAATCTAACAGACAAGACCTTTAAAAAGAGGGACAACGTCTGGGATACGATGCGCTTGCCGCAGGAATTATGGGTGCGAAGTCTGCGCAAACGAAGGGGAGAACGGACAGTATGTACAAAAGACATAGCTCGATCATTCGATACCCGGA